>NZ_DASPHO010000478.1:0-3627 GCF_035629615.1 Hyalangium sp. | reverse complement strand
TACCTGGGCGCGGTGGCGGACCCGGGCCACGGCGAGCTGGAGCTGATCGAGACCAACAACACCCGCGCCAGCAAGATCATCGGCGTGGGGCATGGCCCGGACTTCATCGTCCAGTCGGTGATCGGCCCGGCCAGCATCCTGCCTGGGCAGCCGTTCACGGTGAGCGTGACGGTGTGCAACCAGGGCACCACGAGCGGCAGCACGGACGCGCAGCTGGTGCTCTCCCAGGACACCACCATCCGCTTCTCCTATGGCGGCCCTCCGTCCAGTGAGGACCTGCCGCTCTACAACTTCTATACGGGGCCGCTGCAGCCTGGGCAGTGCAGGACGGAGCAGGTGGAGACCTCCGCGTGGGCCCCGGACCCTGGAGCCTGGTACCTCGGTGTGATCGCCGACCCTGGCAACTACCAGCCGGAGCTGGTCGAGACGAACAACACCCGCGCCAGCGTCCTCACGGGCATCGGTTATGCGCCGGACATCATCATCCAGGAGGTGAGCACCCAGGCCAGCGCCATGTCCGGCCAGCCGTTCACGGCCTCCGTCAAGGTATGCAACCAGGGGACTGAGTCAGGTCCCGCAGAGGTGCAGCTGGTGCTCTCCGAGGACACCGACATCCGCTTCTCCTTCCAAGCGCCTCCCAACAGCGAGGACTTCCCCGCGGGGTTCTTCTCCATCCCAGGCGGGCTCCAGCCGGGCGAGTGCAGGACGGAGCAGGCGGAGGTGCATGGATGGGTCCCTCACGAGGGCACCTGGCACCTGGGCGCGGTGGCTGACGCCGGCAACTACACGCCGGAGCTGATCGAAACCAACAACACGGGCGTCAGCGACCCCATCGGCATCGGCTACGGGGCCGACTACATCATCCAGGCGGTGACCGTCCCCGCCAGCGTCATGCCTGGGCAGCAGCTGACGGCCTCGGTGACGGTGTGCAACCAGGGCACCACGGGGGGCAGCACGGACGTGCAGCTGGTGCTCTCCGAGGACTCCACCATCCGCTTCTCCTACAACGGTCCTCCCATCGAGCAGGACCAGCCGCTGTACGCCTTCCCTACGGGGCACCTGGAGGCCGGGCAGTGCAGGACGCAGCAGGTGCAGACCTCTGTGTGGGTCCCGCAGGAGGGCCCTTGGTTCCTGGGGGCAGTGGTCGACCCCGGCCAGTACGAGCTGGAGTTCCTCGACACCAACAACGCGCTGGCCAGCAAGGCCGTCGGCATCGGCTACCGGACCGACTACACCATCACGGCGCTGAGCGGCCCGGCCAGCGTCCTGCCCGGCCAACCTTTCACGGCCTCTGTCACCGTGTGCAACCAGGGCACCGTGAGCGGTAGCACCGATGTCCAGCTGGTGCTCTCCGAGGACACCACGATCCGCTTCTCCTACGACGGCCCTCCGCATGATCAGGATCAGCCGCTGGTCTCCTTCCCCTCGGGACACCTGGAGGCCGGGCAGTGCACGACGCAGCAACTGCAGGTCCAGCCGTGGGTTGCGAGCGACGGCCTCTGGTACCTGGGCGCGGTGGCCGATGCGAGCGGCTCCGAGCTCGAGCTGATCGAGACCAACAACACGCGCGCCAGTGCCGCGGTCGGCATTGGCCACCGGACGGACTACGCCATCACGGCGGTGAGCGGCCCGGCCAGCGTGAGGCCCGGCGATCCGTTCACGGCCTCCGTCACCGTGTGCAACCAAGGCACCGTGAGTGGCGGCACGGAGGTGCAGCTGGTGCTCTCCCAGGACACCACCATCCGCTTCTCCTACGGCGGCCCTCCGCAGGATCAGGATCAGCCGCTGCAGTCCTTCTTCACGGGGCCGCTGGAGCCCGGGCAATGCACGACGCAGCAGGTGCAGAGCAGCGCGCATCCTCCCCAGCACGGCGCCTGGCACTTGGGAGCGGTGGCCGATCCCAGCGGCTCCGAGCAGGAGTTCCTCGAGACCAACAACACGCGCGCCAGTGTCGCGGTCGGCATCGGCTACTCCGCGGATCTCGTCATCCGTGAGCTCACCGCTCCGGCCAGCGTGGCGTTCGGGCAGCCGTACCCGGTGACGGTGAAGGTGTGCAACCAGGGCACCGAGGCATCCTTCGCGGAGGTGCAGCTGGTGCTCTCCGAGGACGCCACCATCCACTTCTCCTACAACGGCCCTCCTGGCGGACAGGACATGCCGGTGGAGTACCTCTCCTTCAGCGACCTGCAGCCGGGGCAGTGTGCGCAGCAGACCCTGTCCCTGAGCATGCCGCCTCCGCAACCGGGCACCTGGCACGTGGGCGCGGTGGCCGATCCGGGCCTCTCCCTGCCGGAGCTCATCGAGACCAACAACACTCGCGCCAGCGCCAGCATCTCCTTCCAGCCCTGAGCTGAAGCGCGCTCCCGCTCCTCGAGGGGTGCAGTGGCCACGGCCGCTGCACCCCTCTTCCTCGAGTGGGGACGCACGTCGCGGGCCCGTCGTCCCGACGCGCACTTGCCGAACCTGTCTACCTGTCTGACAGGTTTGCCGAGACCGCCGCCGGCAGGGGTCCCTCCTTGAGGCTCGCGTCGGTGGTAGAGTCCCCCACGCGTGGCGCCTGACGAGGAAAATCAGAGCTTGCCGTGGGGGTATCAGACGGTCCCACAGCCGGAGGTCCGGCCCACCTCGCTGCGGATGAAGCTCGTCACCCTCTCGGGGGACGATGCGGGCCACGCCCTCTCGCTCGAAGTCCGGGGCTACCGCCTTGGGTCCGACCCGGCCTGTGACATCGTCCTGAAGGATCGCACCGTCTCCCGGCAACACCTGACGCTGGAAGTACGGGAAGACGGGGTGCGGGCCCGGGACCTGGGCTCGCGCAACGGCTCGTTCTGCGAGGGCATGCGCTTCACCGAGCTGGAGGTCCGCCTGGGGGCTGTCCTCCGGCTGGGAGCCGTCGAGCTGAAGATCCTTCCCGAGGACTCACGCGAGCGCGTCATTCTTCCCTCCTCGCGCCCGAGCTTCGGCTCGCTGGTGGGAGCCAGCCGGAAGATGCGTGAGGTGTTCACCCTGCTGGAGCGGGTGGCCCCCGGTGACTCGGATGTCCTCATCGAGGGCGAGACGGGCACGGGCAAGGAGGGCTGCGCTCAGGGCATCCACCTGGAGAGCAAGCGCAACAAGGGCCCCTTCGTCATCGTGGATCTGGCTGGCATCGCCCCCACCCTGATCGAGTCCGAGCTGTTCGGGCACGTGAAGGGGGCCTTCACCGGCGCCCAGACGGATCGAGCCGGGGTGTTCGAGCGAGCCGACGGAGGCACCGTCTTCCTGGATGAGGTGGGCGAGCTGCCTCCGGACATCCAACCCCGGCTGCTGCGCGTGCTGGAGGGGCGGCAGGTGAAGCGAGTGGGCGCCAACGACTACCGCACCGTGAACGTGCGCGTGGTGGCGGCCACACACGTGGATCTGGAGAGTGCGGTGAAGGCGGGGAAGTTCCGCGAGGACCTGTTCCACCGGCTGGCGGTGCTGCGGGTGACGCTGCCGCCGCTGCGGGAGCGGCCCGAGGACATCCCCCTGCTGGTGGACACCGTGCTGCAGCGGATGGGACGGCCGCCGAGCACGCTGTCGGATCAGACGCGCGCGCTGCTGGCGCAGTACCCGTGGCCCGGCAACGTGCGCGAGCTGCGCAACGTG
>NZ_DASPHO010000477.1:0-11638 GCF_035629615.1 Hyalangium sp. | reverse complement strand
CCGGGGCTGAGGGTGCTTCGTCAGCGCCCAGTCGAGCGCCTCCTGCGAGTACTCCTGGGGCTTGTCGAAGCCCATGGCGACGACGAGGCGGGTGACGGAGCCAGGCTTGAAGGCCATGCCGTCAGTGCCCCGGGCGATGAGCATGCGGATCTGCGACAGGGGAGCGCGCATGGCCGGGTGGGTGCCCATCTCCATCTCCAGCCAGAGCGCGTCGCGCCCCAGGGAGTCCTTCTCCTCCCCCACCACCGCCAGGCGCCAGTAGTGGACCCGCGCGCCGCCGCCGTCGAGCTTGTAGGTGACCCAGTCGCCCACCTGGGTGGTGCGCAGCCCCTTGGACAGGTGCTCGAGCAGGGCCTTCCCCGGCATGGCCGCGGGGGCCGGGGACGCCACGAGCAGCACGAGCGCCAGCGCCAGCGTCCTCATGGCGCGCCCTCCTGGGGGGCCTTCTTCTCCCGCTGCTCACGCTCCCAGGCCGCGCGGCTCTGGCGCACCGCCTCGCCGTTGGGCAGGGCATCCGGCCGGTCCGAGCCCACCCACATCTGGAGCACCGCGGTGCTCTGCTCGTCCATGCGGCTGAGCGTCGTCACCACCTGCTCTCCCTTGCGCGCGTGCTCCAGGGTGAAGCGCAGCTCGCCCTCCAGCTTCGTGCCCACCTCCCGCACCAGGGAGAAGCCCTGCCGGGTCATCGACTCGGAGACCTGCTGGCGCACGTGATCCAGGCCCCCCTGCACCAGCGAGGAGCGGTGCTGTGAGCCGCCCGGATCGTCGCGCGTGGTGATGTCCTGGCTGAACAGGGTGCCCTCCAGCTTCACCAGGCCGGCGCCGGGCTTCTTGGGAGCGCGGACCCAGAGATCCCGCAGCACCGTGAAGCCCGCCGTCTTCCCCAGGTGCCGGCGCAGCACCACGCCGCGCTGCAGGCCTTCGCGCGTGTAGAGGGCGGACACCACGGCCTCGTTCCGCAGATCGCCCTCCACCACCGTGGGGTAGCCCAGCCCGCGCCAGTGTCGCGCGAAGTAGTCGGCCACCTTCTCCATCGAGTCGTCCGTGGTGAAGTAGGCCAGCCGGTAGTACTCGCCGGCGATGATCAGATCATTGCCGATGCGCGTGTGCACGGTGCCCGGGTACACGGGCAGCTCCTGCTCGGCGCCCGCGGCCAGCGCCGCGAGGAGCACGCCCAGCAGCCCTGCTCGGGCCAGCGCTCTACTCGCAGTTGACGACATTTGTGTTCTTGTCCCCCTTGGTGGACTCGGCGCTCAGGGGCGCGGAAGGATCCTCGGCCTGGGGGTTCTTGCAGCCCATGAAGTGCTCGCCGCGCGCCTTGAAGATCTGGATGTACTGCGAGCGATCATAGGGCTGGTCTCGGAACGGCGCCGTGTCGAAGCACATGGGCCGCGGCCAGTCGATCTGGGAGAACTTCCCCAGGTTGTTGAGGCCGCCCTCGGCCTCGTGCGGATAGGACTCGATGCCCGTGTCCTCGCCAATGCACTCGCGGCCCCAGTCCGTGGCGTCGTCTCCGCCGGGGCTCGGGCCGTAGTTGTGCGAGACGACGAAGGCACCCAGGAACGCTGGGGAGAAGCTCTGGAGGAACTGCCGGAACTGGCCAATGCCGCCGACGGCGTCCTCTAGATCCTTGCGGACGCCGAGGAACACCATCCGGTCCACCTGCTTGTAGAGGCCGTGGGGATACTCCTCGGGGCCGTTGCGGTGAGCGCCCGCGCGCCGCCCGCGGATCGTGGCGTCCGCGCCGTCCTCCATGTTCCACGCATCCGCATACATGGAGAAGCGGGAGGTGAGCCCCAGGCTCCGGATGCTCTTGCCTCCGAAGGGATCCACCTTGGAGAAGCCGCCCTGGCCCTCCTGCAGGTACTCGCGGGGGAGGAGCACGTCGTTGAACTTCATGCTCATCTCCGCCTCCACCCAGCCCTTGGTGTTGAAGCGCCACTGGTTGAGCAGCGCGTTGGCGCCGACGTTCGCCGCGCCGACCACCTGGCTGGCGTATCCCTCCCCGCTGTTGCCGAGCGCGAGCCCCGCCTCGAAGAGGGGGATCTCCTTGTTCCGCACCGTGCCCTGCACCTCCGAGTACCGGGCGACGAAGTTGCCGGCCGGCGCGTTGGGCTCCACCGAGTCCATGTCCTTGTAGCGGTCGACCGCCTCCTCCATCATCTCCTGCTGCGCACCCGAGAAGGCCTCGTCGTGCTTCTCGTTGGCGAAGTCGCTCAGGGTGTAGCTCGTCATCTCCCAGGTGACGTAGCGCGCGAACTCCTGGAGCTTGAGCTTCGCCCGCGACAGCTCGGTGAGGTACATGCTGAACAGCAGAATCATCACCAGCACCGGCACGATGAGGGCGAACTCGACCGTGGCGGAACCACGCCGGGCGTACGCACGCTGCTGGGCGGGGGTTCTCATCGGCCGGGCCTCAGTGGGTGATGATCTTCGGCGGGACGTTCTTCAGCTCGCCGGGGAGCCGGTCCACCAGCTCGCCCACGAAGGGCAGCGAGTGCCGGCCCTGGTAGACGGAGGCGAGCCGGGGACGCCAATAGGGGTTGAAGAAGTTGGGCTGCTCGGCCCAGTTGCCGGGGCGGTGGTAGTACGTCTGCCCGCGGGAGATGACGTTCAGCCCCTCGGTGGTGTCGAGGAACTTCATCCGATCGTTCTTCATCTCCAGCGCCGCGTTGTAGCTGGAGAACTTCCACTGCACCTTGCCCTGCCCGTTGAGGAGGCCGATCGCGTTGGAGCCAGTCCCCGCATGGTCGGAGTGGCTCGCGTTCGTCATCTGATCCGCCGTCTTGTTGAGCGCCACCCAGGTGGAGGGCTGGTTGAAGTCGTGCTTGTAGCGGGTGGCGCTGTCGCTGCTGGCCGTGCCGCCGCACGTGTCCGCGTACTGGCCGGGCTCGAAGTGCATGAAGGGGACGATGCCCTTCCACGGGTGGTTTCCATCCTGCGCGGGCATCACGTTGGCCGTGAAGACGTCGATCTCGGGGACGAACGGCGGGCAGCTGCCCAGCACCTTCCCCGTCACACAGACCTTGCTGCGGTGGACGCCGATCTCCGACTCCGGGCCGGAGGGCCGGTACACCCGCAGCCAGCTGTCACCAGCCGGCAGGGTGTCGTGGTGGACGCGCCAGTGCACACCACCGTTGTTGTGCGAGCCCTCGTGCTCGTTCATCGCCCAGATGCTGGTCTTCATCGCGTGCTTGAAGGTCAGCTTGTCGCTCTTCGTCGCCCGGTAGCCCTCGCGCGGATCCCCCCAGCACTCGCGGGGATCGTCATCCTCCGCGCACGCGAACGGATTGCGGAACGGACCGAAGCCCGTGGGGCCGAACTTGATCCAGTACAGCTCGTCCGAGCCCAGGTTGTCGCCCTGGGCCATGCGGCCGAGCGTGGGCTCGATGCCATCGTTCCAGTCCCGGATCGTGTTGCGAGGGGTGTAGGGACTGCTCGTCTCGCTGACCTTGGCGGCGTTGGGGTTGTTGGCCGTGAGGAAGCGCGTCTGCCCGTACTTGGCGAACTTGAAGAAGGGCGTGTCGATGTCCCGGCTGAGCAGATCGCGGATGACGCCCAGGCCGTCCGGCAGGGGGATGAGGTCCCCCAGCTTGCGCGAGGTGATGAAGCCCTCGGGGCAGGACCCATCGTCGGAGTCGCAGGCGTAGCGCGTGGCATTGGTGATGGCGCCCATGACGCGCTTGGCGCGCGCCTCCTTGTCCGAATGCTTCTTCTTCCTCGGATCGATGGGCTCCAGCGGGTTGCGGTGGGCCAGCGCCAGCGGAGAGTCGCCTGACTCGCGGAAGTGCGCCTTATCGAAGATGCACGCGCTCAGCGCCCCCGCGGCGAGCTGGCCCAGCTTGGAGTCCACGTTCTTGTCGTTGGCGTAGATCACCGAGTCGGTGGTCTGGGACACCTGGGTGAGCGTGGCCATCATCACCACCTGGGACGCGAAGAACATGGCCGAGTTGAGCATCCGGTGGGTCGGGATCACCATCCGCCCGATGAGCCAGTCCGGGTTGGCGGTCCGGAGAATCTGTTGGAACCCTTGGATGAGGTTCTTGAAGGTGTTCATGAAGGTGTCGATCACCTTCATGATCTGACTGAGGTACGGCACCACGTTCTCGAGGATGGGACACGCTACCGTCCAGAACGCCCCATCCGGGTCTCCCGAACAGGGGTTGATCGTCCGCATGAACCCGTAGATGTCCGTGACGAAGGCCTCGGTGAAGTAGATGAGCGACAGCAGCGACTGCCACATCATCGCCGACACGTAGTGCGACACCTGGGTGCGGTTGGCGTACGCATAGAAGTTGAACGCGCGCGCCTCCATGGCTGCCATGGAGTAGGCCGCCGCGTCCGCGGTGTTCTGCAGCCGGACGCGCTCGTGGATCGTGTGGCCCAGGTTCACCGTGGTGAGCACCGCCAGGGACATCAGCAGCACGAGCAAGGCGGCTACGACGAGGGCCTGGCCCTCCTGGCGTCGGAAGCTCTGTCTCAGGACGCGGGTGAACATGGCCTAGAGGCCCCAGTCGGGGTTGAAGTGCAGGATCCACTTGCGGTGGAAGTTGGACTGCATGCGAATCGTGTACGTGGCAGTCAGCGGCAGGAAGTAGCGCTTGCCTACCACGTCCGAGACGAGCGGGATGCTGCCAGTGGCCAGCCCCCAGAGCACCCACATCTCCGGCGCGTACACGGTGCTGTAGCCCCGCTCGTGGTCCAGCTCCTTCGCCTTCCCCTGCAGGGCATCCAGGTTCGCCGTCCGGTTGAGCATGTTGCCCCGCAGCAGCGTGGGCCGGTCAATGGCGCCGTAGAGCGCCACCTGCGCGTTGGAGGCGTACCACGCGGTGAAGATGATCCAGTTGGCGAAGGGCACGCGCATCTCGTACCAGTAGCGCAGGCGGATGGTGAGGCGCGTGGCCTTGCGGTACACCGTCTCCGAGTCATCCGGCTCGGGCAGGTTGAAGAACTTGCGGATGTTGTTCTCGAACTCGGGCACCTCCGGGAAGCTGGCCGCCCCGTCGAAGTCCAGCTCCTCCCAGTCACGCCCGGCGCGCAGCTTCCAGATCGTGTCGATGGGCGTGAAGTAGGCCGGGTTGATGGTGTCCACCCGGATCATCCCGAACAAGTTGGAGCCGTTGAACGAGGCCGGGGGCCGGACCTTCGTCGCGCTCCAGGCCAGGTTGCTCATCGCCTCGTCGTAGATCTTGTGCCGGCCCCAGGCCTCCGCCAACCTCGGCAGCGAGTCCGTGCGCCGCCCCATCGTCGGCAGCAGCGCCACGATGGCCGCGTCGTGCATGCGCTCGTTGTTGCCGTTCCACACGCTGCCCGCCCGCGCCGCCTGGTAGGCCGCGTACTCCGTCATCAGCTTCGCGTGCTGGATCATGGTCAGCTGGAGGATCCCCAGCGCCATGAACACCATCATCGGCATGATCAGCGCCGCCTCGACGGCGACCTGTCCCGACTCCCGACCTGACACCCCTGCTTCCATCCTTGGCATTATCGGGGGTAGGGAGTGGTGGGCGCATCGGTCAATTGGACCGCCCCACTGGAATAATGCCCCTTATTGGAGCTGGGTGGGGGCGGAGACCGGGGCCTCCATCTTGTCGGCGGGAGCCGCCTTCAGAGGGCCCCTGGAGCCTGTGCCGGGCTTGGCGTCGTCGGCCTCCAGTCCCTGCTTGCGCAGGCGGCCCCGCGCCATCTGGGCGGCGTTGGAGCGCGGCCCCTCTTCCAGCACCTGGTTGCAGGCCTCCTGAGCCTCCAGACGCCGGCCGATAGCGAACTCCGCGTCGCAGAGCCGGTCGAGCAGGCGCAGACGCTCCCCGCCAGTGGCCCCCACCGCCAGGGCCTGTCGCAGGAGCTGGACCTCCCGGATCCGATCGTCAGCGCGTAGCGCCGCATCCGCCTGCTTGGACAGCTCGGCGGGAGAAGCCTCTGCCGACTTGCCCCTCGGCTCAGCACGGGCCACGGTCTTCGCGGGAGGCGTGGTGCTCACCGAGGGCATGGGCGCCACGGCAGCCGGAGCCGGTGGAGGCGGCGCCGCGGCGGTGCTCGGCGCCTTCTGCTCCCGCTTCCCCGGGGACTCCTTCGCGCCGAACAGATCGTCGAAGTCGTCCTCGGCGGCCGCGGGCCTGGAGGTGGAGGCTGAGGGCTTGTTCGCGGCGGTCTCGTTGCTCCTGCCCCGATTCAGACTGAGCCCTCCACTGGAGGGCGCTTGCTGCTGCACCTGGGCCTCGCTCTCCGCCATGAGCCCATCGGCGGCGGCCTCCTCCATGGGAGGCTGGGCGCTGGGAGCAGACGGCTCGGCCGGCGCGGGTGCTTCCGCCGTGGCCGTGCCCGCCTGCCCCGGGGCTACCAGGATGGGCTTGGGCTTGGAGAACGCCCCCGACTGGGTCATCGCGTCACGGCGATCGTAGCTGTAGCCCTGCTTCGCCTTCTTTTCGGCGGAGCGGTCGAAGTCCTCCCCCAGGTCATCGCTGCCCTTGGCGGCATCCTTGGTATCGCCCAAGCCCGCGCCAGCGCCCGTGTTGCTCCAATCCGAGCGAGCGTCCCGGCTGCCGGACGTGAGCGGCTTCTTGCGAGGCGATTCCTTCATCACCGAGGCGCTGTCCAGCTTCGCGGCGGGGGCCGGCGGAGGCGGAGTCATGCCCTGCTGGTAAGCCCCCTCCTCCTCCTGCTCAGGGCCGGCACCGGCCCGGGCGGTGTCGGGCGCTGGCACCGGCGTCGGCTGCACCCTCTGGGCCTTGGGGGCGACCTTCTGCATGGCCGCCGGGGGCAGATTGACCGGAGCACGCTCCTGACTGGGCTCCGGGCTGAGCGCGGCGGTGGGCTCCGGGCTCTTCACCGGGCTGGCGGGAGCGTAATCCTCGGCGCTCTTCGCCACGCTCTGCGCCGCGACCTCCTCCTTGAGATCCACCGCCTTGTTTACCTGGATCGACACGATGCCGAAGACGCTCACCGCGGTCACGCCCATCGCGGGCATCAACCAGCGCCGCCACCAGGTCGGCTTGGGAGGAGGACCCGCGGCCGCGTTGCGAGCAGCCTGATTCGCATAGGCCAGCAGGGACTCCAGCCCTGCGTCGGGGGCGGGCTCCATGGGGAGCTGCGCCATGGTGGTGCGCACCCCGCGCATCCCGGCGAGCAGCTCGCTGCACCGGGGGCATCCGTCGACGTGAGACTGCACCGCGCGGGCCTCCAGGGGCGGCAGCTCGCCGTAGACGAAGTCGAGGAGCCGGTCCTCGTGCGCATGCAAGGTCTGAGGCTTCATCCCGCCACCGTCCTTCCATCGTCGGCGAGGTCCCCGTCCACGCCCAGCTCGGCCAGGCGCCGGCGCAAGCCCTCAAGGGCGTAGCGCATCCGGCTCTTCACCGTGTTCTCGGAGACGCCCGTCACCTCTGCAATCTCCTTGAAGGCAATGCCGCTGTACTCACGCAACACGAAGACTTCTCGCTGCTCTTCCGGGAGGCTGGCCAGGGCGCGCTCGATGAGGGGCCGCAGGCTCGCGTTGTAAGCGCCGCGCTCGGGGCTGGCCCCGGGGTCCGGGAGGCCCTCGCCCAGAGGCCGGCCCTCGTCGCCCCCGGCTCCATTGCCAGTGGGGGCCTCCAGGGAGGAGGCCTGCCGGTAGCTCTCTTTGCGCGCGCTGTCCACGCAGAGGTTCCTCGCAATCGTATAGAGCCAGGTCGTGAACTTCGCCTTGGGCTCGTAATCTCGGGCACTGCGTACCACCTTCAGCCACGTCTCCTGCAGCACGTCCTCCGCCCGTGCCCGGTGCCCCGTGAAGCGGAGGATGAAGTTGAAGACCGGCGTCCGGTGCCTGCGCACCAACGTCTCGAACGCACGGGCATCCCCCGCCTTGAAGGCGAGCATCAGCCCCTCGTCTGAGGTCTCCGGTCCCACCACTCCCCCATCACGAGGCCACGGGTCATCCCCGTCCCCCTCCCACCGTAGCCTTCAACGGGCGACGCGGCGGTTGGGTCTAGCCGGGGCGTGGTCTTCGGTAAGTGGCGAGAATGACAGGGACGGCGACGGCTGTCACGAGGGCGGCCTGGGCCAGGAGGACGGCCGGCAGGGGGCGCTGAACATGAATGTAGAGGGAGCGGCCGAGCGCCACCCCCAGGAGCACCCCTGTCAGGGTCCTCACGAGGTTGGAGCCACCGGCGGGCCGGAAGCGTCCCATGGCCCAGTCCACGAGCGCTGGAAGGGTGAGGCCGAGCCCCACCGGCACGTCCCACTCCCACTGGAGCGGGGACCGGAGGGCAAAGAAGCCCACCATGGCGGCCAGGAGCACCGGGTAGGTGCCCAGGCAGCGGGCGCAGACGCGCACCCCGCCCAGCACGTAGGTGCGGTTGTACTCATCCTCCCGATGGTGGCTGAGCCAGAACACCCTGTGCCCCTCCCGCTGCGGTGGTCTCCACGTTACCCCGGGCGTCCTGCTCCGCCAGGAAGCACGCGGCGGTGTGGCCATGGCCCAGCACATATAAAGGAGGCGTCTCGCGCCGGCAGCGCTCGAAGGCGTGGGGGCAGCGCGGGTGGAACGCGCACCCCGGCGGCGGCGCGAGCGGGGACGGCACATCCCCCTGGAGGATGATGCGCGTCTTCTTGTGGTCCGGGTCCGGCACAGGCACGGCGGACAGCAGCGCCTGGGTGTACGGGTGGCGCGGGCGGCGGTAGAGCTCCGCCGCATCCGCCAGCTCGACGATCTTCCCCAGGTACATCACCGCCACGCGCGTGGAGATGTACTCGACGATCTTCAGATCGTGCGCGATGAAGAGGTAGGTGAGCTTCAGCTCGCGCTGCAGATCCACCAGCAGGTTGACGATCTGCGCCTGGATGGACACGTCAAGCGCGCTGATGGGCTCGTCCGCGATGACCAGGTCCGGCCGCATGGCGATGGAGCGGGCGATGCCGATGCGCTGGCGCTGGCCGCCGGAGAACTCGTGCGGGTAGCGCCCCATCGCGTCACGCGACAGCCCCATCAGATCCAGCAGCGCCCGCACCTTCTCCTCGCGCTCGCGGCCCCGGGCCAGCCCGTGGATGGCGAACGGCTCGCCGATGATGTCGCGCACCGTCATGCGCGGGTTCAGCGAGGCGTAGGGATCCTGGAAGATGAGCTGCATCCGCCGGCGCAGGGGACGCAGCTCGCGCTGTGAGAGGCCCGTCAGCTCCCGCCCCTCGAAGCGGATGGAGCCTGCGGTGGGCTCGATGAGCCGCAGCAACGTCCGGCCCAGGGTGCTCTTTCCGCAGCCGCTCTCCCCTACCAGGCCGAGCGTCTCGCCGCGCACCACGTCGAAGCTCACCCCGTCCACCGCCTTCACGGTGCCGCGCACCCGCCCCATGAGGCCGCCACGCACGGGGAAGTGCGTCCTCACGTCTCGCACCTGGAGGAGGGGCTCGGTCATGGCACGGGCACCGGGTTGTGGCACGCGGCGGCCTGTCCTTCGCGCTTCGGCTCGAGCGGCGGATCCACCCGGGCGCATACGTCGATCGCGCGCTCGCAGCGATCCCGGAAGCGGCACCCGGCGGGCAGGCGGCGCAGGCTGGGAACCATGCCGGGGATCGTCTTCAGCCGCTGGCGCCCTCCCCCTCCCAGCACCTCTTGGAAGGACGGGATGGAGCGCAGCAGGCCCGCCGTATACGGGTGCGCGGGCCGGCTGAAGAGCGTGCGCACCGGGGCCTGCTCCACCACGCGGCCGGCGTACATCACCACCACCGCGTCACAGCTCTCGGCCACCACGCCCAGATCGTGGGTGATCAGCATCACCGCCATCCCACGCTCGGCCTGGAGCCGCTTGAGCAGATCCAGGATCTGCGCCTGGATCGTCACGTCCAGTGCGGTGGTGGGCTCGTCGGCGATGATGAGCTCCGGGTTGCACGCCAGCGCCATGGCGATCATCACCCGCTGGCGCATGCCGCCCGAGAGCTGGTGCGGGTACGCGTCCACGCGCTGCTCGGGCGCGGGGATGTTCACCTGGCGCAGCATCTCCACCGAGCGCTCCTTCGCCCGCTTCCGATCCAGGCCCTGGTGCAGCCGCACCCCCTCGGCGATCTGCTCGCCCACCGTGTAGACGGGGTTGAGCGACGTCATCGGCTCCTGGAAGATCATGGAGATGTGGTGGCCGCGGATGCGGCGCATCTCCTCCTCGGGGAGCGCCAGCAGCTCCCGGCCCTTGAAGCGGACCTCCCCCGCCACCACCCGGCCCGGCGGATCCGGCACCAGCCGCATGATGGAGAGCGCCGTGACGCTCTTTCCGCAGCCGCTCTCCCCTACCACCCCCAGCGTGCCCCCGGGAGGAATGGAGAAGGACACATCATCCACCGCCAGCACCGGGCCCTCCTCCAGGGAGAAGCGGGTCTTCAGGCCACGGACTTCGAGGAGGGGCTCGCTCATTTCTGGGACAGCTCGTCCAGGAACTCCTCCTCCTGGATGACTCGCTTCTTGATGAGCAGCCGGACGAGCGCTGCCACCATCTGGGCTGGCATGATCTTCTGCGAGGGGGCCATTGGCTCCTCGCCATGCGAGAGGCGCTCGAGGTTCTCGAGCACCTGCAGATCCTCCTCCGAGAAGTTCGGCGGCAGGTTCTGCTCGGGCGGCTTCACGTTCTTGGCGGCCCCGCCGAACATGACCACCGGCACGCGCGGCTGGCCCGGATCGGGTGGCGGCGGCGGTGGAGGCTGATGCGCCGGGCGCTTCTTCGTCCCGAGCAGATCGTCGATGAAGTCCGTGGCCGCCTCCTTGGGAGGGGGCGGCGGGGTGGCGGGCGCTGTGGTCAGCACCGGAGGCCGCGGCCGAGGCATGGGCGGGGTGACCTCCTCCTCGGACTCGCTGACGAAGCTCCCCTGCACCACGAGCGGCCCCCCGCGCTCGATCTTCATCTCGCCGCCCTCGTCCTCCTCCCCCAGCGGGACGGCCTGGACGATGTCGAGCTTCTCGCCGCGCCCCATGATGAGCGCCCGGTCGATGTCGTCCGAGGCAGCCACGTACACGCGGAGGGCCTTGTGGAGCTGGAAGCGCAGCTCGTCGATCAGGGAGAGGTCCGCCGGATCCTCCACCGCCACATGCAGCCGCTCACTCTTGCCGTCGTGATCGAGCTTGAAGGGGACGATGCGGTGCTCGGACTGGAAGTCCGCCGAGAGCAGCGTGGCCACCTCCTGGGGAACCTCCGGAATCTGCACGAAGGGCATGTCGAACTGCTCGGCCAGCACCCGCGCGAGCTGGTTCGGGCTGATCATCCCCATGGACACCATCACCGAGCCCAGCCGCGTCCCCCGGCCGTAGGTACGCTTCTGCCCCAGCGCGGTGCGGACCTGCGCCTCCGTCACGAAACCAGCCTGGACCAGCAGCTCGCCGATCTTCTTGCGCATGATCGGATGTTAC
The DNA here is from genome assembly GCF_035629615.1 of Hyalangium sp. Taxonomy (GTDB): domain Bacteria; phylum Myxococcota; class Myxococcia; order Myxococcales; family Myxococcaceae; genus Hyalangium. The sequence continues at coordinate 282 of NZ_DASPHO010000477.1, read as the reverse complement.
CGCTTGACCTTGGCGAGGTACTCCTCGCGAGTGAACACGCCCTTCTCGATGAGCAGCTCCACCATGGCCTTGAGGGCAGCCACTTCCTTGCGCTGCACCTCCTCGACCGCCTTCAACAGCTCAGCGGGGCTGCCTCCACCCGCGGGCTTCACCGAGGGCACGTCCGAGACGGAGGGACGCGCCGGAGGGGCTGCGGCGGGCCTGGGCGGGGGCGGCGCGGGGGCGGCGCCTGCGCCCGGGGGCGGCGGTGCACCGCCCTGCATGTTCTTGACCACCGTGCGG
>NZ_DASPHO010000476.1:0-10561 GCF_035629615.1 Hyalangium sp. | reverse complement strand
TGGCGAAGTCTCCATTCGAGCGCGGGAGGAGATCCTCGCGCAGGAAGCGGATGAAGCCGTCAATGGCAGCCAGGCAGCGCGTCTGCTCCTGCTTGAAGGCCTCCTGCAGGGCGGCGTCCTTCACGGGCTCGAAGGCCTTGGGCAGCGTGTCCGCATACAGGGCGCGCGTGCCCTGGGCCTGCATGAGGGCAATCTCCGTCCAGAGCCTGGGCGAGTTCTTCAGCGTGGCCTGGGCCGTGGAGAACACCGTGGGGATCTGCTTCATGCGGCTGACGGCGGAGCGCATGCGCTCCTCGAGCGGCGCGAAGTCCCGGTTGACGAGCTGGAAGAGGGCGAAGGAGGCAGTGCCGAGCCAGGTGTTGGGGTTGCGCTCCCAGTTGCGCACGGCCTCGTAGTCCAGGATGCGCGCCCGCAGGTGGTTCTCGAGGATGTCGTAGTCGGCCAGATCGAGCGGGGGCAGCGCAGCCCGGTCCACCTGCTGGGGCAGGGCGGCGAGCCGGGCCTTGAGCTGAGCGTGGTGGGCGGCGCGGTCCTCGGGAGAGAAGCCTCGCAGCTCCCCGTCATAGGTGTGGATGCCGGCCTGCGTGGCCATGGCCGGGAAGCGCCGGAAGGTGTCCTCGAAGTGCGCGTCCACGAAGGTGCGCAGCGCCACCTGGGCAGGCGAGAGGCTCGGGGCGGAGGCCGTCCCTTCGATCTGAGAGGGCGGTCGCGAGGAGGTGCAGGCGGAGGACAGGAGCAGGAGCGCGGAGAGGGCGCTCCTTGCACGCGGCGTGAGCATGAGGCCTCGAGGTGTAAGGTGCGGCTGGAGCCTCGCCGATACACGCTTGCCCGACAAGGCACGGGTGCTCTGGGCGATAATCTCCGCTCATGCTCTGGAGGACGCCGTGAAGAAGTGGATCATCCTGGGGATCGTGGCTGTCCTGGTGGTTGGCGCCTTCATCGTCCTGGACGTGGTCGCCAAGCGGGCCGCCAACCGGATGAACCAGGTCCATGGAGGCGCTCCCTACACCCCCACGAAGCGAGGGGCCGCGCTGCACTCGGAGCTCTTCATCGCGGATCTCCACGCCGACCCGCTGCTCTGGAACCGGGACCTGAATGAGCGCTCCTCCCAGGGACACGTGGATGTCCCCCGGCTCCTCGAGGGCAACGTCGCCCTCCAGATCTTCAGTGTCGTCACCAAGACGCCGAAGAACATGAACACCGAGAGCAATGACGACACCACGGATGACATTCAGCTGCTCTCCTTCGCCCAGCGGTGGCCGCCGAGCACGTGGTTCAGCCTCAAGGCCCGCGCGCTGTACCAGGCGAAGAAGCTCGCGAACACCGTTGAGGACTCGGAGGGCAGGCTCGTGTTCATCCGCACGCGTCCGGAGCTGGAGCGGTTCCTCGCCGAGCGCGAGAAGGATCCGGGCAAGGTGGGGGCGCTCCTCTCGCTCGAGGGCATGCAGGCGCTGGAGGGCAAGGTCGAGGCGGTGGATGCGCTGTACGACGCCGGCTTCCGGATGCTGGGGTTCGCGCACTTCTTCGACAACGAGGTGAGCGGCTCGGCCCACGGCGTCAAGAAGGAGGGGCTGACGGAGCTCGGGCGCGCCGTGGTGAAGCGCATGGAGGAGCGGGGGATGACGCTCGATCTCGCGCACGCCTCGAGGAAGACGTTCGAGGAGGTGCTCGCGCTCGCCACCCGGCCCGTCGTCGTCTCGCACACGGGGGTGAAGGGCACGTGCGACAACAACCGGAACCTGAGCGACAGCCAGCTTCGCGCCATCATCCGGAATGGCGGGATGGTGGGCATTGGCTACTGGAGCACCGCGACGTGTGGCAAGGATGCCAAGGCCGTGGCCCGAGCGATCCGCCACGCGGTGTCCGTGGCCGGCATCGATCATGTCGGGCTCGGCTCGGACTATGACGGAGCGGTCGCGGTTCCGTTTGATACGGCGGGCCTCGTCGAGGTGACGGACGCGCTGCTGGCGGAGGGGTTCGGGGAAGGGGAGATCCGGAAGATCATGGGAGAGAATGCCCTGCGGGTCTTGAGGGGGAATCTCCCCGCCCAGTGAAGTGCTGGCTTCAGTTCTCCACGGTGTACGTCTTGCGCAGGGGCTGCCCGTCGCGCTCAATCTCGAGCTCGATGCGTGAGGCGTCCCGCAGGTGGCCATAGGCCTCCAGGGCCCGTGTCGGACTGTCGAGCGAGAAGCCGTTGACGCGATGAACGATGTCTCCGTTCTTCATGCCGAGCCGGGTGTAGAGCGAGTCCGGCTTCATGGCGAACAGCTTGAAACCGTTGGGGACCCCGTTCCTGAACGAGGGCGCCACGCGGCCCTGCATGACGACCTCGTTCAGGTTGGCCAGCGTGTTCTCCACGTCCTGGCGCTGGATCGTGTAGGCCTCCGGGCCGGTCTGCCGGAGGGTGGCGCCAAAGCCGGAGGCGCGGGCGGCCGGAGGTGGGGGCGCCGTGGCCGGTCCGGGAGCAGCGGGGATCGAGGTGATGTCGAGGATCTCGGTCCGGCCGCCGTTCACGAGGATCACCCGGGTGCGCTCGATGGTGAGGACCTCGGCACCCTGGAGCGCGCTCCCCACCCACACCGTTCGCGTGCGCTGCGAGGCGTCGTCGAACACGGAGGCCAGGGACAGGTCCGCCGAGGGGGACGTCATCGTCCCCAGGAGCTTGAGCCCCAGCAGGGTGGTGGTGGGCGCTGCCTCCAAGGACAGGTCCAGGTACCGGGCCAGCTGCTCGGCGGAGAGGGACGTGGCAAGGGCCGCTGGGATCTTGGCGGGATCCAGGCGAGAGGACTCGGGCGCGGAGGGAAGCGGCGTCAGCGAGGTGCTCACCACGGTGTTGACCAGCTGCGCCACCAGCAGGCACGCGCACGCGAGCATGGCGAGGGTGAACGCATGAAACGAGGGGCGGACGAGCGACATCATGGCGGCCTCCGTGAGCGGGCTGTGGCTGACCGCTTCCCAGAGCAAGGCCGATACCAACGGTGAGGCCGAGCGTCCCTCCGAGGGGATGCCATGGGTCCTGGCCGGGCTCACCGTGCATTCACGTGACAGACTGTCACTACAGTCCCGCGTGTCGTGACGACTCGTCTGCTCAGCCGAACGAGGCGTCGCGGCCACGGGTCGGCAGCGCGGAGGGGGTGCCCGAGAGCCAGGCATCGACGGACTTCGCCGCCTCGCGCCCGTCTGAGATGGCCCAGACGATGAGGCTGGCGCCTCGGTTCGCGTCCCCTGCGCAGTACACCCCTTCCACCGAGGTCGCGAAGCGCGCGTCCACCTGCACCGCGCCCCGAGGCGTGAGCCGGACACCCAGCTCCTCCTGCAGCCTGCCTGTCTCCGGCCCCGTGAAGCCCATGGCCAGGATCAGCAGATCCACCTCGTGGCTCTCCTCGGAGCCCGGGATCTCCACGAGCCGGGTGGAGCCATCTCCCTGCCGCTGCAGCTCCACCTTCACCGCGACCAGCTTCTGGAGCTGTCCCTCGCTCCCGGACAGGTGCTTGGTCATGAGCCCGAAGGCGCGCTCGCCACCCTCCTCCTGGCTGGACGAGGTGCGGAACACCAGCGGCCAGCGTGGCCAAGGGCTCTCCGCGGACCGTGTCATCGGCGGAGCGGGCAGCAGCTCCACCTGCGTCACGCTCTTCGCGCCCTGCCGCAGCGCCGTGCCCAGGCAGTCCGAGCCCGTGTCCCCGCCGCCGAGGATGAGCACCCGCTTGCCCGCCGCGTTCAGCCGGGGCTCCAGCGTGGCCAGCCCCGCGACCACCCGGTTCTGGTGCTCCAGGTACTCCATGGCCTGCAACACGCCCGCAAGCTCGCGCCCCGGCACCTCCAGCTCCCGAGGCTTCCGGGCCCCCATGGCCAGCACGAGCGCGTCATGCTGCTCGCGCAGGGCACGGAAGCCGGGCTCCTTGCCCACGTCCACGCCCGTGCGGAACACCACGCCCTCTGCTTCCATCAGCGCCAGCCGCCGATCCAACACGCCCTTCTCCATCTTGAAGTCGGGAATGCCGTAGCGCAGCAGCCCACCCGGCCGATCATCGCGCTCGTACACGGTGACGGAGTGGCCCGCCCGGTTGAGCTGCGCCGCCGCCGCGAGCCCCGCCGGCCCCGAGCCCACCACCGCCACCCGCTTACCCGTGCGCCGCGCCGGCGGCTGAGGCTGGACCCAGCCCTCCGCGAAGGCCCGCTCGGCGATCTCCTTCTCCATCTGCTCGATGGTGACCGGACTCTGATCGATCGAGAGGACGCACGCGGCCTCACACGGCGCGGGGCATAGCCGGCCGGTGAACTCCGGGAAGTTGTTGGTGCTACTCAGCGCGAGGAAGGCCGCCTTCCAGCGCCCTCGGTACACCGCCTCGTTGAAGTCGGGGATGGGGTTCCCCAGCGGGCAGCCCTGCTGGCAGAAGGGGACGCCGCAGTCCATGCACCGCCCTGCCTGCCGCTTCGCCTCCTCGGGAGCCAGGGGCAGCACGAACTCGCGGGAGTCGTGAAGGCGCTCGGCCTTTTCCCGCTTGGGGGCAGGCACGCGAGACCACTCCATGAAACCGGTGGGCTTGCCCATGGCTCAGCCTTCCGCCCCGGCAACCTGCCGCCGCTGAGGTGCCAACGAGGGCGGCTTGCGTGCCGCGCGGCGCGCCAGGAGCACGCGCTTGTAATCCGTGGGCATCACCTTCACGAACTGCGGCACCATCAGCTCCCAGTTGTCGAGCACCCGCCGAGCCAGCGTGCTCCCCGTGTGCTGGAAGTGGCGCTCGATCATCCCGTGCACGAGCCAGGCCTCCGACTCGTCCACCAGGGACTCCAGCTCCACCATCTCCAGGTTGCAGCTCTTGCGGAAGGAGCGCTCCCTGTCGAGCACGAAGGCCATGCCGCCGCTCATGCCCGCCGCGAAGTTGCGCCCCGTGGGCCCGAGCACCACCACCACGCCCCCCGTCATGTACTCGCAGCCGTGATCCCCCACGCCCTCGACGACGGCCTGGGCGCCGCTGTTGCGCACGCCGAAGCGCTCACCGGCCAGCCCGCGCAGGTACACCTCGCCGGCCGTGGCGCCGTAGAGGACGGTATTGCCCACCAGCACGTTGTCCTCCGCGACGAAGCGGCTGCCCGCGGGCGGGTAGACGATGACACGCCCACCAGACAGTCCCTTGCCCAGGTAGTCGTTGGCATCCCCCTCCAGCTCCAGCGTCACCCCGCTGGTCAGGAACGCGCCGAAGCTCTGTCCGGCCGAGCCCTGCAACCGGATGCGGATCTGTCCATCCGCGAGCCCGCGCGCCCCATGGCTCCGGGCGATCTCTCCGGACAGCAGCGCCCCGACGGCGCGGTGGGTGTTGCTCACCGCGTGTACCAGGAGCGTGGGGCCTCCGCCCTCCAGCGTGGCACGCGCGTGCTTGAGCAGCTGGTGATCCAGGTGATCCGACACGTCCTTGCGCTGGGGAGTCTCACAGCGCCGGGGCTCTGTCTCCGGCGCGCGCGGCGGCGCCAGCATCGCGGAGAGATCCACCCGCTGGGCCTTCCAGTGCGTCGAGCCTTGCCGCTGCCGCAGCAGATCCACCCGGCCTACCAGCTCGCTCAGGCGACGCACGCCCAGGGACGCCATCAGCCGCCGCAGCTCCTCGGCCACCATGAAGAAGAAGTTCACCACGTGCTCGGGCTTGCCCTGGAAGCGCTCGCGCAGCTTGGGATCCTGCGTGGCGATGCCCACCGAGCAGGTGTTGAGGTGGCACTTGCGCAGCATCACGCAGCCCACCGCCACCAGGCTCGCGGTGGCCATGCCGAACTCCTCGCCTCCCAGCAGCGCGGCGATCAGCACGTCCCGCCCGGTGCGCAGGCCGCCGTCCACCTGGACGCGGATGCGGTCTCGCAGCCCGTTGTGCACCAGCACCTGCTGCGTCTCGGCCAGCCCCAGCTCCCACGGCAGGCCCGCGCGCTTGATGCTCGACAGCGGGGAGGCCCCCGTCCCGCCCTCGTACCCGGAGACGACCACGCACCCCGCGCCCGCCTTGGCCACGCCCGCGGCGATGGTCCCCACGCCCACCTCGCTCACCAGCTTCACGCTGATGCGCGCCGTGGGGTTCACCGACTGCAGGTCATAGATGAGCTGCGCCAGATCCTCGATGGAGTAGATGTCGTGGTGGGGCGGCGGTGAGATCAGCGTCACCCCCGGCGTGGCCCAGCGGACCCGGGCGATCCGATCATCGACTTTGTGGCCCGGGAGCTGGCCGCCCTCGCCGGGCTTGGCGCCCTGGGCGATCTTGATCTGCAGCTCGGCCGCGTTGACGAGGTACTCGGTGGTGACGCCGAAGCGGGCGCTGGCCACCTGCTTGATGGCACTGCGGCGCGAGTCCCCGTTCTCGTCCAGCACGTAGCGGTGGGCCTCCTCGCCGCCCTCGCCGCTGTTGGAGCGCCCGCCAATGCGGTTCATCGCCACGGCCAGCGTCTCATGCGCCTCGGCGCTGATGGAGCCAAAGGACATGGCCCCCGTGACGAAGCGCCGGACGATCTCGCCTGCCGGCTCTACCTCCTCGAGCGGGATCGGCGTGCGGCCCTCCGTCACCACCTCCAGCAGCCCGCGGAGGTTGCACAGCTCGCGCGTCTCATCGTCCGCCAGCTGCGAGTACTCGGCGAACACGGCCGCGTCGTTGGCTCGCACCGCCGCCTGGAGCTTCGCCAGGGTGGCCGGGTTCCACTTGTGAGTCTCTCCCCGGCGCCGCCACAGGTAGTACCCGCCCGAGGGGAGCAACCCCTCCTCGGAGGCCGCCTCCGGGCCGAAGCCGCGCGCGTGCCGCTCCTGGACCTCGCGCCCCAGCTCCCGCAGGCCCACGCCCTCGACTCTGGAGGCCGTGCCGGTGAAGTGGGTCTCGATCAGCGCGCGCTGCAGGCCCACCGCCTCGAAGAGCTGGGCGCCGCGGTAGGACTGCAGCGTGGAGATGCCCATCTTGGACATCACCTTGAGCAGCCCCTCCTCGATCGCGTGGATGTAGTGCTCCTGCGCCTTCTCGTGATCCACCTGCAGCTCGCCGGCCTCGGCCATGGCGCGCAGGGTGTCCAGCGCCAGGTACGGGTTCACCGCGGAGGCGCCATAGCCGAAGAGGCACGCGAAGTGGTGCACCTCGCGGGCCTCGGCCGTCTCCACCACCAGGCCGGTGTACATGCGGATGCCGTCCCGCACGAGCCGCTGGTGGACCGCTGAGAGCGCCAGCAGCGTCGGGATGGCAGAGTGCGTCGCGTCCACGCCCCGGTCGCTCAGCACCAGGATGTTGACGCCCGCGTCCACCGCCTTCACGGCCTCGTCACACAGCCACTCCACCGCGCGCTCCAGCCCCTCTTCTCCCCACTCCAGGGGGTAGATGAGGGTGAGCGCTCGCGTCTCGAAGATGCCCTGGTCGCGGATGGCGGCCAGCTTCGCGAGCTGCACGTTGTTGATGATCGGGCCAGGGAGCGCCATCCGGTGGCACTGCTCCGGCGTCTCCTCGAAGGTGTTGCCCTCGGGGCCCAGCTCCGTGCCCAGCGTCATCACCAGCGCCTCGCGGATCGGATCGATCGGCGGGTTGGTCACCTGCGCGAAGAGCTGGTGGAAGTAGGAGAAGAGGCTCGGCGCCTGATCGCTGAGCACCGCCAGCGGCGTGTCCGTGCCCATGGAGCCCACCGGCTCCTTGCCCGTCTCCGCCATGGGCTGCAGGAGCAGCCGCGCGTCCTCTTCCGTGTAGCCGAAGGCGCGCTGGAGCCGCCACAGCTCCTCGCCGCCGAGCCGCGCCGGAGCGGGAGGGGTAGGCAGATCCTCGAAGGTGGAGACGTTGCGCTCCAGCCAGCTGCGATAGGGCCAGCGGCCGGAGATGTCCGCCTTCACCTCCTCGTCCTCGAGGATGCGGCCCGCCGCGGTGTCCACCAGCAGCATGCGCCCTGGGGTGAGCCGCCCCTTGCGCCGCACCTGGGCGGGGGGCACGTCGATCACGCCCGTCTCCGAGGCCAGGATGAGGCGATCATCCTCGGTGATGAGGTAGCGCGCCGGGCGCAGGCCGTTGCGATCCAGCGTGGCGCCGATGAGCTGGCCGTCCGTAAACGCGATGGCGGCGGGCCCGTCCCATGGCTCCAGCAGCGCCGAGGAGTACTCGTAGAAGGCGCGCAGCTCGTCGCTCATGGTGGCGTGGCCCTCCCACGCCTCGGGGATCATCATCATCATCGCATGCGGCAGCGTGCGCCCGCCCAGGTAGAGCAGCTCCACCATGTTGTCGAACTGGGCCGAGTCGCTCTTGCCCGGGACGATGAGCGGGTACAGCGGCTCGAGGCTGCCGCCGAACCGGGCCGACTGGAGCAGGCCGCGGCGGGCGTTCATCCAGTTCCGGTTGCCGCTCAGCGTGTTGATCTCGCCGTTGTGGGCGATGTAGCGGAACGGCTGCGCCAGCTCCCACGTGGGGAAGGTGTTGGTGGAGAAGCGCGAGTGCACCAGCGCCAGCGCGCTCACCATGTCCGGGTGCTGCAGATCCTCATAGAAGCGAGGCAGCTGTCGCGGCAGGAGCAGACCCTTGTAGATGATCGTCTCCGCCGAGAAGCTGGCCACGTGGAAGCGTCCCCACCGGTCCGCGCCGCTCTCCCGCACGCGGTTCTCCGCGAGCTTGCGGATGCGGTACAGCTTGCGCTCGAAGGCGCTGGGCACCACGCGGCGCCGGGCCACGAAGAGCTGGCGGATGACGGGCGCCATCTCGCGCGCCACGGGGCCCAGGTGCTCGGGGGCCACGGGCACGTCCCGCCAGCCGAGGACCCGCTGGCCCTCCTCGACCACCACCTCCTCCAGGATCGCCTCGCACGTGGAGCGCGCGAACGGATCGGAGGGGAGGAACGTCTGTGCCACGGCATACTGGCGGCGCGGGGGAAGCTCGATGCGAATCCGCGCGGCCTCCTGCTCGAAGAGGCGGTGGGGCAGCTGCACGAGGATGCCTGCGCCATCTCCGGTCTCGGGATCACGCCCAGCCGCCGCGCGATGGCTCAGCCGGTTGAGCAGCTCCAGCGCGTCGTCGACGATGCCGCGCGACCGATCACCCTTGATATGGGCCACGAAGCCAACGCCGCAGGCGTCGTGCTCCGTCTCGGGTTCATACAGCCCATACCGCCCAGGGGCGTGCGACATCAAATGACTCCCTCCTTCACCGCGTGAGGCCCAACGTGTTCACAACCGGACCCAGCATGGTAATGCGTCGCGTTAAGGCAGGTAAAGGAGAGTGTGGGGAGGGGCCCCTTGGAGCGGCGGCACTCGGAGCAGGGAAGCAGGGGCTCGCGCCAGGGTGCCGAGACTCTTGGGGATCGTGCGGTGCGTCACGGAGCTCGTGACGCAGAGCGTGATCCCTTGACACCCGTGTTATCCCCTCCTGAGCCATGTCATCCACTGAGCGCCTCTATTTCTCCGATCCCTTCCTGCACCAGTTCACCGGACGCGTGATCGCGCACGCGGCCTGGAGCGGGGCTGCCTCGCTCGTGCTCGATCGCACGGGCTTCTATCCCGAGGCGGGCGGTCAGATGGCTGATCGCGGGCTGCTCGGGGGCTATGCGGTGAGGGATGTACAGGTGGATGACGCGGGTGTCGTGCATCACGTCCTGGAGCTGCCTGAGGGCAAGACACTGCCCGAGGTGGGTGCCGAGCTGGCGGGTGAGATCGATCGGGCCCGCCGCCGCGTGCACATGGCGCTGCACACCGGCCAGCACATGCTGTCGCGCGCCCTGGTGGATGTGGCCAGCGCGCACACGGTCTCCTCGCGCCTGGGCGAGACGCTCTGCACCATTGATGTGGATCTGGAGGTGCTCGAGGAGGCCCGCGTCGCCGAGGCGGAGGAGCTGGTGAACTCCGTGATCGACGATGATGTGGCGATCCGGGCCTTCTTCCCCACGAGCGAGGAGCTGGCGGCCTTGCCCCTGCGCCGCGCGCCCAAGGTGACCGACAACATCCGGGTGGTGCAGATCGGCGAGTTCGACGTGTCGCCGTGTGGAGGGACGCACTGCACGCGCTCGGCGCAGGTGGGGATGATCCGGGTGCTCGGCGTGGAGCGCTACAAGGGCAAGGGGAGGGTGTCCTTCTCCGCGGGCCGCCGCGCCCGGAGCGAGCTGTGGCACGAGGCCGGTACGCTGCGGGGCCTGAGCCGAGCCTTCACGTGCGGCCCGGGCGAGGTGCCCGTGGTCATCGACAAGATCCGCCGCGATCTCACCGAGGCGCGCGAGGCGCTGGGCGCGGCGCGGGCGAAGCTGGCCGATCAGGCCGCTGTGGAGCTGGCCGTGGCGCTGGAGAAGTCTCCGGACCGCCGGGTGGTGGCGGTGATCGATGGCGCCAGCCCCGAGTCGCTGCGTGCCATCGCCGCGAGGCTCACGTCCCAGCCCGAGTCGGTCGTGCTGCTCGCCGGCCGCGCTCCCGAGGGCATGCCGGTGCTGATCACCCGGGGGAGTGGCTCCAGCTTCGGGTGCGGTGCCTTCCTCAAGCGTCTGGCAGAGGCCGCGGGAGCGCGGCCGGCGAGCAGCACGACCGACTCGGGCTGGGACGTGAGCCTCGCGGCGATGGCACGCAGCGACTCGGGGCTGGCGCCATCGA
>NZ_DASPHO010000475.1:0-24032 GCF_035629615.1 Hyalangium sp. | reverse complement strand
CGATGAGCGCGGCGTGGGCCGCATCGGCGTGAGCCAGCAGTACGTCTTCCGTGAGCACCCGCCCGGCGAGGCCCTGACACAGTCCCTGGTGCACACCCAGCGCGTGGCCACCGAGGCGCTCACGCTCGTCTGGAGCGCGGTGGCTGGACCGGCCCCGGAGGCAGAGCCCCCCAGCTCCGTGGCCGTAGTGCGACAGTCCTCGGGGGCGGCCTCCACCGGCTGGGACGCCTTCCTGCGAGTGCTGGTGGCCATCTCGGTGGCGCTCGCGCTGCTGCACCTCGTCCCCGTGCCAGGGCTGGACGGAGGGCGCCTGCTCTTCCTCAGCGTTGAGCTGGCCCGCGGGCGGCCCGTCTCCGCCAAGGTGGAGACGCTGGCGAACACCGTGGGCTTCCTCGCCCTGGCCGCCGCCATCCTGACCGTGGCCGTGGCGGAGGTTCGCCGGGCCTTGCCCTCCTCCAACCCGGGCCGCTCTCTTTCCCCCGGAGCGCCTGCTCTTCTGGATGCTGGGGTCGCGGGTGTGCCCACTCGGGATGGTGAGGGAACCTCGGGAACGGGGATGGTGTCAGACGGAGGGCGTCCACCCCCCGAGGTCCGGGAGGCGGCCAGTGCAGTGCCAGCACTCGATGGGGGGCGTCCTCCCTCGGATGCCGGGGGACCGACCGATCCGGGGAGCCTTCCGGACGCGGGTGGCCCTCCACGAGACGCGGGCGCTGCCGATGCGGGGTAAAGGCTCTATTCTCGGACGGTCCATGAATCGCCAAGTCAACGCCGGCCTCTTCTGCGAGCTGTACTGGGGTACCTCCCTGGCCGAAGCCTGGAGCTTCGGTCCCGAGCAGCCCCGCGTCCTCGCGGCGCCGGATGAGAAGGCACCCCTGCCGCTCTATGGCTTCACCCTGCCGGAGGAGCCCTTCCTCCTGGCGGAGCGCACGGAGCACGGCTACCGCATCTTCGTGCCCCCAGGCGTGAAGCTGGAGCGCAGCACGAAGGGAGATGCGTTCAGCGAGGTTCCCCGCGCCCAGCTGGTCCAGCACGAGGGCCGCGCCACCCTCGAGCTGCTCGAGGGCACCACTCTGCGGCTCACCGAGGGCCAGCTCCACCTGATCGTCCAGCACTCGGTGGCGAAGGATCGGGTGGGGCAGTACCGGATCAGGGACTTCGCGTGGCTGGCGATGGTCATCGTCCTGTTCCTGAGCGCGCCGGTGGGGTTCCTCATCGCCGGGCCGACTCCGGTGAAGATGCAGGAGAACAACGCCCGGGCGCTCGCGGCCGCCAAGGAGAAGGACCTGGAGCGACGCAAGGCGCTGGGGCTCGACACACCTCTGCGGCCCATCAACGAGGCCGAGAAGGCGCAGAAGTCCGATGGCGGGACCCAGGTCACCGTGCCGGCCAACCTCCGCGTCCACTAGGGGCCGAGTCCCACCCAGACCTCGCCGTCCTCGAAGAACTCCTTCTTCCAGATGGGGACGTCCTGCTTGAGCCGCTCGATGGCGTGCTCGCAGGCCAGGAACGCCTCCTTGCGGTGCGGGGCCGCGGCGGCGATCACCACCGCCAGCTCTCCCGGCATCAGCGTCCCCACCCGGTGCATGATCGCCAGGCGCGTGCCATGGAAGCGCTCCGCCACCTCCGCGCCAATCGCCGCCAGCCGCTTCTCCGCCATGGGCGGATAGGCCTCGTACTCGAGCCTCAGCACCCTCCGGCCCTTCGTCTGGTTGCGCACCGAGCCCGAGAAGGTCACCAGCCCGCCGTAGGCCTCGCCCGACACCGCCGCCACCACGTCCTCCAGCCGCAGCGGCCGGTCCACCACCGAGAACAGACCGGAGCCTCCCGACACCGGAGGAATGAGCGCGAGCTCCGCCCCGACTGGCACCTCGGCCGACGGATCCACGAACTCCTGGTTCACCGCCACCCGCAGGTGCGGCAGCAGCGGTCCAAGCGTGGGGTGACGCTCCGCCAACAGCCGCAGCACCTCCTGTACGCGCATCCCCCCGGACACCTCCAGGGTCTCGCGCTGGGTTCCCGCGCGCTCACGCGCCGCAGCGAAGTAGAGGACGGTGATCGAAGCCATCTCAGCGCGTCCTCACCACGATCCGCCCCCGCAGGCGCGCTCCGCCCTCCTCGGGCGAGAGGTCCATAAAGGCGTGCTCGAAGGGAGTGAGCTGATCCAGGAACGCCCCGCCGAAGGCCTTCGCGGCCGCGAGCTGCCCCGCGGGCACCCCTGGCACCTGCCCGGGAGCATCCATCTCGGCGCGCAGCCGCCCCATGTCCACCATGAGGGACAGGTGGCTCGGCCCGAACGCGCTGGCACCGAAGCGCTCGCGCAGCCCCGCCGCCACGTTCTCCCGAGGCCTGGCCTCCAGCGCCTCGCCCGCCTGGAGCGACAGCCGATCCGCCGCCACGGTGAAGACCATCGGCTGGTCCATCAACCGCGTCCGGAACCGGGTGACGCTCTTCTCCTGGATCGTCTCCACGTTCCACGAGCCCGCCTCGAAGGCCTTCTTGAGTGCCGCCACCACCGGCTCGGGACGCGTGAGGCCCGCCTCCAGGAGCACGGCGCCGCGCGGCTCGGGACGCTTGTTGGTGAGGAAGTTCCGGTAGAAGGCCGGCGCGTCGAAGTACACCAGCAGCGTCACATCCCCCCGCACCGCGCTGATCAGCGCCTCGGCGTCGATCCCTTCCTTGCGCCAGGAGTCCAGCGCCTCCGCGCGCCGCGGCGACCCCGGAGCTCCGACGAGCGCCTTCGCCAGCTCATCCGGCGGAATGGACACCATCGCCGCGGCAACAGGCCCCACCGGCGCCTTCTCCAACAGCGTCGGAACGGGGCCCTGCTTGCCCGACAGCAGCACCTTGTCCGAGGCCATAAAGCCATCCAGCTCCGCGCGCCCCTCCTTCACCCGCAGCGACGAGAAGAACCCAGGGAATCCATCCGCCTGCTCCTTCTCCGGGAAGCGGGTGAAGAGGTACAGGTTGCCCTCCTCCACCTTGCCGCGCAGCGTCGCCAGCAGCGGAGACTCGGAGAGGCCGGGGCCGCTGAACCCCATCACGTACCGGCGCAGCCCCTCCGCGTCCGGAGACGAGAGCGACGCCTTCACCGGCTCGCCCTCCTTGGCCTCCTCCGTGTCCGGCATCGCCAGGTACAGGTAGCCACGGTCGACGAAGACCGTGAGGGGCTCCGACTCGCGCAGCTCGATGCGAGCACTGCCGTCCGCCTGCCGCTGCGCCGTGAGCCCCTCGGACTCGAAGTCCCGGACGAGCGCCTCCACGGCCGCCGGGCCGTCCACCACCCCCAGCACCGCCACCGAGCCTTCGAAGACGGGCACTGAGAACAACCCGAAGCCCTCCTCCGGATCCACCATGCTGGTGTCGCCTCGGACGCTCTGGAGGATCATGGGCAGCAAGGGCGCCTCCTCGATCTGCCGCCGGGCGATGTCGGGGCCCACGAGCCGCTCGTAGAAGTCCACCAGCGGCTCTACCGAGCCGCGGAGCTGGGGCACGTAGATGGCCACCGTCGCGTCCGCGGGGATGGCGCGCAGCACTGGCCGCGGCACCACGGTGACGAGCGCGCGGCCCAGCTCCGTCGCGCCCTCGAGCGCCTGCACCGTGAACGTGCCGGAGCGTGGAAACGCGTGGGAGACTCGGGCCGCCTTCTGGGTCGGCGTGCCGTCCCCGAAGTTCCAGGTGACCTCGGGCGCGCCCTCCTGGGCCGAGCCAAACCCCACCGGGAGGCCCGCCTCCACCGTGCGATCGGGCCCCACCTCGGGCTTCGCCGCGCGGTGGCAGCCGGGAGCGAGCAGCCCCGCGGCCACCAGGCAGAGGACGGACAGCGGGACGCTCAGGGACGGGGACAGGGAAGACCGCATACGAGCGGTCTAGTAGTCCAAGGCGAGCCCGAACATCCAGTGCCGACTGGAGAGAACGAGCCCCGAGCTGCCAAAGTTGTTCACTTCAGCGTACGTCCACTCCGCGAAGATGTAGCTGTGGTTGACGCCAAGGTCAGTGTCAAAGTCCCGCGCCAGGCGGGGCTCCAGCACGTCCAGCAGGAACGAGGCGCCCAGCGTGAGTCCGTAGCCCCAGCGCCCGCCCTTGCCCGAGCGATCGTCCAGCTGCTGGGTGCTGTCCCCCTTGTTGATCCACCACGGCATGTAGATCAGCCCCAGCTTGCCGTAGGGCACGAGGGGAACTCCCCAGCGGAACGCCGCATAGTCGAACTTGTAGAGGGCATTGAGCTTCAGCGGCACGACCTTGAGTGCCGTCTTCTCGGCGGCCAGCTCGCCCGTCTCGGTGACGGCGTCCGAGTACTTCTCCGCATAGCCCGCCGAGAACCCCACCCCCGCCGAGCCGAAGCGCTGGAAGAAGTAGCGCTGCATCTCCACTTCGAAGAGCAGCATCGACTCGTTGCCGAAGGTGTTCGCGTAGGGCGTGTCCGTGAGACCCGCCTCGGTGTCGATGCGCGGCTTGTAGCCGCCCAGCTTGAACTCCAGGGCGCCCGTGCGCGGCGAATGGGTGGACAGCGTGGGAGCGTCCGAGACTTCCAGCGCCTGGCTCGGCAGCGCACCGAGGAGCGCGACGACCCCGAGGGCCACTGCTCGACTCATGACCGATTTCTCCTTGAAGACAGCCAGAATCCCAGGATGGCCAGCACCCAGCCACCCGCCAGACCGCCCGCCGCCGCGCCGCAGCCGCCCATCTCCTGCCCGCCGGCCTCGACATACCTGTCGAAGAAGCCGCGGGTGAGGACCGGCGTGCCCGTCTGGGCCTCGGAGGGCGCGCTCTCGTTGTCCGCCGCGTCCACCGCCGTCGCGGTGACGCTGTACGTCACCCCATTCTCCAGGTTCTCCACGCGGAACAGCGTCTGGTCCACGGACTGATCCACCGTCCGCGCGCCGGTCCCATCCGCTCGCACAATCTGGAGCTTCAGCCGGCTGGCGTCCTCCGGGGCAGCTACTCGCACGGACAGCGCCTTGTCCAGCGCCGCCACGTTGTCGATCGTCGGGACAGCCGGCGGCAAGGAGTCATAGACGACATCGACGTTGCTCTTGTGGAAGTTCTTCGAGCCAGAAGAACAGTCGGTCGCGAGCCCTCCAGGCACCGGGACCGAGGCGCAGAGCTTGTACTCCTCCTCCTTTTGCTCAGCCGGGCAAGCAGCATCGTTGAAGAGCGGGAGCTCGCTGACCTCGAACGTCACCGTGTTGCCGGTGGTGGGGGTGCCAGGCAGGTTGGCCTTGGGCACGGTGTGAATCACGTCCGACCCACTGGGTGGCTCATCCCCACAGGAGGTGGCGAACCAGAAGCGCAGGTCATCGCACGGGACGAACGTCACGGCATGGGCCCAGGTGACCGATCGGACCAGGTCACAGGGCTCTTTGGGGACCCGGAGCTCGGTCTCGTTGTTCGGGAGCGAGAGCTGGAGCGCAGTCGACTGGCTCCAAGCAGCGGGCGCGGTCAGCAGGGCGAGGGCAATCAGCAAGGAACGCATGGACGGTGGAGACCCTAGCAAGTGGGGGGCCATCTGAAACGGGGGGGGAGTTCCTTCATTCCCCCGGCTTCTCCCCCCCAAACCCCGCCAAATGGGCAGGCCCGGTCCAGGGGGTGTGCCAAATTGTCAAGCAGCGCGCTGGAGGAGCCGCAGCCCCGCCTCCACCAGGTTGAGCGCCCCCCCGCGCCCGGCGTTGTCCACCACCGCGAAGAGGGTGAGCCACTCGGGGGCCTGGGGAAAGGTGCGCAACCGGCCGACGTGGACCGAAGCGTCCCCCGCAATGAGCATGGGCATGGGGTAGACCTTCTCCGCGGGGCCATCCAACACCTTGAGCGCGGGCGAGGCCTTCAGCGCGGCGCGGGCCTGCTCCACAGGAGCCGCGGTCTTGAGCTGCACGTGGAGGCTCAGCCCGTGGCCATAGAACGTAGGCACGTGCACGGCGGTGCCGGCAACGACAGGCGTCTCACCCCGGGCGCCGAACAGCCGCGCCGCCTCGAGCGTCCAGCCTGCTTCCTCCTCGGTCCAGGGCGAGCTGGCCATGAAGGGGCCCACCTGGGGCACCAGGTTGAAGCCGATGCGGTGGGGGAAGACGTGCGGCTCGGACTCCCGTCCGGAGAGCAGGCCGGCGGTCTGCTTCTCCAGCTCCGTCACCCCCGCCACGCCCGCCGAGGACGCCCCCATGAGCGCCGTCACCTGGACGCGGACGACGCCGAAGGCCTTCTGGAGCGGCGCGATGATCGAGACAAGGGCGCTGGACACCGCGGAGGGGACGCTGACGATGCGGCCCTTGAAGGGAGCCCCCAGCATCTCTGGGTTGAAGGTGGGGAGCACCAGCGGCACGGTGCCGTCGGCGCGAAAGGCGGAGCTGGCATCCACCACCCAGGCGCCCGCGGCCTGGGCCACGGGCCCCAGCGTGCGGGAGACATCCGAGGGCGTGGCCAGCAGCGCCAGCCCCACGCCGCGGAAGGCCTCGGGCGTGGTCTTCTCCACCGCCAGCGTGTCCTCGCCGTACTCCAGCTCCACGGCCTCGGATCGCTCGGAGGCCAGCACGGTGAGCTGCTCGGAGGGCACTCCCTGATCCAGGAGCGCGGAGAGCACCTCGCGGCCTACCACTCCCGTGGCCCCCACCACGGCGATCCGTACGTTCTCGTTCATGGCGCGTCCCTTTACGCCAGCCCAGCCCCGTGCGCGAGCCTCCTGGAACAAGGCCTACGGGAATCACACAGACTCCAGCTCGCACTGGAGTCGCACGAGCCTCCGAAAGCGGGGGTGTAAGCTGCCGCACCCTCGACACACCGTGGGCAAGGTCCAGAGTGACAACTCCCTCCCCTCCTCCCCGCTCCAATGGCTCCCTGGCCCGCTCCACACTCCTCAAGATGGGCGTGCCCATCGCGGCGCTCATCGGCCTGACGACCTTCTTCAGCTACCTCCACATGGTCGGCTCGCTGCGCACAGCGGCCCTCTCTCACCTGGAGAAGTATGTCTCCGAGCGCGCCAAGCAGGAGCAGGCGCTCTTCATGCTGGCGGCGGACAACCACACCGTCCTGAAGAAGGCGCTGGCGGAGCGGATCCAGGCCTTGCGTCAGGAAGATCCGGCGCCCCGCTTCGAGACCCTGTTCGCGCGCAGGCCCGACGGCACGGTCCGCAGCCGTGCCGAGCACTTCGATGGCACACGAATGCCCGGAGTCTTCATCGCCGCAGACGCTCCGCTCGATGAGGAGCTCCGGCGCCGCATCCTGGCCGCGTATGACGTGCTTGCGCAGTACGGGCCCGCGTTGCACACGCGCTTCACCAACACCTACATCACCCTGCCGGAGAAGCTGTTCGCCATCTACTGGCCGGAGAGCCCCTCCTGGGTCCTGGACGCCGAGACCGCCCCGCCGCTCACCAGCCTCGAGCTCTTCACGATCAGCCTGCCCGAGAACAACCCGCAGCGGCAGACGGCCTGGTGCGGCATCTTCGCGGACACGGTCATCAAGAGCTGGATGGTCTCCGTCTCCACCCCGCTGGACCTGGAGGGCAGGCACGTGGCGACGATCAGCCATGACGTCCTCCTCAAGGAGCTGATGGTCCGCACGCTCCACGACCGGCTGCCCGGCTCGTACAACCTGATCTTCCGGGACGATGGCCTGCTCATCGCCCACCCCGAGCTGATGACGGAGGATGCCGTCGAGACGCACAACATCCTGGAGACCGCCGAGCAGGCCGGGCCGAGGGCACACTTGCGCAGCATCTTCGAGCAGGTGAGGCGCCGCCAGCCTGGGCAGATCGTCCTGGAGAACGAGGAGGGTGACACCTACCTCGCCGTGGCCCGGCTGGAAGGGCCTCAGTGGAACCTCGTCACCGTGCTGCCCAGGAGCGAAGTCACAGGGCCGGCCTGGCTCGCGGCCCGCTATGTCCTGTGGCTGGGCCTCCTGGCGCTGCTCGTGGGGCTGGGGATCATGTACCTGGTGATGAAGCTCCAGATCACCCGTCCACTGAAGGACTTCAACCAGGCCGCGGACCAGGTGGCGGCGGGCGACTTCATTGTCCGGATGAACACGGCTCGCAATGATGAGCTGGGACAGCTGGCGCGTGCCTTCCAGCTGATGGCCAACGGCGTCCAGCAACGCGAGGAGGCCCTGCGAGAAGCCAACGAAGGGTTGGAGCAGCGAGTCCTGGAGCGCACCCGCGAGCTGAAGGACGTGCACCACCAGCTCGTAGAGAGTGCCCGGCAGGCCGGCATGGCGGAGATCGCCACCAACGTGCTGCACAACGTGGGCAACGTGCTCAACAGCGTGCAGACCTCGACGCTGTTGGTGACGGAGCGGCTGGGCAAGCTGAAGCTCGCCAGCGTGCGCAAGGTCGCGGCCCTGCTCGAGCAGCACCAGGGGGATCTGCCTGACTTCCTCACCCAGGATAACCGCGGGAGGATGATCCCCTCCTACCTGAATCAGCTCGGGCAGAGTCTGGAGGAGGAGCGCGAGCGCATCCACTCGCTGCTGGGCGATCTCGGCAGGTACACCGAGCACATTGGTAGCATCGTCAACCTCCAGCAGAGCTATGCCCGGCCCCCTCAGGCGCTCGAGTTCATCTCCCTCGGGGAGCTGATCGACGACGCCCTGCGCATCAACGCCGCCGGGCTCAGCCGCCACGAGGTGAGGGTCGAGAAGCACCTGGCCGAGCTGCCGCCGGTGCTGACGGACAAGCACAAGGTGCTGATGATCCTGGTGAACCTGATCAGCAACGCCAAGTACGCCCTGGATGAGGTTGCCACGGACAGGAGGCACCTGACCCTGAGGCTCGAGCACCCCGAGCCCGAGCAGCTCCTCATCCGGGTGAGCGACAACGGCGTTGGCATCGCACCGGAGATGCTCACGCGCATCTTCGAGTACGGCTACACCACCCGCACCGGGGGGCATGGCTTCGGACTTCACTCCAGCGCCATTGCAGCCCAGGTGCTGGGAGGCTCACTGACGGCGCACAGCGACGGGCCAGGTCGAGGCGCCACCTTCAAGCTGAAGCTGCCCTACACCCCGGGGGGGGTATAGACGCTTGGAGCGCCGCCCTTGAGAGCGGCGGTGTTGCACGGGTGAGGGTGAACGCCTACTCACCTGCGATGTCTTTGCCCTCAAGGGACTCAGCACGCCGCGTCAACTCGTCGGCAATACTGTTCCAATCGGGCCCGACGAATCTCAGATCGGCCGCCGCCCTGCGCAACAGCGACGGATTGTCTGGCTCCTGCAAACACGCTAGCCGATAGGCAAGATTTCTGATCCAGACTGGAACCAAGAGCACATCCCTGCTGAGCGCAGTTTCCAGGAACTCCAAAATAGCTGCTGGCGAACTGAATGTGAGTTCCTCAACGAGTCTATACTCAGCTTCGCTGCGGGCCAGTCCTGGTTCCTCGGGTATCGAGTCAAACAGTTCGATGAGAGAGGCCATCTCACCACCCATCAGGGAAGCAGGTAATAGGTTCCAACCGAAACCGTGCCACCCGGCGTCTGAACTGCGGAGAACCCGATCGTATGTCCTCCCACCCCGACTCTTCCTATGTAGGGCTGCGGCACAACTCCGCCGCTCACCGTAGGCAGAGCTCCGCCAGAAGCACGGAAAGCATTCAAGTGGTCCATGATTGCATTCTCGACCTCATCCGGGGTCAGGTCTGTGTTCCTGAGGTCCGTTCCTGATCTGTGTGCTCGATTGAAGCCATGTCCCGTATTGAAGCGGTAGGTGGTGCCCCCGCTCTGGCGAGTCGTCGTAAGGTTGGTTCCGCTTCCTTGTGTGGAAACTGAACCTCCCTTGCTGCCCGAGCCCATCGTACCCATAGCCACTGCCGTGGGCGCCAGGGTGATGACGATGTTGCCTTCCACAACAGCCACCGCGCTCACCTGCCCTACCTCCGACAACCTGACACCCACCTGCGAGGCCCCCAGTGTCGCCGCCTCCGAGAAGTTGGGCAGCATCGGCAACCGTGAGGCCAGCCATGCGGCACCTCCCACCATGCCCCGGGTCACCACCACCGTCGTCGCAAGGACGAAGACGCGCGCGACCTCCGGTCCCACCGCGCGCGCGAAGCGTTGGCTGGCCTCCTGCAACTCCTCAAAGGTGGTGGCCCGGTCGGTGGTACGCTTCAGTTCCAGGCTCGCATTCAGCACTGCCAGAAAGGCGTCCACGCCCAGGTAGATCAGCATCACCGCTGAGACAATCGCAGCCGCCTTGGTGAAGATGGGCTCGGGGTTGGCCGCCAAAAAGACCCACGTCACCAAGCCCGTGGCGAGCACGGAACAGAAGAGCTGAGGGGCCAGGGTGTTCTGCACCGCGTGGGCAATGCTCTCGCGCATGGGGTCGAACGACAGGCCCAGAGCTATCCCCAGTTTGTCCCACTGGCTGAAGCCCATGACGTCATCGAGCACGGACAGGCAGTCATCCTTCGGCTGGCCCGCCTTGCAGAGGCCTCCGAGGCCCTTGCGCGCCAGGTCCTGCCAACGGGGGGCCTGGGTGGGACTTGAGGAGGAGGTGCGCACAAGCCAGCCTTGCTGGGGATGGCGAAGAGTCAGGGGGGCATGCAGCACCAGCAGGGTCAACGCCTCTTCGAACTCGTCCGCGCCCACCTCGACGGATTTGTTCGAGGTGGGCGACCGGTACTCCAGGGGCGCACCCTGCCCCGTGTCGAGGCGTACCACGCGCGTGGTGGCGCACGCGCTGGCCAGAACCACCATCATGAGCACTGCGGTCAGACGATGGGCCATGGAACACCCTCTTGAGCAGGGGAGAAGCTCAGCCTACGGGAATGTCACCCCAGAGACGATGACCATGAGCCCCGTGGTCAGCAGGCCCGCGAGGCCCCCGGGGCCCTCTTTCTCGGCGAGCAGACGTGAGTTCATGGGGCGGATCCGCCCTGCGCACCCACGGGCACGAGCACGTGCTTGAGCACGTACTGCCACATCCTCCGCCGGCCTTCATCATCAAGGGTGAGGGTGAACTGGGGGGAGATGCGCGACATGGTCTCGAAGAGCACCATCTCCGAGAACATGCCGTCGCGCATGACGTCCAACAACCGATCCAGCGTGGGATCCATGGGTCCCTCCACGTTCTGCGCCTTCTGAGTCTCATGGACATGAGCGGCCGCGCTGACACACTCGAAGTCCTCAATGGAGTTGAAGAAGTGCTCGGTGTGGCCGGTCATCTCCTTGCGGTGCTCAGCATCCGCGTGCCAGAGCGCCTTGCACGCGCCAAAGGCGAGCCAGGCGGGGCCGTAGAGGGGATCGTACAGGACGACCATCTCCTCTCCTCGCTTGTACGCGAAGCCCCGCGGAATGAGCACGTCCCCCTTGAACACCATCCCAACCCCCTCGAACTCCCCGAGCAGCCTGCGCAGGGTGGCGTCGCGGGGACCCAGGACCAACGCCCAGGCCAGCGCCTCACGCGCCTCCTTCAGTCGGCCGAGCCGCACAAGTGCTCTGCCCAGGCCATAGTGGAGTTGGGAGTCATCCGGGTTGAGTTGCAACGCCTTCTGGTAGTGGCCGAGCGCGGCGGCGGGCTCCCCTCGGGCGAGTGCGATCTCCCCGAGGTGCTCGAAAGCCAGATAGCAGTCCCGACACTCCGCGATGACCTGATTGCTGATCTTCTCCGCCTCTTCAAGGCGCTGGGCCTCGATGTGCTTCACGGCCTGAGCCATCAGCGCTTCCATCTTCGGCTCCAAGGGCCACTCCTGGACGACCCGTCTCCCGTCTTCGACCACCACGCGAGGGAGATCGACGGGCTGAATCCCCATTGGCCAGAGCGAATCCGCGGCCCCGCCGGGCGGTGAGTCGTCTGGCTCTACGCGATACTTGACCGGGGAGCCCTGCATCCGCTTCACGATCTCCGAGGGCGAGAGATACGGAAGATCATCCGCCGAAGGCAGGGACCTGAGCTTGGGCGCGGGCGCCACGGCGGGCGTGGGCGCGGGTTTGGGAGCTGAGGCACAGCCAAGGCCGAGCAGAAAGCAGGTGACAAGGAGGTAGCGGACCAAGAGGTCATGTCCTTGACAGGAAATGAGGCAAGTCACGATGCACCTTGGGAAGCGCCTGACGCTCAATCGTCCTTCAGGCGAGCGGTGGGGGCGGGCCCAGGCAGCGGGGGGAACTTTGGGTTGCGCTCGGGCTCGGAGGCCCGGACGTAGTGCGGCTCCAGCGTGAAGATCGCCTCCAGGGGCTGTGCCTCCGGGAAGCGTGCCAGCCGCGCCAGCTCCACCGCCGAGGGGAACGCAGGCCCCGGCAACAGCCGCTGAGGAGCCACGCCCGCGGCCTCCAGGACAGCGCGATAGTCGGTGAGCGCGGGCCCCAGCGCGACCGCCTCGGGCTCGGCGGCCATCCTCGCCGCTACCTCCTCTGGAGACATGGCTGTCTCAGGCTCCAGCGCCTCCACGCTGTGCCCGCGCCGCTGGTACGCCCCGAGGTACAGATCGTCCTTGCGCGCCACCGCGAGGCAGAAGAGCGGCGGCCCCTCGGGCCCCTCCAGCGCCACTGCCGCCAGAGAGGACGCTCCGGCCACCTTCAGGTGCGCCGCGTAGGCCAGCGCCTTGAGCGAGGCCAGGCCGATGCGCAGGCCCGTGAAGGAGCCCGGCCCCAGGCCCACGGCCAGGCCCTCCAGCTCCGCCAGCTTCACCCCATGCCGCGCGAGCAGCTCACCGATGACACCTGGCAGCACCTCGCTCTGCTTCTGAGGAGGCCCCACCACCACGTGCTCGATCGCGCGCACCTCCTCGCCCACCCGCTCCACGAGGGCGAGCGACAGCGTCAGCGTGGAGGTATCGAGCGAGAGGAACACAGCCCTCCTCTACCCCGGCAGCGCCTGGAGCGGGATGGAAAAGGCAGAGCTCGGCTCTTCGTCCTTGCAGCGGTACAGCCGCACCCGAGCCAGCCCCTTCTCCACCATCTCCAGCTTGCGGGCCGCGCCCAGGGACACGTCGATGACGCGGTCGTCCTTGAAGGGCCCTCGGTCGTTGACGCGCACCTCCACCGACTTCCCGTTCTCCATGTTCACCACCCGTAGGCAGGTGCCGAAGCGCACCGTCCGGTGGGCGGCCGTCATCGCGTTCTGATCGAAGCGCTCCCCATTCGCCGTCTTCCGGCCGTGGAACCCCGGGCCGTAGTACGAGGCCAGCCCCTCGCCCAGGTACGTGCGCGGTGCCTTGCCCTCCGTGGACGGCTCTGCCCGAGCGCTCGGAGCCGGCCGGGCCGCGCGCGAAGCGCAGCCCGTCAACAACCCCACCCCCAGCGCCACCGCGAGCAGCTTTCCCAACGCGATGCTCACCGGGTGATGTCGTTGAAGAACGCCACCAGCATCAGCGCCACCAGCATTGCCAAGCCGATGACGTTGGCGACCTCCCGCACGCGCACGGGGATGGGCCGCCGGCGGATGCTCTCCCAGGCTGCGGCCACCAGGTGGAAGCCATCCAGGATCGGGATGGGCAGCAGGTTCATGACGCCCAGGTTGATGGAGATGATCGCCATCAGCTGCAGGAAGGAGTCCCAGCCCTGCTCGGATGTCTTCGCTGCCATCTGGTACATCATGATGGGTCCACCCACGGAGCTCAGCGGCACATCCCGGGTGATGAGCCCCGCCACGGCCTTCACCGTCTGCTTGGTGATCGCCGGGACGATGCGCACCGCCTGCCCCAGCGCCTCGCCCGCCGAGTAATCCAGCTTCACCGTCTCCGGCGGCGCACCGGCGTTCCACTGCACGACGCCCACGCCCAGGTACGTGTGGGTGTTGCCGATCGCGTCCACGCTCTTCAGGGTCGACCGCGCGAGCTCCTCGGTGCGCTCGCCCTCGGCCCCCCGCCACGTCAGCTTGAAGGGCGCCTCTCCCATCGCGCCGAGCTTCACCTGGAACAGGTGGAAGGACTGGAGCGTCTCGCCATTCAGGGCCACGAGCCTGTCCCCGGACCGCAGGCCTGCCTTCCGCGCCGGGCTGTCCTGCGCCACGGACGCGATGTAGAGATCCACCGGCTCCGCGCCGAGCGCCGCGAACCCCTCGCCCGGCTGCTTGTCCAGCTTCACCTTCACCGCGTCCGGCATGCGGACGGTGATGGCTCCCACCTCCACGGAAGGCGAGCGCTGAACCACCAGCTCCAGCGGGCCCTGCTCCCGATCCAGCACCTGGTACAGGGACGCCACGTCCGGCACATACGTCCCGTTGATGGTCAGGATCCGATCAAACGTCTTCAGCCCCGCCTGCTCTGCCACCGAGCCCGACGGTACGCCCACCGTCGGCAGCTGCGAATAGGGCTCCGCGCCCAGCACGCCCCGCTCGATGGTCTCGATGGGCGACGACTCCACCTTCTTGAGCGGCGTCACCTCGACGATGAGCTGCTTGCCATCCCGCTCGACGGTCAGCGGTACCGGACGCTCGAACTTGCCAATGAAGGCCTCGTCGACCTCCTTGTCCGTCCGCACCTTCTCGCCATCCACCGCGAGGATCCGGTCCCCCGGGCGCATGCCCGCGGCAGCCGCGGCCGAGCCGGGTGCCACGTAGCCCACGCGCGTGGACACATCCTCGTACGGCCCCAGGAAGACGAAGAAGTAGACCAGGACGGGGAACGCCAGGTTGAACACCGGTCCGGCGAGCACGATCAACATGCGCTTCCACGGCGGCTGCGCCAGGAAGCCCCGGTGGGCCTCTCCCGGCTCCATCTCCTCGCCGGGGATGTCCCCCGCCATCTTCACGTAGCCGCCGAGCGGCAACAGCGCGAGCTGGTACTCCGTGTCCCCCTTGGTGAAGCCCAGCAGCTTGGGCCCAAACCCAATGGAGAACTTGAGCACCTTCACCCCGCAGGCCTTCGCCACGAGGAAGTGACCCAGCTCGTGCACCGTCACCAGCACCCCGAGCAGGAGCGCGAAGAACCCGATACTCTGCATGGCGGCAACACTAATCGCGCCAGCGAGCCAGGACAACGCACATCCATCCACATTGCCCGGCCGAGCACACAGCCGCTAGGGCAGCCACCCGCGGACGAACTGCACGTAGATGAACACCAGGGGGGCGTTGAAGATCAGCGCGTCAATCCGATCCAGGATGCCGCCGTGCCCCGGGATGAGCTTGCCCGAGTCCTTCACCCCATAGGCACGCTTGAGCATGGACTCGCACAAGTCCCCGATAGGACCGGCGATCCCTCCCACCACTCCCAGCACCACACAGTCGGCCACCGTGAACTCGGGGAAGAAGCCGGCCCGGGCGATGAACATGCCCGCCACCGAGCCCACCATCCCTCCGAAGAAGCCCTCCCATGTCTTGTTCGGGCTCACCTCCACATACAGCTTGTGGCGGCCCAGGAAGCGGCCAGCGAAGTAGGCGGCGGTGTCGTTGGCCCAGGTGATGACGAGCGCACAGATGACCCAGGCCATGCCCCCCTCACCCACGCGCAGCGCGGACATGGCCGTGAGCCCCACCGCCGCGTAGAGGAAGCCGGTGATCAGGTGCGCCGCGCGCAGGGGCGCCTCGGGCAGCGGGCCTCGAATGAGGTGGTACGTCCACGCGAAGAAGAACAGGGCCGCCGTCCCCCAGAAGGCCCCTTGCCCCACGTGCTCGGGGCCGAGCAGCGCCAGCCAGGGCATCAACCCCGCCAGGACGATGCCCACCCACGTCGCCGGGTACAGGTGCTTCAGGGTGATGGTGTAGTACTCGCTGGCGCACGCGGCAGCCGCCACGCCGAACAGCGCCGCGCTCCAGGCGCCTCCCTTCCACAGCAGGAAGAGGACCACCGGCAGCAGCA
This sequence comes from Hyalangium sp., assembly GCF_035629615.1. GTDB lineage: Bacteria > Myxococcota > Myxococcia > Myxococcales > Myxococcaceae > Hyalangium. Next base: position 8,319 of record NZ_DASPHO010000475.1, on the reverse strand, counting down.
CCACTGCCGAGACCAACCGGACGACGAGGTTCTTGTTCTTCTCGTTCACGCCTTGGCCCGCTGGGTGTCCTCGCGCTGGAGCTGCGTGGACGTCAGCCCGAAGCGCCGCTCTCGCTGCTGGTAGTGCGCCAGGCTCCGCAGGAAGGCCTCGGTCCGGAAGTCCGGCCACAGCACATCCGCGAAGTACAGCTCCGCGTACGCCATCTGCCAGAGCAGGAAGTTGGACACGCGGAACTCTCCGCTGGTGCGCACCATCAGGTCCAGCGGCGGCAGCCCCTGCGTCCACAGGTGGGACTCGATGTCCTTCTCGCCGATCCGCGCGGGATCCAGCTCGCCCGCCACCACGGCCTGGGCAATCTGCCGGGTCGCGTGGATGAGCTCCTCGCGGCCGCCGTACGAGAGCGCCAGCGTGAGCACCATGCCCTGGTTGTGGGCGGAGTCCACCCGCAGCCTGTCGAGCGGCTCGCGCACGTAGCGCGGAAGCTTGTCCACCTCGCCAATGGCGTTGAGCCGGATGCCATTGTCGAGGATCTCCGAGCGCTCGCTCTGGAGGTACTCGCGCAGCAGCTCCATGAGCCCCGCCACCTCGTCCGCGGGGCGGGCCCAGTTCTGCGAGGAGAAGGCGTACAGGGTGAGCGCGGAGACACCCACGCGGCGTGCGGTGCGAGTCACCTCGCGCACACTGGCCGAGCCCTCGCGGTGCCCCTCCAGCCGTGGCACGCCGCGGATCTCCGCCCAGCGGCCGTTGCCGTCCATGATGATGCCCACATGACGGGGCAAGGGACGGGCCTTGACCTGCTGTTCGAGCGCGCTGAGGGCAGAGGGGCGTTCCATGGAGCGTTGCACATTAAAGGCCCGGCCTTGCGCCGTCCACGCCCGTGTGGGCCAACGGTCGCCGCAAGGCCCTGACCGGTCGCCCGGTGAGGGTGGGCGGCGCACATGCACGCGGTGGCCGCGAGGACAGGGTGTCCTCCCTGCAGAAGAACACCCCCAAGCGTGTTTGACCGTGCAGTGACCTGCTCCGTAGGATCGGGGCTGCTCATGCCCCCTAAGTTGATTGGTCCCTACCGCGTCCTGGAGACGCTTGGTAGCGGAGGTGTGGGGACCGTGTACCGGGCCCTGGACCGCCGCACCAGCGATCCCGTGGCGCTCAAGCTGCTCTCCGCGGGTCCAGCCCTGGACACGCGAGCGGCGCGCCGGCTGGCTCGTGAGTACGAGACGCTGGCGGACCTGGCGCACCCCAATGTGGTGCGTGTATTCGACGTGGGCGTCTTCCAGGGCTACCCCTACCTCGTCATGGAGCTCATTGAGGGGCTCACGCTGCGCAACTACTTGAACCTCCGAGGAGTGGATCTGCTGTCGCCCTCGGGCTCCATCTCCTCTCCGCGAGCGCGGACGATCCCAGAGGACTCGGGGTCCTGGGGCGATGACAACGAGGACTCGGGCGGCGACGACGGCCCCATGCCGTTCAACCTGGCCGCCTTCTCCGAGGAGGAGCCGAGCGAGGACGCGGGCATGCACGCCGGGGCCGCGTCGGTCCGCGCGCTGGCGGACGCGGCGGATGAGCCGGACACAGATGACCCAGAAGGCTTCGATCTGCCGCTCGAGGTGGCGGATCCCAAGGTCCAGCTGGTCGAGCGCCGCATCCAGGAAGCCCGCACCGAGGACCTCAACCGCCCCGAGCGCATGGGCCGCCTGAAGGACGCGATGCTCCAGATCTGTGAGGCACTGGCCTACATCCACGGGCACGGGCTGATGCACCGCGATCTGAAGCCCTCCAACATCATGGTGGATGAGGACCGGCAGGTGCGGTTGATGGACTTCGGGCTGGCGAAGTTCCTGGCGGACGACGCGGGCCTGACGGCGGATGGGCGCATGGTGGGCACGTTCCGGTACATGTCTCCGGAGCAGATCCTCGGAGAGCCGCTGGATGCGCGGGCGGACCTCTACAGCCTGGGGGTCATCCTCTACGAGCTGATGACAGGGCGGCCGCCGTTCGACGCGAAGACTCCGGGTGCGCTGTGGCAGCAGGTGCTAGAGGTGGAGGCGGCGCCCATCCTGGGCATCAACCTGAAGGGAGATCCTCAGCTGGCGCGAGTGGCCCACAAGCTGCTGCGCAAGGAGCCGGATGATCGGTTCCAGACGGCCGAGGAAGTCTACGAGGCACTGGCCGAGTGAGCGCCGAGGCAGAGAAGCTTCATACGCTGACGGTGGAGGCCGCGAAGGCGGGCCAGCGGGTGGATCTCTTCGTAGGAGAGGCGCTCGGGCTGTCGCGGGCGAAGCTCAAGCGCCTCTTCGAGGAGGGTGCCGTGAAGGTGAACGGGCGCCCCGCGAAGAAGGGCCTGCTGGTGGCGGCGGGCCAGCAGATCACGGTGAAGTGGGAGGAGGAGACGCGCGAGGCGGTGCCGGACGCGGGCTTCCCGCTCGAGGTGCTGTACGAGGACGCGGCGGTGGTGGCGGTGGACAAGCCCGCGGGACGGCCCTCGCATCCGCTGCGGCCGGGAGAGACGGGCACGGTGGCCAACGCGATCGTGGCCCGCTACCCCGAGTGCGCCGAGGCCGCCGAAGACCCGCGCGAGGGCGGCCTGTGTCACCGGCTGGACATCGAGACCTCCGGGGTGCTGCTCGCGGCGCGCACGCGTGAGGCGTGGCATGCACTGCGCTCGGCCTTCGGTGGGAGGGGTGTGGACAAGCGCTACCTGGCGCTGGTGACGGGGCCGCTGGCGGACGAGGGAGAGATCGAGCTGCCCTTGCGCCACCACCCCCGCCACCCGGATCGCGTGGAGCCGGCGATGTCCGAAGCCGAGGGGGCTCGCGAGGCGCACTCGATCTTCCGGGTGCTGGCGCGCGCGGGCGAGTACAGCCTGGTGGAGGTGCGGATCCTCACGGGAGTGCTGCACCAGGTGCGCGCGCACATGGCGGGCGTGGGGGCGCCGCTGGTGGGGGACGCGCTCTATGGCGGGAGGCAGGAGCCGGGGCTCTCGCGCTTCTTCCTGCACGCGCGATCGCTCGGGTTCACGCACCCGCTGACGGGCAAGGCGGTGCACGTGGAGAGCCCGCTGCCGCCGGAGCTCACGGCGGTGCTCCAGAAGCACGGCCTCTCGTTCGCCCCGATCCAAGTCCCAGGCGAAGCGGTGGCTACTCGCCCATCACCTTGATGATGACGCGCTTGCGGCGCTGTCCATCGAACTCGGCGTAGAACACCTGCTGCCACGTCCCGAGGTCCAGCTTCCCCGCAGTCACGGGGATGATCACCTGGTGGTGGATGAGCAGGGACTTCAGGTGGGCATCTCCATTGTCCTCGCCCGTGCGGTGGTGGCGGTAGTCCGGCCCCTGGGGCGCGAGCTCCGGGTCTTCATTTCCGTGCCCTGTCAGGAAGGTCCGCTACAGTGACGGACGTCATGCGCGCCATCATCCACGTCGACATGGATGCCTTCTACGCGTCCGTGGAGCAGCGGGACAACCCGTCCCTGCGCGGCAAGCCGGTGATCGTCGGCGGCCATGCACAGCGAGGGGTGGTGGTCGCCGCCTCGTACGAGGTGCGTCCCTTCGGCGTGCGCAGCGCCATGCCCATGGCTCGCGCGGTGAAGATGGCACCTCAGGCCATCGTCGTCCCGCCGCGGTTCTCCGCCTACGCGGAGGCCAGCGAGCAGGTGTTCGCCATCTTCGAGCGCTACACCCCGCTGATCGAGCCGCTCTCGCTCGACGAGGCCTTCCTGGACGTCACGGCCTCGGCAGGCCTGTTCGGCTCGCCCGCGGAGATCGCCCGCCGCATCCGCCAGGAGATCGCTGCCGAGCTGAGCCTCCCTGCTTCGGCGGGGATCGCTCCGGTGAAGTTCGTCGCCAAGATCGCCTCGGACCTGGCCAAGCCCAACGGCCAGCGAGAGATCCTCGCCGAGGAGATGGTGTCCGTCCTGGCGAAGCTGCCCGTGTCGCGCCTGTGGGGCGTCGGCCCGAAGACCGAGGAGGTGCTGACGCGCGCGGGGTTGAAGACGATCGGCGACGTGGCGGCGCGGGACGTGGCGTGGCTGGAGGACCGCCTGGGCTCGCAGGGCCGTCACCTCTGGGAGCTGTCCCAAGGCCACGACCCCCGCGAGGTGGTGCCGGATCGCGCCGCCAAGAGCGTGGGCGCGGAGGACACGTTCGAGGAGGATCTCCGAGGCCTGGATCTGCTGCGGCCTCACATCCACGCCCAGGCGCTGCGCGTGGGCAGGCGGCTGCGCAAGGCCGGCGTGAAGGGACGCGTAGTGCAGCTCAAGGTGAAGTTCGCGGACTTCACCGTCATCACCCGGCGCACCACCCTGTCCACTCCGACCGATGACGGACAGGCGCTCTACCGGGCCGCGCTCGATCTGCTGGAGCGCGCCCACGAGGGCAAGCCTGTCCGGCTCACGGGTGTGTCCGTGCAGGCCCTCGGCGAGCAGGAGCCGCAGCAGCTCGGGCTCTTCTCGGCGCCTCCGCCGCCTCGCAGCGCGAAGCTCAACGCCGCGCTGGACCGCATCGCCGAGCGCTTCGGCACCAAGGCCATCACCACTGCGGATCTCGCGGAGAGCGGCGGTACGGCCAACGACGAAGATCCGTGGGAACGGCCCTGAGGGAGCGGCAGCAGCTCGTGGCATGAGCTGGCGCTAAGCCCCCCACCCTCCCCCCTGGAAGAGGGCGGGGAAGTGCCTCGAGAAGAGAATCTGGGCCTACGCTCTCAAGAGGGAGCCAGGCGACCGCCGTCCCAAAAAAACTGCGGAAACTGAAACCTCCAATGCTTTCAGGAGCTTACGTAAGGATCCAGGGTTCACTCGCCCGTCTGCCTGCCTGAAAGTTCCACCAGGGAGCAACCATGCGCAGTGTCGATAACGCGCTGAAGGGGCAACGGAACAAGGGGGAGCGATGGGGATGGAGCGGGCGAGGTGGGGCGGTGTCCTGGTAGCGGACGAGATCGACCCAGGGGCATGGCGCCGCCGGGCAGGAGTCATGAAGCGCCTCGTGGCGGTCATACCCGCCCTGATTCTGGCGCTGGGCCTCTTGTCCCCGAGTCCTGGTTGGGCGGCGGAAGCTCAGGCCACCCGCTCCCCGCTCTCCTGCCCGGGCGGCGTCACGTTGACCCCGATCGCCGCCATCCAGGGCGCAGGCGCCTCCAGTCCCCTCTCCGGACGTCCCGTCACAGCCGAAGGCGTCGTCATTGGCGACTACCAGCCCGCGGACCTTCAGAGCGGTTTCTTCATCCAGGCCGCGCAAGGAGACGGCAACCCCGCCACCAGTGAAGGCCTCTTCGTCTACGTGCCCCGGAGCAATCCGCTGTCGAGCGTCGACGTGCGACCGGGCGATCTCGTGCGCGTGAGCGGCACCGTCAAGGAGTTCCGCACGGGCACCGGCACCCTCACCGAGCTCGACTTCGTCAGCGCGCTGAGCGTCTGCTCCAGTGGGGCCAGCCTTTCGCCCACTCCCATCGCGCTGCCGGTGCGTGCCGTCACGGACCTCGAGGCATACGAGGGCATGCTCGTCACCTTTCCGCAGGTGCTCACCGTCACGGAGACGTACAACCTCGGGCGCTATGGCGAGCTGCTCCTCTCCAGCGGGGGGCGTCTCTTCAGTCCCACCAACGGCCAGGGAGGCTCTCCCGAGGAGTACGCCCGGCGACGCATCGTCCTCGACGACGCCAGCTCGAGGCAGAACCCTGCTCCCATCCCGTTCCTGTCCTCACCCGGCACGGACGGCACACGGCGCGTCGGTGACACGGTGAGCAGCCTGACCGGTGTGCTCACCTTCCAGTTCAGCGAGTACCGCCTCTACCCCACCCTCGTTGCGGCCTTCGTCAACGCCAACCCACGCACCGCCGGACCGGAGCCGATCGCCGGTGACGTGAAGGTCGCCAGCTTCAACGTCCTCAACTACTTCACGACCCTCAATGAGCGCGGAGCCAACTCGGCTGCGGAGCTCGGGCGCCAGAAGGCGAAGACCGTCGCGGCGCTGAAGGCCATCGACGCGGAGGTCGTGGGTCTCATCGAGGTGGAGAACAACGGCCCAACCGCCCTCCAGGACCTGGTGGATGCACTGAACGCCGCGTACGGCGGGCCCGAGTACGCCGCGGTACCGGATCCCCTCACAGGCACCGGGAGCGATGCCATCAAGGTCGCCCTCATCTTCAAGCCGGGGTCGGTCAGCCTCGTTGGCGCCTGCCTCAGCTTCCCGGACCCCATCTTCGACCGCTACCCGGTGGCGCAGACCTTCCGCAGGAACGGCGAGGGCAGCCAGTCCGGGGAGGACTTCACCGTGGTCATCAATCACTTCAAGTCCAAGGGCTCCTGCCCCAGCAGCGGGGATGTGGACCAGGGCCAGGGATGCTGGAACCTGAAGCGCATTGAGCAGGCGCAGAAGCTCCTCCATTTCATCGGTGAGCTGCAGGGGCGCTCGACCGATCCGGATGTGCTCGTTCTCGGCGACCTGAACGCCTACAGCGCGGAGGATCCGGTGCAGACCCTGGTGGCGGGCGGGCTGGAACCCCTGAGCCTGCGGATTCCGGCCGCGCAGCGTTACAGCTACGTGTTCGAGGGTCAATCAGGCGAGCTCGATCACGCATTGGTCACGCAGAGCCTGGCCGCCCAGGTGCGTGGAATGACCGTGTGGCACATCAACGCGGATGAGCCTCCGGTGCTGGACTACAACACCGAGTTCAAGACGGATGATCGCTACGCGCCCACGCCGTTCCGCTCGAGCGATCACGATCCTCTCATCGTCGGGCTCGCTCTGAACGCTGTCTGCGCAGTGGCCCCAGGAGCGCCCGCACTCGAGCTTCATGGCGACCACCCGCTGACGCTGGAGTGCGGGGTGGACACATGGCTGGACCCTGGAGCGCGGGCGTGGGACGCGTGCGGCCCGCTGGAGGTACACACGTACAACTCGGGCAACGATGCGTCCGGGCCGGGCCCGAACATGCGCGCTGAGGGCACCTATTCGGTGCAGTACATGGCATGGACTTCGGAGGGGCAGACGGTGAGCGCCATCCGCTCGGTGCGAGTGGCGGACCGGACTCGCCCGACGCTGAGGCTCAAGGGAGACGCGCAGATGACGCACACCTGCGGCAGCGGCTGGGTGGATCCCGGAGTGGAGGCCTGGGATGCCTGCTACGGGAACGTGGCGCCGACGGTGGTGACGACGGGGTACGTGAATGGCTGGGTGCCGGGCGAGTACACCTTGCGCTACGACGTGCGGGACAGCGCAGGCAATGCGGCCACGTCGGTGACGCGTACCGTGAAGGTCGTCAACTGCCCCTGGTAGGCTTTGTAGGCTGCCCCTACGGCCGGACCTCGTCGAAGCTCCGAGCCACGGGATGGGGGCCCGCGTCCACCTGGGGCCCTTCCCCTCGGACAAGGCACCACGTGCGCAGGCCCGCGGCGCAGGCGGCGTCCAGCTCCTCCCGCACATCCGACAGGAAGAGGACCTCCTCTGCGGGCAGCTTCAGTTCCCGGATGATGGCGGCATAGGAAGTGGATTCCTTCTTTCCGCCCACTCGGGTGTCGAAGAAGCCGCTGAACAGCGGAGTGAGATTCCCAAAGGGCGTGTGGCCGAAGATCAGTCGTTGGGCATGTTCCGAGCCCGAGGAGTAGACGGAGAGACGCAGGCCCTGCTTGTGCCACTCGCGCAGCCAACGTGCAGCGTCCTCGTAGACGTGACCCTGGAAGGCACCCTGCCGATATCCCTCCTCCCAGATGAGCCCTTGCAGGCCCTTGAGGGGCGCGAGCTTCTGATCCGTCTCGATCCACCGCAGCAGCACTCCCACCAGCTGCTCATCGTCCCCGTCCATCCCCGCAACCTTGCGGGCCTCGTCCAGCAGCCGGCGCACCTCCGGCCGGTGGCCTTGAGCCCGCACAAACCCAGGCAGGTGGCGCGTGGAGTAGGGAAACAGCACGTCCTTCACGAACGACAGGCTCGTGGTCGTGCCTTCAATGTCCGTGACGATGGCTCGAACCATGTCGTCAGGCTGCCAGGGAGGGGAACCGTGCGGCGATGTCGTTGCCGGTGAAGTGTGCCACCCACCCCTCCGTGCTCGTGAACAGGCGGATTGCGATGAAGTGCGGACTGGGCCCCATGTCGAACCAGTGCGGCGTTCCATCCGGGACGCCGATCAGATCCCCCTTCTCGCACAGCACGGCGTACACCTTGCCCTGCCTGTGGATGTTGAAGAGGCCCTGGCCCTCCACGAAGAAGCGCACCTCATCCTCGCTGTGCGTGTGCTCGCTGAGGAACTTGTTGCGCAGCTCCACCTTCTTCGGGTGATCCGGCACCATCTTGATCACATCCACGGACCGGAAGCCCTTCTCCCTC
>NZ_DASPHO010000474.1:0-6139 GCF_035629615.1 Hyalangium sp. | reverse complement strand
TGCGGTAGCGGAACACCTCGGGCGATACGGCGTCCTCTTCGAACGCCAGCGACTCGATGACCACCTGCTCCAGCTCGGACTCGTTGACGATGTCGGCAACGAACTCGACCGGCTCGCCCGCCTGGAACTTCTCGCGCAAGTCGGCCAGGAGCTGGTCGCGCGCCTCGTCGCCCCAGAGCGAGCCGGTGAGCTCCACCGCCACCGCGCCGCGGCCCAGATCCTGGTGCAGATCGCCGGAGAGCCCCGGGACCGGGAGCACCGCCAGCCGCCGTGACTCCAGCGAGGCAATACGCTCGATACGCGGAGGCTCCCAGCCACCGATCATGGGACGAACAAGCACGCGATGTTCCCTCTCCCGCCGTCGAGCTGTCCGGTCTGCTGATCGCAGACGGGCAGTCCCCACGGGCTCATTCAACAGGCTGCAATGTATTTCAAGAATTCCGCAAAGGCAGACAGAGCGCAGGCTGAGCGCACAACCTCTTCGCTCCAGCGCCCGAGGATGTGGAAGACTTCAGCGTCGAGCAGTGTACCGATTCTGTTAACAATGAGAACGACCCGACTGGTTATTCTGAAACGGGCTCCAAAAGCCAGACGCCCGAGGTGCTCTTCTCAGCGTAATACAAGCTGAACCGGAGCCACGTAGGACCCGCCTGGTAGTTCCATGGCTGGGGCTGGAGGCCTGGCTCATGACTTGGAGAGGACGAGGCGCGCCGCGTAGCCGGTCATGACGACCCAGAACAGAGCGGTGTACGCACGCTCCCCCAGGCGAGCGTTCACCCGGCTCCCAGCGAGAGCCGCGAGGGGCATGAGCGGGACAGCAGCCAGGGCGACCGTCCATCCCTCGGTGTCCAGCAGGGAGGCCTTGGCGAACACGACCGTCTTCGTCAGGTCGCCAGCGAGGGACACCAGGGAAGCGGCGCCCACCAGCTGACGTCGATCGAGGTGGAGTGCGCGCAGGGAGACGCCCTTGAGCGGGCCAGACGTTCCAGAGAAGCCCGAGGTGGCGCCGGCGAAGAACGCCAGGATGGGCGCAAGCCACCGAGGGGTCCGCTTGGGTTCCTCTCCAGCCCGGAAGGGGTTCTCGGACAAGAAGGACAGCAGGAGCACACCAATGCAGGCAATCTGCACCCACCGCTCCGGCGCTGCGAGCAATAGCCTCGCACCCAGTGCAGCGCCTACGACCGTGAGGAGCATGACAAGCAGGGCCGCCCGGAACGGAAGGGTGTGGCGATAGACAATGATCTTGGCAACATTATTGCCAGCCAGGAGGAGCGCGGAGAGCGCAACTCCTTCCTTGGGACCCAGCAGCAGCGCGAGGATGGGTACGAGGACCAGCGACCCGCCAAAGCCAGCCGCAGCGGAGAGGAAGAAAGCGAGAGCCGCTGCGGCCAGCGCTACCAGGATCATGGCGAACCTCCAACCCAACGTTTTCAGTTCAAAAGATCTGATCTATATCGGGAGGGGCTGACGTCCACCTTCTCCGGGATGTAAGGAATTGAGTGGAGGGGGTGTTAGAAGATGCTCGAGCCTCCTACAGAAGCCTCACGGCTGTGACTTGCGAAACAATCTGAAGGCAGGCTCGCAGGGCTGCGCCGGGCGGCACTGGCCGTCGCGCGATGGCCAGATCCACGTGCCGTTGCACACCCGACATGGGTCTGTAGACAGCGCCCTGCCGCGCGAACGTTCGGATCGACTCGGGGAGAATGGCCAGCCCGATCCCCGCGGCGACGAGGCTGACAATCGTGTACCACTCGCCCGCTTCCGTCACGAAGGACGGCGTGAACCCTGCCTCCATGCACATGCCCGTGATGGCGTCGTGCAGTGACGGCGCCGTGTCGCGGGGAAATCCGATGAAGGGCTCGTCGGCCAGCTGCGAGAGCGAGACCTGGGTGCGCCGCGCGAGCCGGTGGCTGGACGGTAGCACCAGGACGAGTGGCTCCCGGCGCAGCGTGTCGATGCGGACACCCGGCGCCGTGATCGGACCGCGCACAAAGGCCACGTCGAGCAGGCCGAGCCGCACCTCCTCCAGCAGGGTGACGCTGTCGCCCTCGCGGAGCACGAGATAGACATCGGGATGCTCGAGGCGCAGCCGCCGAAGGACTTCCGGCACGATCGCGAATGCCGCGGGGCTCAGAAACCCAACGCGGAGCAGCGCCACCTGGCCTGAGGCAGTACGCTGCGCTGCCTCGGCCGCGTGCGTCAAGTGCACGAGGGCGCGCCGGCCAGCGTCGAGCAGCGCGAGCCCCGCAGGCGTCAGCTCGACGCGCCGGCGATCGCGTCGGAGGAGCTGACATCCGAGGTCTGCTTCGAGTCGTTGAATCTGCCGGCTGAGCGCGGGCTGCGCGAGGCGGAGCCGCTCGGCGGCCTTGCGGAAGTGCAGTGTCTCCGCGACAGCGATGAAGCAGGTCAGGCGGCGGGCGTCGAGAATCGGTGAGATCACTTCGTTATCACAGGCCAGGAAATCGGTATTGGACACTGCCCTCGGCACTCTTATCTAACGGTCACATGCCCATGCACTTCGTGTCCTTCGTGGCGATGCTGTCGCTGCCGTTGGTGGCTTCATCGTCCGGTGCCGCGAAAGCGACGTCAACCGCGGTCCCTCATTTTGAGCGCGCAGCCTGCCCTGTCGAGGTCGTGCCCGAGGAGCGCATCGATTGCGGCGTGCTGATCGTGCCAGAGAACCGGCGCAAGGCGGACACGCGCTCGATCCGGTTGCCCGTCATGATCTTCAGGAGTCGCGCCTCGGCGCCGGCGGCCGAGCCGATCCTGTTCATGCCTGGCGGCCCAGGGGGCAGTGCGGTCGCCCACCGGCGCTCCGGCAAAGGCATCAAGCTGCTCGACGATCTCGACTTCATCGTCCTCGAGCCTCGTGGCGCGAGGTTCGCTCGACCCGCGCTCGAGTGCCCGGAGATCAACGCCATCGCGGGAGAACGGGCCGCGGGCCGTTTGCGAGGTCAGCAGGCCGTCGATGCGCTGGCGAAGGCGGCTGGGCGCTGCCGCGCAGCGCTGAGCTCAACGGGGATCGACCTCGACGGTTACACGACCGATGCCACCGCGGACGATATCGAGGATCTCCGGCGAGCGCTCGGCTACGAGAAGTGGAATCTCTACGGCATCTCGTACAGCACGCGGCTCATGTTGACCGTCTTGCGCAAGCACCCCTCCGGCGTCCGCAGCGTCGTCCTGGACTCGGTACTGCCGCCTGAGGTGAACTTCGATGAAGTCGCGACGTTGAACCTGTTGCGGGTACTGAACCTCGTGTTCGACGGATGTGCGATCGATCGTGAATGCGGCGCCGCGCATCCCAATCTGCGAGAGCGCTTCGCACAGCTGATTGCCGCTGCCGATCGCCGCCCCCTCAAGCTCCCGCTGGAAGCCTCCTCCACCGGAGGCCGACCCGCGGAGATCCGCGGCGCGCAGGTGGTCGAAGCGATCTACTCGGCGCTGCACGACGTCGAGCGGATTCCCCTGGTTCCGAGAATCATCAGCAACGCGGCGGCAGGCAACTACCAGGAGCTGGCGCCGCTGGTGAAGGACGCCTTGGGCCCTTCATCCTTCAGCTGGGGACTGCGCTACTCGGTGTGGTGCGCGGACGAGTTCCCGTTCGAGAACCCTGGTCGGATGGCCGCGCAGCTCTCTCCTGCCCTGGGGCTCGGCGGCATCGACGAAGGGGCGGCGCCACCGGAGGTGTGCCGCGCATGGAACGTCACCGCTGCCCCGGCCGTGGAGAACGAGCCGGTGAAGAGCGACGTGCCGACGCTGGTCTTCGCGGGCGAATTCGATCCGGACACGCCGCCGGACTGGGGGCGCCAGCTGCTCGAGTCGATGCCGAACGCGCACTACGTCGAGCTCCGGGGCCGAAGCCACGGAGCCGCGTTCAGTGCCTGTGGCGCGCAGATCATCATGGCCTTTCTGCGTCACCCAGGCGCTGCGCCCTCTGTCGACTGCGCGCTCAAGCTCCGTGGAGCCGACTTCAGCCTGAGCGCGCCGCGCCCTCAGCCGTGAGGTGGAGCTGAATCCTTACTTGCTACCACCTGCCGTGGGCTGGCCGTTCAGGTACGTTTGGACCACCTGGATCTGGCTGATCTTCGTCGGATCTCCCCCCTTGGCGGGATTAAAGTCGAGCGGGTTGGCTCCCAGCACGACGAAGTCAGCCACCTTCCCGGGCTCGATGGTGCCCAACCATCCGTCGAGCTCGTGCTGTCGGGCCGGCTCCACGGTGATCGCTCGCAGCGCCTCCTCGATCGTCGCCGCGTGCTCGGCACCGAGCACGTAGCTCTTCTCGAGCTCCGGATACACCCACGTCCGCCGTGTGACGGCCTGCTCCACGAACCAGAGCGGGCGCGACGGTGTCACCATCGAGTCGCTGTGGAGCGAGAACGGAATGCCGTTCTGGCGATCAAACGCCACTGGGTCGATGTTGCGCGCATCTGCTCCCAGGATCTGCTCGAACGAGTTGCCCCAGTAGGCCACATGACCGATGAGGTGCGTCACCCGCGCGTCCATCGCTGGCACCGCCTTGCCGTCCTTCGTGACGAAGGTGCCTTTGCGCATGCTGCCAATCTGCCGGGAGACCTCCTCTGACCCCACCGTATTGTGGATGAAGAGCACCCCGTGAGGGTTCACCTCCTGCAGCTGGAGCTGCGTGAACGCATCAATGGCCCACTGGTTCGCCTTGTTGCCGTTGGCATGCATCTGGAACCGCCAGGACTTCGTCTTCCAGAGCGGACTCAGGCCGTCGATGATGGCCTGCGCGCTCGTGAAGTCGGCCCGGCCCTCCTTGGCCCCCTGGCAGTGCCCGGTGTCCTGGTACCGATAGGGGAGCTCGAGCAGCGCGGTGCAGCCCTGCGTCGAACCGTCCACCCAGAGCTTGATGCCGCTTGCTCCCAACCACTTCGGCAGCTTGCACTGGGGATCCTTGCTCGGATGGCAGGCAGGCCCGGTCGGTGTGAGGTTCTGCTGGGAAGCGATGTCGTAGCGGACGAGCCCTGTGACTCGCACTGGGAAGTCTTTTCGCTCCGCCAGGAACTTCACGGCGTTGATCTGTGACACGCTCGACAGGCCGCCGTCCGCAATCGTCGTGAGCCCGGCTCCACGCAGCGCCAGGATGGACTGCTCCAGGTCCTTCGCGGAGTCTTCGAGGAGCTTCTCGACATACTCCACCGGGTGCGGCTGGAGCAGCCCCAGCGGGAGGCCCTTCGTCATGGCCTGGAGGAACGGTTGGAAGCCCGGAGCCTCGCGGATCAGCCCCGTGTATTCCCCATTCACCTTCACCCACTCTCCCCCGTTTTCAGTGACCGACGAGGGAGGGTCACACAGCTTGCCCTTGTCCTTGTCCTGGCCCTTGGCCAGCTCGGCGCAGGTGACCTCGAACGCCTGCCGGTTCACGTAGGCCAGGTGGCCGGACTGGTCCAGGATGATCACCGGGCGATCCTTGCCCACACACGCCTCGATATAGAGCATCGGCTGGTCCATGAAGGACACCGCCCCCTTCCCTCCACACGCGCCCGGGATGAACTGCTGCCGCGACGGGTCCAGGTTCATGGCCATGGAGAACTCCCGGTCCTTGATCTTCCCGGAGGGGGCCAGCTTCATCGTCATGAGGGCGCCCAGCAGATCGTTCTGGCAGTTGGAGGTATTCGCCGCCGCGTACGGCAGAGGCAGGCAGGGCGCCAGGTTGTGTATGACTGGCAGGCTCTGGATCAGCGTCGGCAGCAGGTGCATGTGCGGCTCGATGAATCCCGGCATCAGCACCTGCTGTGGCGCCAGGCGTACGATCTCCACACCCGTCCCCAGCGCCGCCGTCACGTCCTTCTCGGTCCCCACCTTCAGGATGCGGCCGAGCGCGTCCACGGAGACGGCCTCGGCGATCGTGCCCTGATCGTCCATGGTGAGGATCTTGCCAACGAAGATCGTCGTTCCACCGCCACCAGCGCCTGTTCCTCCCTTCGTCGTGCACGCGCCCAGGAGCGCGAGCGCTGCGAAGAGCGCAAGGGAACGTGGCAGGGGGTAACAGCGAACCAGCAGCTCTCGGCGTGGGAATCGGTTCAGGGGGGGCTCCTCAAAGGGGTCCCCCAGCATACGTGACGACTTCACTCAGAGTGCATAGGTGTTGAATTCGCGCCAAGGTCGGGTTGAG
>NZ_DASPHO010000473.1:0-11573 GCF_035629615.1 Hyalangium sp. | reverse complement strand
GCTGGACGTGCTGGCCAACGACACGTTCGCGCCGGACACCGGCGAGACGCTGACGGTGACGGTGGTGACTCAGCCGGCCAACGGAACGGTGACGCTCACCGGTGGGGTGGTGAGCTTCACGCCCACGGCGGGCTTCGCGGGGACCACGACGTTCACGTACACGATCTCCGACGGCAACGGAGGCAGCGACACGGCCACCGTCACGGTGAGGGTGGGCATGCCCGCCAACAACCCGCCTGACGCGGTGGACGACAGCTTCACGGTGGCCGAGGACAGTGGGGCCACGACGCTGGACGTGTTGGCCAACGACACGTTCGCCCCGGACGTGGGTGAGACGCTCACGGTGACGGCAGTGACGCAGCCGACGCCGGCCACGGGCGGCACGGTGACGCTCGCCGCTGGAGTGGTGAGCTTCACGCCGACGGCGAACTTCAACGGCACCGTGACGTTCACCTACACAGTGGGTGACGGCAACGGTGGCAGCGACACGGCCACGGTCACCGTCACGGTGACACCGGTCAACGATCCGCCGACGGGCAGACCGGACACGTTCACGGTGGTCGCCAACTCGGGAGCCACGGTCCTGAACGTGCTGGCCAATGACTCCAGCGCGCCGGACACGGGTGAGACGCTGACAGTGACGGCGGTGACCCGGCCAGCCAGCGGTGGCACGGTGACGCTGACCGGTGGGGTGGTGAGCTTCACGCCCTCGCCGGGCTTCGTGGGGACCCTCAACTTCTTCTACACGCTGTCGGATGGCACCAGCACGGTCGAGGTTCCCGTGACCGTCCTGGTCATCCGCGGCGAGGACTCCGATGGAGACGGCTTGAGCGACGCCATCGAGGAGGCGAACGGGACCAACCCGCTGGATGACGACACCGACAACGACGGCATCAAGGATGGGACCGAGGACGTCAGCCGCGATGGCCGCGTGGATCTGGGCGAGACCGATCCTCGCAAGTTCGACACGGATGAGGACGGCCTCAGCGACGGCCTGGAGCGTAGCCTGACTGCGCCCGAGGGAGACGATACCGATCTGTCCGCGTTCGTGGCGGACACGGATCCCACCACGAAGACCGACCCGCTCGTCGCGGACTCGGACAACGATGAGCTGATCGACGGTGACGAGGACGCCAACCACAACGGCCGTCTCGACGCCGACGAGACGGATCCGAACGATCCCGACACCGACGACGGCGGCGCGCTGGACGGCGTCGAGACCGAAGGCGGCAGCAACCCGCTGGACGACTCCGACGACTTCATCATCGGCGGCAGCGGGTGCGCCTCGACGGGGGCCTCCAGCCTCGCGCCGCTGCTGCTGCTGCTGGGCCTGCCGCTGCTGCGGCGTCGCCGGGCGGCGGGGGGGGCTCTGGCCTCGCGGGCCGGGAGCTGGGGGCTGCTGGGCGTGCTGGCCGTCCTCCTGGCGGCACCGGCGCGTGCGCAGCCCACCCCCAGCCCGACCTCCGAGCAGATCGACGTGCAGCAGTTCAAGCCAGGCCCGGGCGCTTACGACGTGCTGGGCCTGCAGAGCGCGAGGGTGAACAGGCACCTGGGCTGGAACCTGGGCCTGTCGGTGAGCTACGCGAAGGACCCGCTCATCTTCCTGGATCCTCGCGAGAGCACCACCGTCTACAAGCTGGTGGAGAACCAGCTCACGGTGGACGTGATGGGGGCCATCGCCTTCCTCGACCGGTTCGAGCTCGGTGTGGCCATCCCCATCACCTCGCAGACGTCCCAGTCCTCGCCGACCTTCGCGCCGATTCTTGCAGAGGGCGTGGGGAAGACGGGCCTGGGGGACGTGCGCCTGGTGCCCAAGGCGAGCCTGTACTCCACGGGCGGGCTGATCCTGGGCGCCGCGCTGCCCATCCACCTGCCCACGGGAGGCGACGCGAGCTTCCTCGGCGGTGGGTTCTCCGTCCGTCCGAGGCTGCTCGGCGAGTGGAGCAGCAGCACGGGAATCCGCGTGCTGGCCAACCTGGGCATGAACCTCCGGTCCAAGCAGCAGCTGCGCAACCTGGTCGTCTCCAACGAGCTGACCTACGGCCTGGGCACGGAGGTACCTTTTCAAGTCAGCGGGCGCGAGCTCGCCGTCGGCGGCACGCTGATGGGAGCGATGGGCCTCGGACAGAAGGGCGCCGAGGAGAGGCCGCTCGAGCTGCTGGCCACGGCGAAGTACCGCGTCACGGATGCGATCGCCGCGCACCTGGGCGGTGGCCCGGGCATCGGCAACGGTTATGGCACGCCGGGCTTCCGGCTCTTCGCGGGTGTGGCCTACGTGCCCCCCATGTCCCAGGCCGAGTCGAGGCCGGAGCCCAGGCCCGAGCCGAAGGTGGAGCCCAAGCCCAAGCCCGACGAGCCCAAGATCAAGGTCGAGGTCATCCCCCCGCCGCCCAAGCCGGTGTGCCCGGAAGGCCCCGAGGATCTGGATGGCTTCATGGATGAGGACGGCTGCGCGGACCTGGACAACGACGCGGACGGCATCCTGGACGCCAGCGACAAGTGCCTCAACGAGGCGGAGTCGAAGAACGGCTTCGAGGACGAGGACGGCTGCCCGGATCAGCTCCCGCCGCCGCCGGACACGGACGGGGACGGCCTGGTGGATCCCTCGGATCGCTGCCCGCAGGCCGCCGAGGACAAGGATGGCTTCGAGGACGAGGACGGCTGCCCGGACGTGGACAACGATCGGGATGGCGTCGTGGACACGGCCGACAAGTGCCCGAAGGAGCCGGAGACCATCAACGGCGTGAAGGACGACGATGGCTGCCCGGACAAGGGCAAGGTCAAGGTCCTCGTCGAGGGCGAGAAGATCGTCATCCTCGACAAGATCTTCTTCTCCAACAGCAAGGCCACCATCCTCCCCAAGTCCTTCCCGCTGCTGAGGCAGGTGACGCAGGTGCTCCAGGCCAACCCGCAGATCGAGAAGGTCCGCGTGGAGGGCTACACCGACGACAGGGGCGAGGATGGGGCCAACCTGGTCCTCTCCCGCAGCCGGGCCGAGGCCGTGCGCGATCGCCTCGTCATGGAGGGCATCGACGGCAGCCGGCTCGAGGCCGTGGGCTACGGCGAGGCCAAGCCCGTCGCCTCCAACAAGACCAGCAAGGGCCGCGAGCAGAACCGCCGCGTCGAGTTCACCATCGTCAAGGTGAAGCCCAAGGAGGTGGAGATCGAGCAGCCCTGAGCTCCCCCGCAAGGGGAAAACCCGATCGCGAGTCAAGATCCACCCGCGATCGGAAATGCATACGGTGCGGATGTTCAGTGCATCGCGTAAGTGCTCGTCAGGACTTGAGCGCGACCCGAGCTGCTACAGGCAAGTAGCGGAATACTTGCCAAAGATCGCGACTTGCTGATGATGGGTGACCTTGGGAACGCGCGCCCAAAGGTGCGCGACTTCCGCCGAAAGGATCACCATGGACCAGTTCGAGCAGAACAAGCAGGCCGCGAAGATCCGTGTTGTCGGCGTGGGTGGCGCCGGCTGCAACGCGGTCAACACGATGATCCTGGCCAAGCTGGAACGGGTCGACTTCATCGCTGCGAACACGGATGTGCAGGCCCTGGCGGCCAACAAGTCACCCACGCGGCTGCAGCTCGGACAGACGCTGACCAAGGGGCTGGGGGCGGGGGCGAACCCGGAGATGGGGCGCGAGGCCGCGCTCGAGTCCAAGGATCAGATCGCCGCCGTGCTCGAGGGCGCGGACATGGTGTTCGTCACCGCGGGCATGGGGGGTGGCACTGGCACGGGCGCCGCGCCCATCATCGCGGACATCGCCAAGAGCCTGGGCTGCCTCACGGTGGGCGTGGTGACCAAGCCCTTCCTCTTCGAGGGCAACAAGCGCCGCAAGCAGGCCGAGCAGGGCCTGGTGGAGCTGAAGGCCTCGGTGGACACGCTCATCACCATCCCCAACCAGCGGCTGCTCACCCTGAGCACCGAGCCCATGCCGCTGCTGGAGACCTTCAAGCGCGCGGACGAGGTGCTGCTCAACGCGGTGCAGGGCATCTCGGATCTGATCCAGTACCACGGCTACATCAACGTGGACTTCGCGGACGTGAAGACCATCATGAGCGACAAGGGGCTGGCGCTCATGGGCACTGGCCGCTCCTCGGGCACCAACCGCGCCCTCAACGCCATGCAGCAGGCCATCTCCAGCCCGCTGCTGGAGGACATCTCCATCGACGGCGCCACCGGCCTGCTGATCAACATCACCGGCGGCCGGGACATGACGCTGCAGGAGGTGAACGAGGCCCTCACGCTCGTGCATGACGCCGCCGACAGCGAGGCGGAGATCATCTTCGGCTCGCTGATCGACGAGGAGATCAAGGACGAGGTGATCATCACCATCATCGCCACGGGCTTCGTGCACCGGGATGCGCGGCAGCCTCAGCGCGCGGTGACGGTGCCGGCCACGCCGGTGCCGCTCGTCACCCGTCCGGCGCCCTCGGTGCTCACCGCGGCTCGCGAGGAGGTGGCCAGCCTGGTGCCCGCCAAGGTCGGCGCCCGCACCCTGTCCTCGCCCGAGATGAAGGCCGTGACGGCGCCCCCGCGCACCACGATGGTGAAGGACCCGGCGCTGCCGCTGGACGAGGATCAGTTCGACATCCCCACGTTCCTGCGGCGCCAGGGCCAGACTGAGATGCCCTGAACCGTGGGAGGACGCTCAGCGGAGGGGGAGGCGGGCCACGCTCGCCCCATCCCGGCCTGACAGCGCGTCGCTCCGCGCCAGGAGCGTGTCCAGCTCCTCGTACACTTCCTCGATGCGCTCGGGGAGGCGAGGCGGCGGCGTCACTCCCTCGCCGGCCAGCAGCTCGAGGAGGGTGTTGACGCGCTGCAGCAACTGGCGTGCCTTGAGCAGGGCGCGGCCCTGACGGGTGCCTTCGGGAGAGAAGAGGGTGCCACCCTGGTACAGCGTCTCCAGCGTCACGCGGTTGTCCGCCATGCGGTCCGCCAGCCGCGCGCGATAGAGGTCCAGCCTCCGCTCGCGCCGAGCGCCCTGGAGATCCACCACCGTCCCGGCGTCACCTGTCTCAATCCGCTTCAAGGTCAGAGCAAGGTACGCCACCGGTGTGGGGCGCTGCAACGGTGCGACGTGGCTGTGCAGCCCTGTACGGGCCTGTCGCGAGCGCTCGGTTGGCTGCTTGTCAGAGCAGGGGGCGGGGATTAGGTTGGCCGCCCTTCGCGAGCCGGGGTTACAGCCATGTTCAAGAAGCTGCTCATCGCCAACCGGGGTGAGATCTCCCGCCGAATCGGACAGGTGGCCCGAGGCATGGGGATCTCTACCGTCGCCGTGTACTCGGATGCGGATGCGGATCTGCCCTTCGTCAAGGAGGCGGACGAGGCGGTGCGTCTCGGTCCCGCGCCCGCCAAGGACAGCTACCTGAACATCCCCGCCATCCTCGAGGCGGCGAAGAAGACGGGCGCTCAAGCCGTCCACCCGGGCTATGGCTTCGTGTCGGAGAACGCGGAGTTCGCCCGCGCCTGCACGGAGGCCGGCATCGCCTTCGTGGGCCCCCCGCCCGAGGCCATGCTGCGGATGAAGGACAAGAGCCAGGCACGCAAGCTGGTGGCCGCTGCGGGCGTGCCGGTGGTGCCGGGCACCGAGGACGTGGTGCCGGATGTAGGCACGGCGGTCTCGGCGGCCGAGAGCATCGGCTATCCGGTGCTCTGCAAGGCCGCGGGCGGCGGCGGCGGCATCGGCATGGCCGCGGCGAAGGACCCGGCCGAGCTGGAGAAGGTGTTCCGCCAGTGCACGGATCGGGCGAAGGCGGCCTTCGGGCGCGAGGGTGTGTACCTGGAGCGCTACTTTTCGGCGCCGCGCCACATCGAGGTGCAGATCCTCGGCGATCACCACGGCCACCTGATCCACGCCCTGGAGCGCGAGTGCTCCATCCAGCGGCGCCACCAGAAGGTGGTGGAGGAGGCGGGCTCGCCGCTCTTCGCGGACGGAAAGAACCCGGAGCTGGCCCAGAAGCTGTTCACCGCGGCGGTGACGGCGGCCAAGGCCTTCGGCTACGCCAACGCGGGCACGGTGGAGTTCCTCTACTCGGACGGCAACGTCTACTTCATCGAGATGAACGCCCGGCTCCAGGTGGAGCACCCGGTGACGGAGCTGACCACGGGGCTGGATCTCATCGGCTGGCAGCTGCGCATCGCCGCCGGGGAGCCGCTCACCGTGCGCCAAGAGGACGTGAAGCGGCGCGGGGCGGCGCTCGAGTTCCGCATCTATGCGGAGGATCCAGTGAAGTTCTTCCCGTCCCCCGGCCCCCTCAAGGTCTTCGTGCCGCCCACGGGCGAGGGTGTACGCCTGGACGCGGGCTACGCCGAGGGCAACATCGTCACGCCTAACTACGATCCCATGATCGCCAAGCTCATCGTCTCCGGCGCCACGCGCACGGAGGCCATCGAGCGCTCGATCGCGGCGCTGGAGCAGTTCCGCATCGAGGGCATCAAGACGAACATCCCCCTGCACCTGCGCATCCTCCGGGATCCGGCCTTCCGCGCAGGTGAGCTGGATACGCGCTTCCTGGAGAACCACGCGAAGCCTTAGGCTGCGGACACCTCTCTCTCCAACTTCGGCGCTCCCAGCGCGCGAGGAGGCAACACCGTATGGCGGACGTGGCGGCGCACATCACCGGGACCGTGTGGAAGATCGAGGTGAAGGTCGGCCAGCAGGTCAAGGAGGGGGACACCCTCGTCATCCTCGAGTCCATGAAGATGGAGATGCCGGTGGAGGCCACCGAGGGCGGCACGGTGAAGGAGATTCGCTGCAAGGAGGCGCAGCCAGTCAACGAGGGCGACGTCCTCGTGGTGCTCGGCTAGCCGCGAGCTCCCGCCATGCAGCCCACGGTGGAGGTGGAGGATCGCGCGGAGGGCGTCCGGGTGCTGACGCTCTCCCACCCGGCGCGGAAGAACGCGCTGGATGACCGTCTCCTGGGCCTGCTGGACGCTGCGCTCAGCCCGCCTCCGCAGATCCGCGCCTTCCTGGTGCGGGGGGCGGGCGGCACCTTCTGCTCCGGCTATGACCTGACGAGCCTGGGGCCGCCGGCTCCGGACGGGCGCCTGCCGGACGATCCGCTGATGGCCTTCCTCTCTCGCCTGGAGCGCCACCCCTTGCCCAGCGTGGCGCTGGTGCAGGGGGCTGCCTTCGGCGCGGGCTTCGACCTGGCGTGCGCCTGTGACTTCCGAGTGGGCACGCCCGACACCGTCTTCAGCATGCCGCCCGCACGCCTGGGCCTCGTGTACTCGGTGGAGGGGATGGCGCGCGCGTCCCGGCTGGTGGGCCTGGCCCGGGCCCGGGCCCTCTTCCTCACCGCGCGCAAGCTGGACGGCCCGACGGCGCTCGCTTGGGGCCTGCTGGACGAGTGCCCCCCCACGCAGGAGGCGGAGGCGCGCGCCCTGGCGCTGTGCCAGACGCTGGCCTCGCACGCGCCGCTCGCAGTGGCGGGGATGAAGGAGGTGTTCGGGCTGCTGGGGCGGCCGGCGCTCACCGAAGAGGAGCGCGCGAGAGCACGGGCCCTGCGGGCCGCCGCCTTCTCCAGCGAGGACGCCAAGGAGGGCAGGGCGGCGTTCCTGGAGAAACGCCCACCCGCCTTCAAGGGCCGGTAGTCAGGCTCAGGTATCGCCGAACAGCTCGCCCATGCGCAGCTGGAGCGCGGAGGCGATCTTGTAGAGCGACGAGATGGAGGCCGAGGACTCGGCGCGCTCGATCTGGGACAGCAGCGACACGGACAGGCCGGTGCGCCGCGCCAGCTGCTTGAGCGTGAGCTCCTGCGTCTTGCGCGCGTCGCGGATGACCCGGCCGATGGCGCGGTGCAGGTCCGCTTCCGGATCCTGCGACAGGCCCTTCTTCTGAAGGGCGTTGCGGACCGCGCTGATGTACTGGTCCGGCTCCATCGGCTTCTTCACGTAGTCGGAGGCCTGCGCCTTGAGCGAGGCGACCGCCGTGTCCACCGTGGGGTAGGCCGTTGCGACAATGACCGCGACGTCCGTGTCGTACTTGCGGATGTGCTCCAGCACCTCCGTGCCCGACATCTGCGGCATCATCATGTCGAGGATGACGAGGTGGAAGTCTGACCCCCGCAGGATGTCCACCGTCTGGGTGGGATCCGTCGTGGTGACGACCTCGTAGCCCTCGCGGGTCAGCACCAGCTTCAGGTAGTCGCAGTTGTCCTGCTCGTCATCGACCACCAGGATGCGAATCTGCACAGCCTCTCCTCGCTGCGGTTCGGAACCTCGGTTATTTGTCTTCTCGTTGTTTCAGTTGTTCCAGGCTGACCCGGATCTTGGGTGCGAGCTTG
Organism: Hyalangium sp.; assembly: GCF_035629615.1. GTDB lineage: Bacteria > Myxococcota > Myxococcia > Myxococcales > Myxococcaceae > Hyalangium. The sequence goes on along the minus strand of NZ_DASPHO010000473.1, from coordinate 3,284 downwards.
TGGTCCGGGGCCAGCTCCAGGAACCTCTTGTAGTACGGCGTGGCTTCTTTCCACGCGTCCTCGTTGGCGTAGGCAAGCCCCATGACCAGCTGACATTCGGCATTGTCGGGGGTGAACTCGATGCACTTGGCGGCCATGGTGCGCGCATCGACGTACTGCTTGGCCCTGAGCAGCTTTGTGGCTGCGGCGTGAGCAGACTTGGCCTCCTCCGCGACGTTGACGTTGGCCGTCGGCGGCTTGTTTGGCGCCGGCGTCGGCGTCGGTGTCTTGCCCGGGTCGGGCGTGGGGGTCGGCCCCTTGCGCGCCCCCTCGAGGGTCGTCAGCAGCTGATCACGCCGCGCGGCGAACATCGAGGAGTCATTGACTTCCTTCAGCAGGTTCTCCACCTCGTCGTACTTCTTTTGATCGAGCGAGACCTGGGCCGCATTGATGGCGTTGCGCGCCCGGCGCTCGCTCTCGATCTGCGTTGCCAGGGGCTGCGCCTCCGGTGGCCAGGCGAGGTCCGCGTTCCGGGCGAGCTGCAGGGTGGCCTCCGCCTTGTCGAGGTCCTCTGCGTCGAGGTGCTTCTGCGCCTCCTGGATGCGCTCCGCCAGCTTCCTGGCCGCCTCGGCCGCCACGTCCGGGTTGGGCTGCTCGGGGGGCGGCTTCGTCTCGGGCGGCTTCGTCTCGGGCGGCGGGGTCTGCGTCCCTTCCGGCTGAGCGACCTCGTCCGGGGGCGGGTTCACGGGGCCTGGGGTGCCAGGGCCCGGCTTGAGCAGGAAGAAGGCGGCGCCGCCACCGATCAGCACCAGCGCCACGAGCGCCAGCACCAGGGGCAGCTTCGAGCGTCCACTCGCGCCGAGCGAGCCCGGCGCCTCGCCCGCGCTGACGAAGCGCAGCTTCACGTGGCCCAACTCGATGGTGTCCCCGCTGTTCAGCGAGGCCTGCGCGTAGGTCTCCCCGTTGACGGTGAGCCCGTTGGCCGACTGCATGTCGATGATGCGCCACTCGCCGTTCTCCTCGCGGACGACCTTGGCGTGCGTGCGCGACAGGGAGCGGTGGTCGATGACGATGTCGTTGTCATCCGTCCGGCCGATCTTCATCTCCGTGCGGATGCAGGCGTACTCCTGGCCCTTGAGCTCGGAGCTGACCACCACGAGCCGGGGCGCGTCCTCGGCCTCCAGATCCTGCACCTTGCGGGCGCGGTTGCCCTCCACCTGGTCCATCTTGATGATGGCGGTGGAGTGGCGGCGCTGCTCCTTGCTCTGCGCCGCGGCGGCCTCGTCCTCCTGCTCTGCGATGGGCGCCTCTGTCTCCGTCTCAGGCTCCGCCGGCGACGCGTCCACATCCGAGTCGTCCATGTCCTCCGGCTTCAGCTCGGCGGTGACCGTGCGCTGGCGGACCGTCGGTGCGGCCCCCGCCTCACTCTGCAGCGCCAGATCGTAGTCACCGATCTGGATCAGATCGCCGTCCTTGACGGGCGACTGGCCGCTGATGCGCTCGCCGTTGATGCGAGTCCCATTGGAACTGCCCAAGTCCTCCACCACGACATGCCCGTTCTGGCGCATGAGGCGTGCGTGGCGACGTGACACGTTTCGTTCCGTCAGGCGGATGGTGTTGCCTTCCTGACGGCCGATCGTGATCTCTTCGCGCACGAAGGGGACAACGGTCTTGCGCCCCTCGTCGTCTTCGATGATGAGCTTCAGCACGGGTCAGATCCGCTTACAGCTATAGCAGAAGGGGCAGAATCGTTACAAGGCATGCATCCCCCCAAAATGACAGCGCTTTTCCAGGGGAGTGAGGGGAAGATGGCACAGTTGTCCATCGGACAGGTGGCCGATTTGCACGTCTCCTCGGGGAGGGGGGCACAAGGACCTACCCGATTGAATCCTCCCGCGCCAGTTCCCGCCTCCGAGCGATCAGGCCCCGAGGACCGAGGGCTGCTGGCTCGGCTGCCCTGGGTGACGGTGGGCCTGGCGCTGGTGCTGCTCGCTGTGTACCTGCGGACGGCCGCAGCCGGGCCGCTCGATGTGGATGCGATGGTGCGCTTCGGGGCGAAGGTGGGGCCGCTGATGACGGAGGCGGGTGAGCCGTGGCGGCTGCTGACGGCGAACTTCCTGCATCGGGACGGAGTGCACCTGGGGCTCAACCTGCTGGTGCTGCTGGCGGCGGGCTCGGTGCTGGAGCGCACGTGGCGGCGGCTGGAGTACGGGGCGCTGCTGCTGGCGGCGGGGCTGGCGACGATGACGTGCTCGCTGCTGTGGGCCGAGGAGGTGAGCGTGGGGGCCTCGGGCGTGGCGTACGGCTGCGTGGGGGCGCTCATCGTCCTGGGGCGCCGGTACCGCGCGGTGCTGTCTCCCATGGCGCGGCGGATGGCGGGAGAGGGCGTGCTGCCCACGGTGCTGGTGTTCCTGTGGATGGGGTGGACCTCGGTGGGCGTGGACAACGCGGGGCACCTGGGCGGCTTCGTCGCGGGGCTGCTGGTGGGGCTCTACCAGGTGCCGGCGCGGCTGGCGGCGAGCGAGCCGCGGAGCGCCGGACTGCTGCGCGCGGGGAGCGTGGTGGCGGTGGCGGTGGCGCTGGCGGGGGCGGGGGTGCTGGGGCGCTCGACGTGGCGCGTGGAGCGGGATGACGTGTTCGGGGTGTCGGTGGCGATGCCGGGGAGCTGGCGCCAGGGCGCGGATCGGCTCGGCCGGCTGGCCTTCTCCAACGGGCTGCCGGGGCTGGGGCGGGCCAGCTTCGTGGCGGAGGCCATCCAGGCCGGCGAGCCGGGGGATGGGGAGCTGCAGGCGGTGCACTTCCTGGAGTCGGCGCTGTCGCCCGAGGCAGCCGCTCCGGAGGGGCGGCCCGTGAAGGTGAGGGGGCCGGAGCCTGGGTGGGTGAGCGGAGGGCGCGCGCAGCAGGTCCGGGCGGAGCTGCACGGGCCGGCGGGCGTGACGCACCTGAGGGCGCTCTTCGTGCCGCGCGGGGAGTTCGTCTACCAGCTCGTCTTCACCTGGCCGGGAGCCTTCCCTCGGTATGCGCGGGTGGTGGAGCGGATGGTGGCGGAGCTGCGGCTGGAGGAGCCGTTGATGTTGCGTGAGGCGCGAGCACGGGCGCTGCTCGTGCCCGGGGCGAGCGAGCCGCTGGCGGAGCTGGGCTCGGCGCTGCGGCGGTGGGGGCGGCCGGCGGAGGCCGTGGAGCCGCTGCGCGAGGCGGTGCGGCTGGCGCCCGACGGCGCCGAGGCCCACTTCGCCCTGGCGGTCGCCGTGTTCGCGCGCGCCGAGCGGTTGGCCGACGCGGCGAAAGACTCTGCCGACGCCAGG
>NZ_DASPHO010000472.1:0-6713 GCF_035629615.1 Hyalangium sp. | reverse complement strand
GAGGGGTGAGAGCGATTGTGGAGCACCTGGGGTTGCCCCCGGCGAGTGAGCACCTGGCCGATGCGCGAGGGCCGCCCCAGAGCGCGTGGTGTTGAAGCTCAAGCCGCCACAGCCAGCCAAGAGAGCCAGGCCCCTGCCGCGTCCCGCCTGGGAAGGCGGCTGGGCTGGGCAGGCGTGTGTCTGCTGGAGATGAAAGGCTTCTGCGCCGGCTCGGCGTGCGGCTCATGGGCTCCCCGTCAGCGTCCCTCACCTCTCGCTCTGCTCCCGCCCGCTACGCCCAAGAGGGCTCCTGTCCTTCCTATGCTCGGGTACGGCAAAAAGAGAGAGCCGACGGGGAGATCGATGATTCAGAAAAAAGAACGGAGAGCGGCGTAGGGCGCTACGGACCTCCCCGCCTTCTCCCAGGGGGATGTCCTCGCGGAGAGGCGGGTTGACACTTTCTGGTGGCTGAGCGAGTGTCCCTCGCCGATTGAGTGCGCCGGAACTGGCAGCAGGAGCCTTCCGGAGCGCCAGGGGGGCTCTTGTCCAATCTCAGCGGGTTCGCGCGAGTATCCTCAAAACTCAACCTGGAGTACCCGCTAAGAGGCTTCGAATCATGTCCTCTGTGAGAGTCGTGTGGGCGGTGCTCGCCAGCCTCTGGCTGGCAGGCTGCAAGCCCGGCACCAGCATCGAAGTGGATACCCATGATGTGAGATTCGAAGTGGTTCAAGGCGGTGCGCCGCCCCCCCCGCAGACGGTGAAGGTCACCTACGTGGGAGCAGGAGTCCTCGCGGGCTTTCCCCCTTCGCAGGGGACGCCTCCCTGGTTGGAGATCGCCGTCTCCGGAGGCGACGAGACGAGCTTCTCCTTCAGGCTCAAGGTCAACGACAAGACGGGACTGTCGGCCGCACCAGGCTCCTTTACGACCACGGTCCGGTTTCTGACGGCCCACGAGGATCAGTCCGATATCAAGTTCGAGGACATCAAGGTCACGTACGTGATCAAGGGGCTGGAGACGCTCCCCGCGCTCAGCGCCTCTCCCGCAAGGTTGGAGTTCACGGCCATGTCCGGGCAAAGTGAGCTGCCCACGGCGCAGAGCGTAGCGGTCACCGTGCCGAACCAGGAGCAGGTCGGCTACCACGTCGCCATCACCTATCTGGGAGCCTGGGATTGGTTGGCGCATCCTTCGCAGGCCACCACGCCCCAGGCCTTCAGCCTCCGCCCCAGTCACACGAGGCTGGTCCCCGGAGATCACGAGGCCGTCATCAACTTCATTCCCTTCGATGGCCGGCCCGCAGCCTCTGTCCGCGTTGTCTATAGGGTGTTGCCCCCACCCCTGACTGCCGCTCCAAGCCAGCTTCACTTCACCGCCTTCAGTGGGCAGAACGCTCCGCCACCTGCGCAGAACGTCACCTTCACCCCGCATCAGGCAGAGCCGATCCGCTACACCGTCACGGCCAGCTACACGGCCGGTAACAGGCAGGATTGGTTGGAGCTGCCCGCGCCGGGTACCGCACCCCAGACGGTCGGCATCCGCCCCAACACCGCCGCACTGCCTCCGGGGGATTACGCCGCGGTCTTGCGCTTCGCCCCCGACAATGGCCTGCCCGCGACGGAGCTCCGCGTCAGCTACGCATTGTCTGCCTCCTCGCTCCGCGTCAACCCCTTTGAGCCCACGCTCCGGGTCGATGCCACCACGACAGAGGCCCAGCTCACCGTCCCTGTGGCGGTGTCATCGAGCGCCGCACCGCTGGATTGGCGCGTCGTCTCGACAGGAGCCAGCTGGCTGAGCGCCTCCGCCACCTCTGGCAACACCCAGACGGATCCGGTCCTCAACCTCATTGTGTCCAGGAGCGCGCTGGAGGGGCTACCCAATGGCACCCACTCGGCCACGCTCGCCCTGGCCTATGGCAACGCCTCGGTGGCCGAGGGCCGGGTGATGACCGCCTTCAAGCTCACCGTGGCCCTGACGCGGTTCGGCTCGGTCATGCCCTACGTCACGGAGGCGGGAAGTACGCTCAGCCACATCGTGCGTGGCGAAGGCTTCAGCAGCCTGCGGAGCGGTCAGCGCCTGCGCATTGGCACCACGGAGACAAGCGACTACCAGGTCATCTCCGACGCGGAGCTCCGCCTGAACGCACCGGCGCTGGCCGCCGGAGCCCATCCCTTCTCCAGCGAGAACGCCCTGGGCCTCGTGCGATCGACGGCGACGCTGCATGCCGTCCAGACGCCGGCCTTCGCCGAGTTCTCGATGGCGCGCAACAGAGGCTCGAGCCGTGTCATCTATGATCCGCTCCGCACCGCCGTCTACTCGGTCGAGTCCAGCTCCGGCTCTGGCTCTGGCTCCGTCTCCGCGCTCTATCGCTACCGCTACAGCAACGGCACCTGGCAGGAGGACCTCTATGTCGGCCTGCCCGACATCTACGATGCCGCCATGGATATCGATGGGCAGAGCCTCTACCTGGCTGTCCGCACGGGGCTCTACCGGCTGGACCTGAATGACACCAGCGCAACCCCTCAGTTCCTCAGGGCACTGCCCCGGTACGCCCGGCTGGAGGTGCTGAATGACGGGACGCTGCTGAACACCGGTGATTCGTGCCCGAGGACTGTCACCTCCCTGGACGGCCGGCGTGCCCTCTTTGTCGATGGGTGTGGGTCCAGCCCGCCGCGCGCCTACTGGTACTACGACGCTCCCGGCGCACAACTGGGGGTGGCGCCGGTGGCCGGCTTCAACACGTTCATCGCGATGGATCGCACGGCGCGCTACGCGGTCATCGGCAGCTCCGTCTACGACACCCAGTGGAACCTGGCGGCCCAGGTGAGCAACCTCACCGGGTTCATCTTCTCGCACGATGGCCGGCGTCTCTTTGGGTTCTTCGGCGACCAGGCACAGTCCCGGCAGGTGATGCACGTGCTCGACACAGCCACGGCTCCCACCGGTGGCCAGTTCCCCCGGCTGGCCGAGATCGTCATGACCGGGGCGCAACCTTTCGATGGCTTCGGCACCCGAGGCGTTGTGACACCGGATGGACGCACGCTGATCAAGGCGGACGGACGGCGGTTTCACGTCTTCCCCATCCCTGCCTCCCTGCAGTAGCCCCGGTTCAACCCAGATGACTCTTGAGAGACTTCGACCCATGTCTTGCGTGAGATTTGCGCTGGTGGTCATCGCCAGTTTCTGGCTGGCTGGCTGTGGGGGGGAAGAGCAAGGCCCTGCCACGGCCCTGGACGTTCAACCGCAGGCGCTGCGCTTCGAGGCGATTGCAGGCGGTGCCCTTCCCCCGTCCCAGACGGTGAGGGTGGACTTCGTGGGGAGCTCGGTGCTCGTGGGGTACCCCGAGGGCGAGCAAGAGCCCTCCTGGCTCGAGATCGTCCACACCGGGAGTGATGAGGCGGGTGCCACCTTCCGCTTCGACATCACCACCACGCAGACGTCTCAGTCTCCATTGATCCAAGAGACCGTGGTCCGGTTTCTGACCTCCAACGCAGACGGCAGCTCCCCTCGGTTTCTCGACATCACCCTCACCTATGTCCTTCGCAGAGCCGAGCCCGAAGCGGGGCTGGGGCTCTCCACCGCGAAGCTGGAGTTCGCGGCCTTCAGCGGCCAGAGCGGCCTGCCTGGGGTGCAGAGCGTGAACGTGACGGCGCGCCAGCCGCTCTCCTACTCGATCACGGCCCGCTATTCGGGGGGCATGCAGGACTGGCTGAGCGTGCCTTCGGGGGCCACCACGCCCCAGACCGTCAGCCTCCGCCCCAACACCGCCGCGCTCCCCCCCGGGCGGCACGAGGCTGTCGTGTCCCTCGCCCCCAGCAATGGCCAGCCCCCGGTGCAGCTCACGGTCGTCTACACGGTGTCAGCCTTCGAGCTGCAAGCCACGCCCAGCGAGCCCACGATCCACGTCAACGCCAGCACGACTGAAGCTCAGCTGAGTTCCCCGCTGGCGTTGAGCGCCCCCAACGTGCCGCTGAATTGGCGCGTCGTCTCCACCAGCGCGAGCTGGCTGGACAACGCCGCAGTCTCCGGCACCACCGAGGCGGACCCGGGACTCAACCTCGTCGTGCCCAGGAGCGCGCTGGCGGAGCTGGCCAATGGCACCCACTCGGCCACGATCACCCTGGCTTACGGCAATGCCTCGGCACCTGAGCGCCAGCTGGTGGTGCCCGTGAAGCTGATCATGGCCCTGCCGCGAATCCGCACCGTCACGCCTTACGCCACCGAGGCAGGGCGCTCCCTCAGCCATATCCTGCGCGGCGAGGGCTTCAGCGGGTTGCGGCCTGGACAGGGGCTGCGCATCGGCTCGGCGGAGACCCATGCCTTCCAGGTCATCTCCGACACGGAGATCCGCATGGACGTGCCGGCACTGACCGCTGGGGCCCATGCGCTCTCCGTGGACAACACCCTGGGCCTGTCACGCCCCGGGCCCACGCTGCATGCTGTCGTGACGCCGGCCTTCGCCGAGTTCTCGTTCGCGCGCAGCCGGTCACTCCAGCGTATGGTCTACGATCCGCTCCGCATCACTGTCTATTCGGTCGAGTCCGACAACAACGGCTTTGGGCTCTATCGCTATCGCTACGTCAACGGCACCTGGCAGGAAGATCGCTATGTCGCCCAAACCAACATCTACGATGCCGCCATGGATGTGGATGGACAGAGCCTCTATCTGTCCATGGGCTCGGGGCTCTACCGGCTGAACCTCGAGGACGCGGGAGCGACTCCACAGCTGATTCGCACCATCCCCCAGCGCGCCCAGCTCGCTGTGCTGAATGACGGGTACGTGCTGACCGTTGCCAGCCACTGCCCCTACACGGCTACCGCCCTGGACGGCCGGCGCTCCATCCTCTTCGAGACCGGGTGCATCAGCTCGGACCTCATCGAGTTCTTTGATGCCTCCAGCACCGAGCCCCAATACTCCCCCGTCAGCGACACTCCCTCTGCATCGAGGCTCGCCGTGGATCGCACTGCGCGCTACGTGGCCATCAGCGATGCCATCTACAACTCGCAGTGGCACCTGGTCGCGGGCCTGGGGGAGCGGCTCTCCGGGCTGATCTTCTCGCACGACGCGCGGCGGCTCTTCGGGTTCTTCGACGACCACGCGCAGACCCGCCAGGTGATGTACGTGTTCGACGTGGCCTCGCCTCCCACCGGCGGGAGGTTCCCCCTCCTCTCGCAGAGCGTCCTGGCCGGCTCGCAGGCGGGCGATGGCCTCCGAACCCGAGGCTTCGTGACACCCGACGGGCGCACGCTGATCAAGGCGGACGGGCGGCGGTTCCACGTCTACCCCATCCCCGATGCCCTTCAGTAGCCACGGCGCCGCGGCCGAGGGGCATCGCTGCGCCAGGGCGAATGGAGGCCTGTGAGGGTGGAGGCTGTCGAATCGTCGGTGAAGGTCGGTTCTTCCAGCTCGTACCCGCTGGCCAACCGCCTCGGCGGCCCCCCCACGCAGGCCCCCCGCTCGCCCCACGGGGAACGCACCTGGGGTCTCCCAACAGGCGCCCTCCCGGCCGACGCTGATCCAGGCGGATGCCTTCGAGGCTAGCCCCGGCCAGGACATCCAAGGGGGGTCCTCCGTCTTCGTCTACAAGAAGCAGTAAAGGGGCCGGTCTAGCTAGGGACAGAGCCTTGCGCCGTGATGTCGTCGCCGCCGACCAGCAGCGGAACGCATGCGCGTGCCGTCCACTGCGTCGTCGACGTGGCCGGTACACACGTCTCGCAGGCGTTCCGCAGGGTTCGGCGCATCCGCGGCGTACACCACGCCGTCGATGAAACACTTCGGACTTCACAAGCCTCGCCGGATTTCTTGTGCGCCCTGCGTCGTCGGTCTTCTGTCTTCGGCGACGGAGATCGGGCCAGTCTCACTGCAGCCTCTGTCCCACCGGGTGGACGCGCTGAAACTCGGAGTGCTGAGTTGGGGTAAGAATCATCCATGGCCTCTCAGTGGACGCGCCGTCTTGCCTTTGCCGTGTTCCTCCTGCTCGGGCTCACCGGTTGCCCGGACAATGGCTCCGAGGACTGCATCCCCGCGCCTCCCTCGATCCAAGAGGAGCAGCCGGGGATCGTTCTGGTGGGCCGGCAGATCCGGCTGACCGTCCGTCCTTCGAGGCCTCTCGGGTGCGCCTCCAGCGGAGCCCCTCCCCCAGCTCCGTGACGGCCCATGGGGTGCTCGGCCCCCTACACCGGCCTGGCACACAGCTCGGGCGGCCCCCGTCCGCGGCCCTCCTCGGCCCCTCCGCTCCAGCCTTCACCTTCGCGCTACGCCGGCGTGGGCGGTCCGAACCACCTGGTGAGCGCGTCACGCAGCCCCGAATCCGTGCCGTCTCCCACCCACGCGACATGGCCATCGGGCCGAACCAGAACGGCCGAGGGCGCAGCGACCGCACCGAACACCGGGAGCTCCCACGCGCCCGTGTATCGGGCATCGACCCGCCGAACCCGCTCCGCCCACGGAGTGATGTCGAGGGCGCCCGGCTCGCCAAGGTTGAGGAAGACCGGTCGGGCCTCGTGCAGCAGCGAGAACACGCGCTTCGGACCGCTCTGAGTGCTCAGCTCGAGGTCGGGCATGCGACGCCCGAGCAGCGGGTGCCCCGCACCGAGTTCGTAGTGGACGTCGAGGCCCGACATCATCGCGGCGTACTGCTTGCGAGGCTGCTCCATCTTCAGCAGCTCGGCCATGTTCTCGCGCAGGGCCTCGGTGCGATCGTCGCCGCGGCCGAGCGCGATCTGGGCCATCGTCAGG
>NZ_DASPHO010000471.1:0-6519 GCF_035629615.1 Hyalangium sp. | reverse complement strand
ACCTCCGTGAGCCGCAGCAGGTGGGCCCACCAGAAGAAGTCCCGGCCGAGCAAGCGCCGCGGGCTGGCCGCCGTCCGCCCGAGCGCGAGGTGCACCTCATGGCTCGCGGACAGCTCCCGTGCGATGCCTGCCCCGGAGTTGCCACAGCCGGCCACGAGCACCTTCCCACGGGGGAGCTGCGACGGGTTGCGGTACTGGCTGCTATGGAGCTGCACCAGCTGAGGGCTGGCTCGCTCCATGCTCAGGGGCAGGTGGGGACGTTGGAAGGGCCCCGTCGCGCAGACGACGTTGCGCGCCTCGAAGGCGGTGTCCTCCGTACGCACCACGAAGGTGCCGCCCTCCGCGCGCACGGAGGTCACCCGCGTCCCCAGTCGCAGGGGCAGCTCGAAGGTCCTGGCATAGTGGGCGAGGTAGTCAGCCACCTCGTCCTTGGTGGGAAAGCTCCACGGATCCCCCGGGAACGGCATCCCAGGGAGATCGTTGTACGGGCAGGGGGTGATGAGCCGGAGCGACTCCCACCGGGACCGCCAGGAGTGGCCCACCTGCTCCGCGGCCTCCAGGATGAGGAAGCGCTGGCCCTGCCGGGCGAGGTGGTAGCCCAGGGCGAGGCCGGCCTGCCCTCCGCCAATGATGATGACGTCGTGCATGATCCTCTCCATTACCGGGGCTCGGCGCGCGCCAAGGACATCCGCAGCGCCGCCGCCAGGGACTCCACGCCCGGCGAAGCCAGGAGCGAGTAGTGATCTCCCGCGAGCGTGCGCGTCTCCAGGCGGCCTACCCAGGCGCGCCAGCCGGACTCCTCCGCGCGCGCCAGGGGATCGTCCGCCGCCCGCAGTGACACCACGGGGACGTCCACCTTTCGAGGTGTCCACTGCTCCATGGCCCGCGTGTGGGCTTCGAAGACACCCAGCAGGCGGCGGAGCTGAGGCAGATCCACATCGCGCGCCACCCGCCCGGCCTCGTGCGCCTGCTCCAGCGCGAAGACCAGCCGCTCCTCGGCCCCCAGCGCTCGAAGCTCCTCCACGGGGAGGGTGAAGGGTTTGCCTCCCGTGCTGGCGATGTCCTGGAAGAACCAGGCCACGCGCTCCGCGTCATCCCCCCGCGCCAGCTTCCCGGGCGCAGGGCTGTCGATGAGCGCCACCAGCGCCACCTCCTGCCCGGACTCACGCAGCAGGCTCGCCATCTCCAGCGCCACCAGCCCGCCCATGGACCAGCCGCCCAGCAGATAAGGCCCCTGGGGCTGCACCGAGCGCACGGCCTCGGCGTACTCGTGCGCCATGGCTACGAGATCCTCCCGCGGCACCTGCTCCCCGAGGAAGCCCCGCGCCTGCAGGCCATAGACGGGGCGCTCCCGGCCGAAGTGCTGAGCCAGCGTGCGGTAGCACAGGACGTTGCCGCCCACGGGGTGGACGAGGAAGAGCGGCCGCCCCTGGCCCTGCGAGTGGAGGAGCACCAGCGGCGACCAGACCGGAGCTGCCGCGCCGCCCCTCACCAGGGAGGCCAGGTGCGCAAGCGTCGGCTCCCGCACCAGCGCCGTCAGCGGCAGCTCCCGCCCGAACTGCTGGCGGATGCGCCCCATCACCCGGACCAGTGCGAAGGAGTGCCCTCCCAGCTCGAAGAAGTTGTCGTGCAGGCCCACCCGGGAGACTCCCAGCACCTCCTCCCACATGCGGGCCAGCGCCTGCTCCAACTCGTCCCGCGGGGCCTCGAAGGCCTGCTCGCGCCTGGCACCCGGCTCCTCTGGGGCTGGGAGCGCCTTGCGATCCACCTTGCCGTTGGCCGTCAGGGGGAGTTGCTCCAGCGGGAGGAAGAGCGAAGGCACCATGTAGCGCGGCAGCTTCGTCTCCAGGTACGCGCGGAGCTGCGCGAGGGTGCCAGAGGGCTCGCCGTCGATGACGACGTAGGCCACCAGGCGCTTGTCCCCGTGGCGCTCGCCATGGGCCGTCACCACCGCCGCGCGCACGGCCGGGTGCCGCTCCAGGACGGTCTCGATCTCGCCCAGCTCGATGCGGTAGCCCTGCACCTTCACCTGGAAGTCCGCGCGGCCCTGAAACTCGATCGAGCCGTCCGGCAGGTAGCGCCCCAGATCCCCCGTCCGGTAGAGGCGCTCTCCCGTCACGGGGTGGCGGAGGAAGCGTGCCTCCGTCTTCGCCGGATCCTTCCAGTAGCCCTTCGCCAGGCCCACTCCCGCGATGAACAGCTCGCCGGTGACCCAGGTGGGGCGCGGCGCCAGGTTCTCATCGAGCACGTGGAAGCGCTGGTTCTTCAGGGGCTTGCCGTAGGGGATGCTCTGCCAGCCCGGCTCCACCCGGTCGATGGGGTGGAGGATGGACCAGATGGAGGCCTCGGTCGCCCCGCCCAGGCTCATCACCTGGATGCTGGGGCGCAGGGCGCGGATGCGATCCGGCAGGGCCACGGGGATCCAGTCGCCGCTCAGCATCACCGTGCGCAGCGACAGCTCATGGAGCCGCTCCCGCTGCCCCTCTGCGTATTCCACGAGGAGCTGCATGAGGGCAGGCACCGAGTTCCACAGGGTGATCTTGTGCGTCCGGAGCAGCTTCAGCCAGTGGGCCGGATCCTTGGCGGCCTCGGGCGCGGGCAGGACGATGGTCCCGCCCGCCGCGAGCATGCCAAAGAGATCATAGACGGACAGATCAAAGGTGAGCGCCGAGAGCGCAAGCACCCGATCCGATGGCCCCACGCCGAACCGCTCGTTGAGGTCCACGAGGGTGTTGGCCGCGCCGCGGTGATCGATCATCACGCCCTTGGGCTCACCCGTGGAGCCGGAGGTGAAGATGACGTAGGCCAGATCCTCCGGCCGTTGGACGGAGTGGAGGCGGACGCCGCTCTCCCCCTCGAGGGCTTGCTCGGAGACGGAGATCCGCTGGATGCCCTCGGGCCAGGCGATCCGCTCCTCCAGCCATGGCTGAGTGAGGACGATGCGCACCTCTGCCTGCCGCAGCAGGGAGTGGAGGCGCTCCGCGGGCCACTCCGGATCCAGCGGCAGGTAGGCGGCGCCGGAGCCCAACACGCCGAGCGCGGCCACCACTTGCTCCCAGCCCTTCTCCATGACGATAGCCACCAGGGTGTTGGGGGCCGCTCCCAGCGCGCGGAGCTGGTGGGCAAGCTGGTGGGCCCGGCGCTGCACGGTGCCATGTCTGAACGTGCCACGCGGCTCGATGACGGCCGGGTGATGGGGCCGAGCCTCAGCCTGCGCGGCGACGAGCTCGTGGAGGAGGACGTGGGGGATGGGCGCCTCCGTGGCGTTGGCGGCCTGGCGTGCGGACAGCCCGGTGGACGGCGGGTGCACCGTCTCCATGGCCTCCCAGCCCTCACCGCCGGCGAGCCGCTGCAGCAGCTCGCGGTAGGCCTGGAACATTGCCTCCACCAGCCCCTCAGGGAAGATCGCCTCGAGCACGTCCCAGTGGAAGCGGAGCCCCCCGTACGCCTCGCTGGCCTGGTGATCGATCCAGACGTGCGGCGTCTCCAGGCTGCTGTGCACGGGCCGCCCCAGGAGCTGGGACTCCTCGCTTGCCTTCGGATCCTCGTACAGCGTGCTGGCGAAGACAAAGGGCATGGCCGACGCGGCGCCCGTACCCTGGGCCAGGGCCAGCTCCCGAAGGACCTGAGTGCCGCTCACCTGGGTGTGCTCCAGATCGCTCCACAGGCGCGCTTGCACCCGGCGGGCGCGTTGCTCGAAGGTCTCCCGCGGCCGGCAGTCCACCTCGAGCAGCAGGGTGGTGCTGAAGTTGCCCACCACCTCTCCAATCTGCGGGTGGAGCGGCGGACGGTTCTGGTACAGGAGGTTGAGTGAGAAGTGGGGCGTCTGGCTCCAGGCGGCCAGCACCTCCGCATAGGCCGCGGTCAGCACCGCGGTAGGCGTGAGGCCTGCGCGCGTGCCGCGAGCCTTGAGGCGCTGCCACGCCTCGGCATCCACTTCCGCATTCCACCGCTGGAAGCCACGCTCCCGCAGGGCCACGGGGGTGCTCACCTGCGGAAGGAGCGGTGCGGGCGGTAGCGTCGGCAGGCGATCACGCCAGTACGCCAGCGCCTTCTGGTAGCCCTCATCCGCCTCGCGCGCGGCCTGCAGGTAGCGGACATAGTCCCGGTACGTCACCTCCAGCGCCCCGAGCTCCACGCCGGGATCCTGGTAGAAGCGCTCCAGATCGCGGTTGATCACTCGGAAGCTCTGCAGGTCCCCCATCAGCAGTGGGAAGGCGAGATGCAGCCGGTACCGCCGCTCGTCGAGCCGGTGGCCCCGGAGCGTGAAGAGCGGCCAGGTGTCCGAGCGCGGGTTGGCGCGGGACAGCGTGGCCCGCGTCTCCTCGATGCGGCGGCTCACCTCGGCCTCGGACAGCCCCCGCAGATCGACGACCTCCAGCTCAAACCGCGGGACTGCCGCGAGCACCTGCTGCTGCCCATCGGCGCGGACCACGCTCCGCAGCGTGTCATGCCGCGCGATGACCCGCTGGAACGCGGCGTTGAACCGCGCGAGATCCAGATCGAGCGTCTCGGACTCGATGTAGCCCACGGCCGTCGCACTGCTGCGCTCGAAGAGGCCTGTCTGCCCCAGCCAGTACGCCTGCTGCAGCTCGGTGAGCGCGAAGGGCTCCAAGCGGTGCTGCGGCTCAGGGGTGAGCTGGATCTGCGTGGGAGCCAAGCCCGCGCCCCCCTTCGCACGGGGCTGCTCCCGGGTGAGGAACTCGGCCTGCCGGGCGATGGTGGAGAGCTCGAACATGCGGGAGAGCGGCAGCTCGACGCCGAACCGCTCGCGCAGACGGATGATGAGCTTGACGGCCAGCAGCGAGTGGCCACCCAGCTGGAAGAAGCTGTCCTCGACGCCGACGCTCTCCACGCGGAGCAGCTCAGACCAGATAGCCACCAGCGAGGCCTCGGTCTCGTTCCGGGGAGCCACCCCGAGCGCCGGGCGGGCGCCCTGAGGGCCCGGTGGGGGGAGCGCCCGCCGATCCACCTTCCCGTTGGCATTGAGCGGGAGCGCCTCCAGCACCACCCACTCCGACGGCACCATGTATTCGGGCAGCCGCTCACGGAGGTGCTGGAGGACCGCCTCTTGCGAGAGCTCCTGGCCAGGCCGGGCAACGATGTAACCCACCAGGTGCACACTCCCGGAGACATCGGGCGCCGCCGTCACCACCGCGTCTCGCAGCGCCTCGATCCCACGGAGGACGGACTCGACCTCACCCAGCTCGATGCGGATGCCCCGCACCTTCACCTGGTGATCGGCCCGGCCCAGGAACTCGATGTCGCCGCCAGGCAGGTGCCTCGCCAGATCCCCGGTGCGGTACAGGCGCGCCGCGCCGTCCCGGGAGAATGGGTCGCTGACGAAGGCGTTGGCGGTGCGCTCCGCATCGTTGAGGTAGCCCCGGCCCACGCCGACGCCGCCGGCATACAGCTCGCCCACCACCCCCACGGGCACGGGCTCCATCCGGGAGTCCAGGATGTAGAGGCGCAGGTTGGCGACGGGACGCCCAATGGGCAGGTGCGCCATGTCCCCCTGCGGAGGCGCGGTGATGGCGTAGTGCGCCACGTCGTCCGAGCACTCGGAGCTGCCATAGGCATTCAGCAGGGGAATGGCCGGGTAGAGCGCGAGCCACCGGCGGCAGAGCTCGGGCGAGAGCGCCTCGCCGGTGGGCACCAGCCAGCGCAGCGAGGAGAGGGCGGGCCGGCGTGACCCCCGCGCCTCCGCATCATCCAGCACCAGGCGCATCACGGAGGGGACGATCTGCAGGACGGAGATGCCATCTTCCGCCACCCGATCGAGCAGGCGCCTGGGATCCCGCGCCACCGCGTCCTCCACCACATCCACCTCGGCCCCCACGAGCAGGGGCGCCAGGGTCTGCCAGATGCAGATGACGAAGGAGGGCGGAGCCGTCTGTGCCACCACATCGCGCGCGGAGATGCCCAGATCCGTCACCTTGGCATAGAGGTGATTGAGCATTCCCCGGTGCTCCATCATCGCCCCCTTGGGCACCCCGGTGGACCCGGAGGTGAAGACGACGAAGGCCAGGTTGCCGGGAGCCACAGGCGCACGCTCCACCCCAGTGGGAGCAGGGCTCGCGAGCAGCTCCTCCACCGTCCAGAGCGCGGGCCGGCGCGGCGCGGGCAGCACCTCCATGGCCTGGGTGAGCGCGGCCTTCCGGGCCTGGGACACGAGGACACCCGCGGCGCCCGCCTGTTCCAGGATCTGCGCCACTCGCTGGACCGGGTGAGCGGGGTCGATGAGGACGCACGCCCCACCCGCCCCATGGACGGCGAGGATGGCGGCCAGGAAGTCGATCCCGCGATCCAGCGCCACGACGACGAGCGCCTCCGGCCTCACCCCTTGCCCCGCCAGATGCGCGGACAGGTGTCTCACCCGCTCGGAGAGCTCCCGGTACGTCAGGCGCGTGCCGCCAGATCGCACGGCAATGGCTTCGGGAGTGCTCGCGGCCTGCCGCTGGAAGAGCTCGGGCAGACACAGCTCGAGAGGAAAGTCCTGGCGGCGGTCATTCCACTCCA
>NZ_DASPHO010000470.1:0-55461 GCF_035629615.1 Hyalangium sp. | reverse complement strand
CGAGCCCCCGTGGCCGCCAGGAACCGCGTCAGGTGCCCCAGGCCAGGGCCCAGCTCCACCACGGGCTCGCCCTCGCGCAGCGCCAGCACCTCGGCGATCTGCTGGAGCGACCGCTCGTCACCGAGAAAGTTCTGCCCCCAGCTGTGCTTGGCGTGCAGCCCGTGACGCTTGAGGATTTCGCGCGGCGTCTCCACGTGTCCCTCCCTCACATCCGCCAGGCCGGATCCGCAGCGAGCCGGAAGTCTCCGCGCAGGCCGCGGCGCCAGGCCTCATACCCTGCCACGGCGATCATTGCCCCATTGTCCGTGCACAGCCGCACCGGCGGCAGGTAGAGCCGCAGGCCCCGCTCCTCAGCACGCTCCTGACTCAGCGCGCGCAAGCGCGAGTTGGCCGCCACGCCCCCGCACACCACCAGCCGCTGCAGCCCCAGCCGCCGCGCCGCGGCCACGAACTTCTTCGACAGGGCGTCGGCCACCGCCTCCTGGAACGAGGCACACAGATCCGCCAGGGCCTGTCCCTCCGGCACGCCGTGCTTGCGCACGTGGTTCAGCACCGAAGTCTTGAGGCCAGAGAATGACACGTCGAAGGTGTCCGGCTGCGGCAGGGCACGCGGGAAGTGGATCGCCTCGGGATTGCCCTTCTGCGCCAGCTGGTCAATGGGGAGTCCGCCCGGGTACGGCAGGCCCAGGATGCGCGCCGTCTTGTCGTAGGCCTCGCCAGCCGCGTCATCGCGGGTGCTGCCCACCAGGCGGTAGCGCCCGTAGTCCTGTACCTCGTAGAGGCTCGTGTGCCCACCAGAGACCACCAGCCCGAGGAACGGCGGCTCGGGCGCGTCCTCCAGCAGCCGGATGGCGAGCAGGTGGCCCTCCAGGTGGTTAGCCCCCACGAAGGGCTTCCCCGTGGCCAGGCTCAGGGACTTGGCCACCTGCACCCCCACCAGCAGCGCACCGATCAACCCCGGTCCTGACGTGACGGCGATGAGATCCACGTCGTCCAGCGTGCGGCCCGCACGGGTGAGGGCCTCGTGGAGCACCGGCATCACCTGGACGATGTGGTTGCGGCTGGCGAGCTCCGGCACCACGCCCCCCCAGCGCCGGTGGATGTCCACCTGCGTGGAGACGACATCCGAGAGCACGCGCCGCCCGTCCTCCACGAGCGCGGCGGCAGTCTCATCACAGCTGGTTTCCAGTCCCAGGACGAGCAAGGCAGTACCTTCCAGGCCAGCGAAGGCCCGAGCCCCCCTCCCCTAGTTGCTGCCCAGCTGCTTCAGCGCGAGGCGAACATCGGGGGCAAACTTCCCGGAGGGCTCCACCACAAGGTACTTCTTATAAGCCTGCACCGCCTGCTTGTCCTGCTTGGTGACCTGGAGCGCCATGCCGAGCGCGAACCAGGCCCGGCCGTTGGCTTCCCCATCCCTCACCACATCCTGCAGCAGCCGGACCGCCTCCCTGTAGGCACTGTCGCTGGTACTGCCCATCACCAGCGAGAAGCCCAGGCCCTCTTTGGCCTCGCTCGAGCCCGGCCTGGCCTTCAGGGCCTTGCGAAAGCTCCTCTCGGCCGTCTTGAAGCGTCCATTGATGATCGCAGCCCGCGCCTGCTTGATGGAGCTGGCGTACTCGACCTCCGGATCCACCGGCTTCGCGGGATCGGGAGGCGTCGCCTCGGGCTCGTCAGGCTCGTCGGGCTCCGGCGGCTTCGGCGTCTCCGCGACCACCGGCTTGGACGGATCCACAGCCGGAGTCTCCGGCGGCACGACCGTGTCCGGCGGCTTGGCCGTCTCTGGCGGCTTGGCCGTCTCCTCGGGCTGAGTCGGCGGCGTCGGCGTCACGACCGCGTCCGGAGGCTTCGTCTGGCCCGGGTCAGGCACCTTCGTCTGAGGATCCGTCTGCTCCGGCGGCTGCTCCGTGGAGCCCGAGCTCCGAGTCCCGATCACCACGGCAGCGACGGCAATGACCGCGGCGATGCCCACGCCAATGAAGAGACCCGTTCGCTTCGGCTGCACGGCCCTGGCGAGCGCCGCCTCGTCGATGTCCTCCTTCTTCTTGTTGGAGGTCGCCGGCGCGGGCTTCGAGGGCGTCGGCTTCGACGGCGCGAGCTTCGGGTCCGGTGAGGTCTTGAAGTCCAGCGTCGGCAGCGGCGTGTCCTCGCGCTGCGACTTCCTGGGCTCGGGCTGCGCCGTCACGGACACAGGCGTGAGCACGGGCGGAGAGGAGGGCTTGGCCTCGGGCTCCGGGGCCCCATGCCCCGGGTACGGCGGGAGCGCGAGCTGCGCGGGAGGCTCCCGCGCGGCCTCTGACGCAGGCGGCGGAGCCGTCACGGGGGACAGCCCCGACACCAACGTCACCTCATCCGAGGGAGGCGCGGGTGCTGGTGGCGGGACCGGCGGGAACGGGTTCGGACCCACGGCCGCCCCACCGAAGATGGGAGCCCGTGCGGGCGAGCTCGGCCCTGCAGGCTCTGTATCGGCGGCTCCCGCGGAAGCAGCGCTGGCGGAGAGCTCGGACGGCTGCACAGGCGCGTGTGGCTGCGCAGTGTTGGAGCCGGCGGAGGACCGGGCGGGGGACCAGGTGCTCGCAGAGCCCAGGCCATCGGTGTCCACCCGGCTCCAGTCCAGCAACAGGCTGCGCCGCGCATGCTCCTGGGCGCGGTGCTCGGGCGGAGGCTCCACGAGGAAGGACGAGCCCTCCGCCGTCGGAGGCGGCACCGGCGCGACCGTCGGAATCTCCACCGTCGGTGGGCTGGGGCGCTTGGGCCTGGGTTGGAAGACGACGACATTGGCCGGCTGCGCCGCGGCAGGCTGCGCCGGGGGCGGCGGCGGAGCACTGGCCGCCGAGGCTGGCGCGGGCTCCGGGGCGGGCTCCGCGGCGGCCTGCGCGGGCGGCGCCGGAGTCGGCTCGGGCTCCTTCGCGGCAGGAGGAGGCGGAGCGACCGCGGAGATGGGCGGCGGAGGCGGAACGGCGGCCGTGGCCTTGGCGGGATCCTCCGCCGGCTCCGTGTCGGGCGGCTCGGGCATGGGCGGCACGGGCGGGGCCGCCGCGTGGAGCCACTCCTCGATGCCGGGCTTGCCGCTCTGGATGGGCTCCTGCGGCACGTTGCCCAACTCGCGGATCAGCCCCTCGAAGTACAGCTTGCTGATGATCCCCAGCGCGGCGAGATCCTCGAAGTCCGAGTCCTCCACCACGCGGCTCAGGGTGCGCTTGCCGTCGAACAGGCGCAGCAGGCCGTTCACCTCGTCAGGGATCTCCGACAGGCGCTCGGCCAGCTGGTGGTAGTCGATCTCGAACACCGTCTCGAGCGGCGGCAGCTGCTCGAGCATGCGGCCCCACTCGTCCAGCCGGCGCATGCCCTCCATGAGCAGGCCCTGGGTGGAGACCTCGATGCGCTCGGGCCTGTCCAGCGGGGTGAACTGCACCTCGAACTGGCCCTCGAAGGTGTTGAGCATCCGGTAGAACGCGTTCTCACCCTTGAGGCGCCCCAGCTCCGCGTCGATGACGCGGCCCTCCTTGAAGTAGATGGCGCCAACGCGCTCGCCCTGGATGGCGATCGTCCCCGTCTTGCGGCCGATCTCGAACGTCTGGACCAGGTCCACCACGCCCATGTCCGCCAGGCTGCCGGAGAAGCCACCCTTGGTCGTCTCCCGCTTCTCGATCCTCTCCTTCTCCGCCTTCTGGAGGATCATCTTCACGCGGGTGACGATCTCTTTGATGTAGATGGGCTTCGTCAGGTAGTCGTCGCCACCGAGCTCCAGGCCGCGGACCTTGAACTCGACCGACTTCTGGTTGGTGAGGAAGACGAAGGGGATGTGCTTGAAGCGCTCGTCCACCTTGAGCGTCTTGCACAGCTCGAAGCCATCCATCTCCGGCATCTTCGTGTCGGCCAGGACGAGATCCGGCGGGCTGATCTGGACCTTCTCCAGCGCGTCCTTGCCGTGAATGGCGGTCGTGACGGAGAAGCCCGCCTTCTTGAGGCTGACCTCCATCACGCGAAGGCTCTTCGCGTCACCATCGACCAGGAGCAGGTGCTGCTTGGCCACGTTCGATTGCCTTTCCCTACGGACGGCGCTGCTGGAGTCCGGCGGCGAGGAGTCGCGCGATGATCATGCCCATTCTCCAGGCATGTCAATGGCTTGGCTGGCCCCCTCCCCCGCCTGCGCAGGGAGCGATCGACGGGCTGCCAGGTGGGTCTTCAGCGGAAGAAACCCTTCTTGGGCGGAGGGGTATTCTTCTTCCGCATCTCGATGAGGCGCAGTTCCTGGTTGGCTTCCAGGTGCTTGGGGTTTGCGCGCACCGCGTCGCGGAAGTGACGCTCGGCCCTGTCGGTGTCCCCCTCGACGCGGGCGATGACGCCGAGCTGGTAGTGCGCCCGGTCGCAGTTGGCGTCCGCCTTGACGGCCTCGGCCATCATCTGCTTGGCCTTGGGGATCTCGGCCTTGCGCTGAGGATCCATGTAGAGGGTCCAGGCCAGCGCCGCCAGATAGAGGGGCTTGGGCTCTAGCGCGTTGGCGCGCTCGAAGTGGTCGGCGGCGGCCACGAAGTCCCGCTTGCGGAAGAAGACCTCGCCCATCTTGAAGAGGTCGCCCGGGTTGCTGGCCGAGCTGCCACGACCCGCGGGGCTCACGCCGGGCGTGGAAGAGGCCACGGGGGGCTTGGGGGCCGCCGCCCTCTTGAGGCCTTCCAAGTACCCGGCACGCTTGGTCTCGTCGTAGAGGATCTCGTAGGCCTCGCGGATGGCCTCGAAGACGGAGGTCATCTTGGCTGCCAGGTGCGGCAGCGAGGGCGGCAGGCGGTCCGGGTGGAAGACCTTGGCCAGGCTGAGGAACGCTGCCTTCACCTGGTCCCGAGGCGTCTCGGGGGTGATGCCGAGGATGGCGAAGTGATCACGCTTGATCTGGATCTCGGCGTAGCGCTTCTCAATCTGCTGCGCGAGCCCCGAGTCCACCGCGCCGAGTGGAGGCGCCTCGGCCGAGGCAGGAGCCGCCTCGGCGGGGGCGCTGACAGGGACTGTCCCGACTGGACCGTCCGTGCGGGCGCCCAAGGCCCCCATGTTCTCCATGGCGCGGCGCAGCAGGCGCTGGCGCCGCAACCGGGCCGCTTCGTCAGGATTGGAGGGATCTCCCGCCACGTCGTCCTCGTCGAAACCCCACGCGTCTAGATCGCCTAGATCATCCAGTCCATCGAGATCATCGTCCAGAGCCCCACCCGATGAGGTGTTCTCCGCAGTCTGGCCAGTTGCCGTGGCCTTGTCACCAGGGGGGGTTGCGAAACCCCTGGGGGCCGGCTGGGACTCGATCGTCGCATCGGACACG
Source organism: Hyalangium sp. (assembly GCF_035629615.1). Taxonomy (GTDB): domain Bacteria; phylum Myxococcota; class Myxococcia; order Myxococcales; family Myxococcaceae; genus Hyalangium. Next base: position 50,156 of record NZ_DASPHO010000470.1, on the reverse strand, counting down.
ACCACCCCAGGAGGTTCTCCTACATTGCCTCCAAGCGGGGGGGCTTCGGGCTGGACGAGCGCCTCCAGGTGGGACTCCACCTTGTCCAGCGCAGCCTCGAAGGAAGCGGAGAAGTGGGTGGCCTCCTCCGCGTCGTCGAAGGTGACGATGCGCCAGAGGTCGTCATCGCCGGACGGGCGGGTGTCCTGCGCCGGACGGCGGGGCGGGGTAGGAGCAGGGGACTCGGGGCGCCGGGCGGCGGCAGGCGCCGCGGTGAGCGGGACCGGAGTCTCCGTGCGAGCCGGTGCGGCGGCCATCGTTCTGGGAGGGAGCGGGCTGGACGGCTCAGGAGCCGAGACGGCCGCTGCGGGCTGATCCTCGGCGGGGACGAGGTCGCTCCACATGTCCTGCACCAGATCGACTTCCGCCGTGGGTTCCTCCGCCGCGGGGCTGGGAGCCGCCGCGTGTGGCACAGGAGCCGAACGGGGCGGCGCCGAGGACGAGGCGGCAGGCGCCCTCGGAGAGTTGGGAGGATGGACGGGCTCCTCGACGAGCCAGGAGTCGACGGGGGCCATGACGGCGCGGAGCTTCGCCTCTTCCATGTCGTGGAGGAGCGCGGCCTCTGCCTGCTGTCGCGCGAGGCGCAGCGCATCCCTGTCCTCCGACAGCAGCGGGTCTCGCGAGTCGGACTCTGGCTGAGGAATCGCATCGGACCAGGAGAACTCGACGCTGGAAGCCGCCGCGGGTGCGGCGGTCGCCTCGGGCTCCACGGTGATGATGTCGGCGTCATCGAGCGTGAGCGGTGGGGACTCTTCCAGCGGATCGGAGGCGCTAGGGGACTGCTCGAGCAGAGCAGCCTCTGCCGCCCGGCGCGCTTTCTCCGCCAGCCGCGCCTCCTTGGCGCGTCGGCGTTCCTCCTCGCGGAGGGCCTCTTCATCCATGAAAGGATTGGCGGGCTGGACGTGCTCTGGGATGGCATCCTCCCACCGGGCGGACTCCGCGGCCTGACGCGCCTCGGCCGCCTGACGAAGCTCCTCGGCCAGACGGGCCTCCTCCGCCAGGCGGGCTTCTTCGGCCAGGCGGGCTTCTTCGGCCAGCCGCGCCTCTTCGGTTCGACGCGCCTCCTCCATCAAGAGGGCCGCGTCTTCCAGGTGGACCTCTTCAACGAGACGATCCTGCTCGGAGAGAGCTGCCGCGTCGATGCCGGGGGCCTCCTCTGTGAGGCGAGCAGCCGCTGCGGCCCGGCGGGCCTTCTCCAACAGCCGCGCCTCCTTGGCCTTGCGTCGCTCCTCGTCGCGACGCGCCTCTTCATCCTGCAAGAGGTCCGCCAAGGGTTGAGCCTCATCTGCCTGCTGCGTCTGCTCGAGCCGGGCAGCCTCCGCGGCCTGGCGGGCCTTCTCCAACAGCCGCGCCTGCCTGGCCTGGCTGCGCTCCTCTTCGAGACGATCCTCCTCGGTCTGGCGCGCCTCGCCGGTGAGTCGGGCCTCCTCGGCCTGACGAGCTTCCTCTTCCAGCCGGGCAGCCTCCGCGGCCTGTCGCAGGTCCTTTGCCAGCCGAGCTGCCTCTGCTTTCCGCCGCTCGCCTTCCCGGCGAGCCTCTTCGGCCTGCATGGCCGCTTCGGCCAACCGGGTCTCCTCAGCCAGACGCCGCTCCTGCTCGATGCGGGCTTCCTTGGCCAACCGGGCCTCTTCCGCCAGCCGAGCCTCTTCCGCCTGACGCCGCTCTTCCTCGAGGCGGGCCTCCTCCACCAGCCGAGCCTCTTCGGCTCGACGCGTCTCCTCGGCCACGCGCGCCTCTTCCGCCAGGCGTGCCTCTTCCGCCAGGCGTGCCTCCCCAGCCAAGCGCGCTTCCTCGGCCACGCGCGCCTCTTCGGCCAGCCGAGCCTCCTCAGCTTGGCGCCTCTCTTCAGCCAGTCGGGCCTGCTCGGCCAACCGGGCCTCTTCAGCTCGGCGCTCGTCGGCCAGTCGGGCCTCTTCAGCCAGCCGAGCCTCCTCGGCCAACCGAGTCTCCTCAGCCTGACGCCGCTCCTGCTCGATGCGGGTGTCCTCGGCCAGTCGAGCCTCTTCCGCCAGCCGGGCCTCCTCCGCTTGCCGCCGCTCTTCCTCAAGGCGCGCTTCCTCAGCCAGGCGCGCCTCTTCGGCTCGACGCGTCTCCTCAGCCAACCGGGCCTCTTCGGCCACGCGCACTTCTTCAGCTCGACGTGCCTCTTCTGCCAGCCGGGCCTCCTCAGCCTGGCGCTGCTCTTCCTCAAGGCGCGCTTCCTCGGCCCGCGCTTCTTCGGCTCGACGCTCCTCCTCTGCCAAGCGCCGCTCTTCCTCAAGACGGGCCTGCTCGGCCAGCCGCGCCTCTTCCGCCAGACGGGCCTCTTCCGCCAAGCGCTTCTCCTCAGCTTGGCGTGCCTCCTCCGCCTGGCGCTGCTCTTCCTCAAGACGTGCCTGCTCGGCCAGCCGCACCTCTTCCGCCAGTCGGGCCTCTTCTGCCAGCCGAGCCTCCTCAACCAGTCGGGCCTCTTCTGCCAGCCGAGCCTCTTCAGCCAGTCGGGCCTCTTCCGCCAGTCGGGCCTCCTCGGAGCGACGTGCCTCCTCCGCCAACCGGGCCTCTTCCGCCTGGCGCTTCTCCTCCGCCAGCCGGGCCTCTTCCGCCAGCCGAGCCTCTTCCGCTAGGCGCTTCTCCTCAGCTTGGCGCGCCTCTTCCGCCAGCCGAACCTCTTCGGCTCGGCGCGCCATTTCCGCCAGACGCGCCTCTTCAACTCGGCGCGCCTCTTCCGCCAGACGCGCCTCTTCAACTCGGCGAGCTTCCTCTGCGAGCCGAGCCTCCTCAGCTTGGCGCGCTTCCTCTGCAAGCCGCACCTCTTCAGCCTGGCGCCGTTCTTCCTCAAGACGAGCTTCCTCGGCCAGCCGCGCCTCTTCAGCCAGTCGGGCCTCTTCGGCTCGGCGTGACTCTTCCGCCAGTCGTGCCTCCTCCGCTAGCCGAGCCTCCTCCGCCTTGCGCCGCTCTTCCTGGATGCGAGCCACTTCCGCCAGCCGAGCCTCTTCCGCGATGCGGGCTTCCTCAGCCAACCGGGTCTCTTCAGCCTGGCGCGCCTCCTCGGCCAACCGAGCCTCCTCCGCCTGACGCCGCTCCTCCTCAAGACGCGCTTCCTCGGCCAACCGAGCCTCTTCGGCTCGCCGCTCCTCCTCGGCCAAGCGCCGCTCTTCCTCAAGACGAGCTTCCTCGGCCAGCCAAGCCTCTTCCGCCAGCCGAGCCTCTTCAGCCAGTCGGGCCTCTTCAGCCAGTCGGGCCTCTTCAGCCAGTCGAGCCTCTTCAGCCAGTCGAGCCTCTTCCGCCAGTCGGGCCTCTTCCGCCAGTCGGGCCTCTTCCGCCAGCCGAGCCTCTTCCGCTAGCCGAGCCTCTTCAGCCAGCCGAGCCTCTTCAGCCAGCCGAGCCTCTTCCGCCAGCCGAGCCTCTTCGGCTCGCCGCGCTTCTTCAGCCAGTCGAGCCTCTTCAGCCAGCCGAGCCTCTTCCGCTAGCCGAGCCTCTTCCGCTAGCCGAACCTCTTCGGCCAGCCGAGCCTCTTCCGCTAGCCGAACCTCTTCCGCTAGCCGAACCTCTTCCGCCAGCCGAGCCTCTTCCGCCAGCCGAGCCTCTTCCGCCAGCCGAACCTCTTCCGCCAGCCGAACCTCTTCGGCCAGCCGAGCCTCTTCCGCCAGCCGAGCCTCTTCGGCTCGGCGCGCTTCTTCAGCCAGTCGGGCCTCTTCAGCCCGACGTGCTTCCTCTGCCAGCCGAGCCTCTTCCGCGCGGCGTGCTTCCTCCGCCAGCCGAGCCTCCTCCGCGATCCGTGCCCGCTCTCGCTCCTCCCATTCCTCGACACTCAGGCTCTCGACGAGCCCCTCCCTCTCGAGAAGATGGAGCACCACCCCCTGAGCGGACGTCAGCGACTCTGGCTGCCGGAAGGCCTGGAGCGTCTCCAGAAACCCCCGCTCGTGCTCGCTCGAGAGCCACGGAGCGCACGCCGCCACATCGGCGCAGCGGTACACCCGAGCCCCCCGCCCCTTCTCTACCGCCGGCTCCAGCGCGGCGCGGACCACGCGGACGCCCGCAATGGGCCGGAACATCTCCTCCACCTCTCCCGGCTCGAATGCAGAGCCCTCAGCGAGCTCGCTCAGCCGCCGCACGTGCGCGAGCACCTGCAGCTCCGCCACCGTGCCCTCGTCCATCCCCAGCGCCTCGAGCAGATCTTCATCCGGCGCCCCAGCCCCCCCCCGGGCCCAGAGCGCGTCCAGCGCGTCCGCCGTCATCCGCCCGCTCTGCAGGAGCGCCTGCGCCGGGCTCTGGAACCCGAACCCGAGCTGGGTGCCCACCAGGTTCCCCTGCTGAAGGAACAGCCGGGACTCCCGGCCCCCCGCATGGAGCGTGAGCTGGCCGGTGGCCCGGGCCTTGTGAGCGGAGTACAGGGCTTCAGCGACGAGAGAGGGCGACATTCGCCCCGAGTCTAGTCCCTCTACCCGGGCCCTCAACTTGCCGAGAGGGGCTGCCTGGCTGCCTCCCCGAGCTGAACCTGACGCAGCGCCTCATAAGTGGCGATCCCCACGGTGGTGGACAGGTTGAGGCTGCGCCGATCCTCGAGCATGGGGATGGTCACCGGCTGCCCGGACCCTCCCCCCATGACTTCGGGGGGCAGCCCCGCCACCTCCGAGCCGAAGATGAGGTGATCCCCCGGCTCGAAGCGGGCGGCATACAGGGATGTAGAAGCCCGGGCGGAGAACAGCCACCGGCGGGCGTCCGGGAAGTCCTCCTGGTATGCCGCATAGGTGGGATACAGCTTCAGGAAGACCTTGTCCCAGTAGTCCAGGCCGGCGCGCTTGAGCTCCCGGTCGGCGATGGAGAACCCGAGCGGCTCGACGAGAATGAGCCGGCTGCCCGTGACGGCGCACAGGCGGGCCACATTCCCGGTATTGGGGGGAATCTGCGGGGACACCAGGACGAGGTGCAGCGGCCGCGCCAGGGGCTCAAGCATGGGGTAGAACGGGGGGCATGCGCTGGAAGGTGAACAACGTGACCCAGGGTCGGCTGCTGGCGGATCGCGCCGAGCGGGCCTCCTCATTCGCGGACCGCTTCATGGGACTGATGGGGCGGCGCTCGCTCACTTTTGGCGAGGGGATGCACATTGTCCCCTGCAACTCGATCCACACGTTCTTCATGCGCATCCCCATCGATGTGGCCTTCCTGGACCGGGAAGGCCTCATCGTCAAGCAGATCCCGGCCATGCCTCCCTGGAGGATGAGCTCGGTGTACTTCAAGGCCCACTCCGTGCTGGAGCTGCCAGCGGGGACGCTGGCGGGCAGTGAGACCCGGGAGGGGGACCGGCTGACCTTCGAGCCGGTGGCCGAGGCAGGCCCGCAACCAGCCCCCGGGTGAACCGCAGGCAGGGAGGTCATGATCCGTTTTGCCCCCTTGGGGGGGCTTTGTTAACGTGCCGAACAGTTCCTACGCGCCCACCTTCACGCGTCACACGAGCTCCCGCGCATGCGCATCGAGGTAGCAGGCATCACCCACGTTGGGATGAAGCGCAACCACAACGAGGACAACTACCTCCTGTTGCCGGAGGAGAACCTCTGTGTCGTCGCCGACGGGATGGGCGGTCACTCCTCTGGGGAGATCGCCTCCAAGATCGCAGTGGAGGAGCTGGGGGAGTTCTTCCGGATGACGGCGCGCGACCAGGACGCCACCTGGCCCTTCAAGATGGACAAGACGCGCAACTACGACGAGAACCGGCTGGCCACCGGCATCAAGCTGGCGAACGCGAAGATCTTCGAGCGGGCGAGCAGCGACACCAAGTACAAGGGCATGGGCACCACGATCGTGACGGTGCACTTCGCCAACGCAGTGGCGTACGTGGGGCACGTGGGCGACAGCCGCGTGTACTTCTTCCGGGAAGGGGTCCTCAAGCAGGTGACGGAGGACCACTCGCTGCTGAACGACTACCTCAAGGCGAAGAAGCTCACGCCAGAGGAGATCGAGAACTTCCCCCACAAGAACGTGATCGTCCGGGCGCTGGGGATGAAGGAGTCGGTGGTGGTGGACGTGACGCGGATCGAGCCGAAGGAGGGGGACGTCTTCCTGCTCTGCTCGGACGGTCTGTCGGGCATGGTGACCGACCCGCAGATCCAAGAGGTGCTGACGCGCACCTCGGAGCTGGAGAAGGCGTGCTCGCAGCTCATCGATCTGGCCAACGCGGCGGGCGGCAACGACAACGTCACCTGCGTGCTCGCCCGGTACTATAACTGAGCGGAGAGGGCCGGCGCAGTGCCAGCCGCAGCAGCGGGATCGCCGCGATGAGGAGTACGACTCCATAGGTGTTGCGGAGCGCCTTGGCCTTCGCGAGCAGGATCCCGAACGGCCATGCGGGGGACCAGAACGGGACGCTGAACACGAGGAGCACCAGGAAGGCCACGAGCAGACGCGGCCGCTCGCTCCAAGCTCGCTCGAAGAGCTCTGCCAGGGCGAGCACCATGGCGGGGAAGGCGAAGAAGTACATCCTCTGGGTATTCAGCGCGATGAGGCTGAAGCCTGTCGCGCTGAGCAGGAGGAGGGCCAGGGGGAGCAGGAGCTGCTGCCTGCGCTCCTTGGAGGCGAGGTACAGCCCCGCTGCCGCGAGGAACCACAGGGCGTGCCAGCTCCCCAAGGCATCTCCGAAGATGCGGACCAGCCCCTTTCGCTCCAGGACGTGCTGAGCCGACTCGAAGAGGCCGGGCGCGGGCGGCATGCCGGGCAGCTTCCGCACCACGGCCAGCGAGAGAGCGCTGGCCGCGAGCGCCACGACGACCTTCCACCTGGGACGCTCACGGATCCACAAGCCGGCCGTCACCGCGACGGTCTCCCGGAAGAGCGGGCCGAGCACGAGCATCAGGAGCGCCACACCGAACGCACCGGCGAACCAGGCGGACAGCGACGCGGTGATCGCGAGCAGCCCGATGCCATCCGTCAGATAGGGGTTCTCGAGCTGGTAGACCCAGGCGGGGGTGGTGGCCCCTGCGACGACAGCCAGCGCCAAGGGAGCGGGCGCATACCCCAGCCTCCTGCCGAGCAGGTACGTGAGCGCGCAGACCCACGCCAGGCAGATCCACGTCACCAGGCGGAACGTCACCTCGGGAGCCACGGGGAGGTACTGCGCCAGGAGCGGCACTCCGATGCGGAAGGAGAACGGTGCGGGCGCATCCGTGACGGAGCCGCGCGCCATCGCGAGGTAGTGCGCGGCATCGTTCTGGATCGGGCCGGACGGTGAGTCCCCGCCTGGGGTGACCGGGTAGACCCAGAGGCCGAGCACGAGGACGATCGCCCCGCCGAGCACAGCACCGCGGAGAGGCTCGCTCCAGCGCGACGAGGGAGGTGCAGACATGGCGGCTCCTCATACCGCTCCAGGGCGTGGCCTCCAACCGCGAATCCGGCGGCGATCAGGTAGGATGGGTCCAGAGAGCTCGCGAGGTGGCACGATGGAGAGGGTGCGCTTTGCCCTGAGATGCGCTGTGATCCTCACTGCCGCCTTCGTGGTGGCGTGCTGGCACGAGCTGGAGGACCCGGAGGACCCGCCCCCCACGCCGGCCAAGTGTGGAGACGGCATCAAGGCGGCCAGCGAGGAATGCGACACCGGGCCAGAGAACTCGGACACGAAGAGCGGCGCGTGCCGAACCACCTGCAGGATCGCCGGCTGCGGCGACAATGTCCTCGACCCGGGCGAGGCCTGTGACGACGGGAATCGCCTCGGGGGAGATGGCTGCGCGGCGTTGTGCCGCAAGCTCGAGCAGTGTGGCGACGGAATCGTCGATCCCGGCGCCGAGCAGTGTGACACGGGTCCGGACAACTCGGACACGCGCGCCGACCAGTGCCGTACCAGCTGCACCCTGCCGCGATGCGGGGACGGCACCGAAGACGGCGACGAGGAGTGCGACGACGGCAACCTCGAGAGCGGAGACACCTGCGACAGCAACTGCACCCGGCCGCGATGCGGAAATGGCGTCACCGGCATCGGCGAGGAGTGCGACGACAACAACACCTTCAACACCGACGCCTGCCGGCCGGACTGTACTCGGAACACGTGCTCGCGCGGAGTCGACAGGGCCGGGAACCTCTGCTTCGGGCTCCGGGAGTTCCCGGTGCCAGGAAGCGCGCTGCGCGCCGTCGAGCTCGCTGACCTCGATGGGAACGGCTGGAGCGACATCGCGGTGGTGGACCGCGACGATGACACCGTGAAGGTGTTCTGGAACAGCGGTGGCGCGCTCACCCTGCAGGAGTTCTGGGTGGCCGAGTTCTACTCCCTGTCGGGAGATGATCCCGTCGACGTTGCAATCGGCGATCTCAATGGGGACGGCAGGCTCGACATGGTGACCGCGAACGAGACCCAGGATCTCCTGTGCATCCTCGAGAACAAAGGCGACCGACACTTCGATCGTCACTTCATCGACGTCCCCGGGAAGCCCACGGACGTGACCCTCGCCAGGCTCGGCGGCTCCGCGGGCACGGCCATCGTCGTCGCGACGGACGACGACAATAAGGTTCACGTCATCCGGCTGAGCGGCTTCACCCATGCCGGGACGTTACAGTCCCTTCCCAGCACGGACCCGGAGTCGCTCAGCACGGGGGACGCCGACGGTGACGGCGACGCGGACATCTGCTGGTCGACAGGCTCACCGGCCCTCGCCGTGAACGACAGCGGGAGCCTCGTGAAGACCCCCATCACCAACAGCCAGTCTACGAACGATGCCAAGCTCTGGGATCTCGACGGCACAGCGCCAGACGAGCTGGTCACCGGGGTCTACGGGGTCTTCACCAGCGAGCACCTGCGTGTCTTCACGAACTCGGACACGACGAACGACTCGGTCTTCGACACGCACGCCGACTACCCGGTGGAGAAGTGGCCGGTGCACCTGGCCCGCTTCGGCACAGGAGTGGTCTACGCCGACAACGGCGGCACCTTCGGCGTCCTGCGCAACGAGCAGGGCGCGCTGGTCGACGAACAGCTGTTCACGTACGACGGCGATGCCGAGGGCGTCGCATCGGGGGATCTCAACAGGGACGGCGCACCCGACGTGGTCATCATCAGCCCGGACAAGAAGGCCGTCCTGGTCTTCATGAGCCACTCGCCCTGAGCCTGCGAACAGCCAACCAGCTCCACCAGAGCCGCGCGCCCATGAACCAGAAGAAGCCCGCCAGCAGGTCGATGGCGTAGTGGTAGCGCAGGTACACCGTCGACACGAGGAGCCCCACTCCCACGGGGAGCATCCACTGGAAGCGGAGCGGATGCTCCCGCCGATCGTGATCGAGGATCACGCACGTCATGAGCACGTGCAGGCTGGGGAAGACGTCGTAGACCGCGCTCCCGCTCCGCACGACCCAGTCATTCAAGGCCGTGATGGGGCCTCCGACGAGTGGCGCCTCGAAGCTCCCCGCCAGCGCCTTCAGCGGCCCCATCGCGGGCACCAGCAGGTACCCCGCGATCCCCGCCGGCAGGGCGGTGAACATCCACTCGAAGAGCCGCCTCCCTTTCTCGAGGGGCTGCAGCAGCGCGTAGGCGAGCGCACCGTGGAAGTAGAGGTGGTAGGAGAGGTAGCACGCGCTCATGAGCTCGGTGAGCCATGGCCTCGCATAGGGGGCGAGCAGCACCGCCGGCGTCTCGCCCCACAGTGCGCGATCCAGCTCCAGCAGGAGCGCGTCACGGCTCGTGAGCCCCAGCGCGGGCACGACGATCCTGGGGGCACTGAACAGCGCCAGGCCCACGAGGTAGGCGGTCGCGAGCCGGAGCTTCTGCAGGAGCGTTGAGGCGGAGCTCCGGAGCGTCACGACGACCATGACCTGGAAGGCCCCCAGGCCCGCGATCATCCACGTCGCTGGATGCGACAGCCCGGCTCCCACACCGAGCCACACGAGCAGTCCCAGGATCAAGAGCCCTTGAGCGACCTCATGCGCCCAGAGCCGCGGCGCATCAGCCATGGGCTGACAGGTCCGGCGCTGGGGCTCGGCGTCCCAACGAGTGCAGCACCCACTGCCGCACGAAGGCGAAGTACGAGGGAATGAACGGAGCGCCCTGGGCGGTCAGCTCCTCCTTCAGCAGCGCGTGCAGCCTCGGCAGGTTGTACCAGGGCACCCTCGGGAAGAGGTGGTGCTCGAGGTGATAGTTCTCGTTGCACATGAAGAAGGTGGTCACCGGATTCGTGAGGATCGTGCGGCTGCCACGGATCGGGTGAGCGGGCTCGGGCAGCAGCGTGTGCTGGCTCATGCCCCGGATGTTCACCAGGGTGTTGATGATGATCATCGGGATGAGCCAGCCATGAAGGAGCACCCCTCGCGGCAGCGGTGAGGCGATGGCGAGCCCCAGGAGCGTGAAGGCCGCGGCGACCTCGAAGGCGATCCACCGCCGGTCCGAGGAGGTGCCCTGCCGCCACCCCAGGATGGGGATCATCGTGATGTACGCGGGATAGCCGAGCAACAGCCGTCCCCAGTTCATCAAGAAGACGAGCCACGGGCGCGGCGTGTAGTTCGTGTAGTGATCCGGATCGTAGCCACCGCCGAGATCGGCGTGGTGACGCAGGTGCAGCACCTTGTACGCGGCGAAGTTCTGCAGCACCGGCCAGGCACAGATCGCGCCCAGCGCTCGGTTCCACCCGGGATGGCGCGCGAGCGCACCGTGGACCCCCTCGTGAGTAAAGAGGCTGACGCCGTGCAGCGAGGCCGCCGCGAGCAGGTAGAGCGGCGCGCGCGCGATCCAGCCGATGGCACCCGTCAGGTGCTCCGCCAGCACCGTCAGTGCAGCCGCAGCGCCCAGGTAGAGGACGACGAACACGGCCAGGCGCGAGAGGTGCCGAGGGTCGATCCGCTGCAGTTCATTCAGCTTTTCCGCCGGCAGTGAAATGGCGCGCATGAAGGGGTTCTCGCAGCCAGCGTGGCACGCGCTCCCCTCTTTCGTCGAGAGTCCCTCATGTTATAGCGGGGCTTCCTTTTGATACGGCCGGAGGAACGGAAGTTGAGTCGGCTCAAGTTCGCGGTCGTCCGCGAAGATCCCGAGCTGGAAGCGCAGCTCGTCCGCGCGACCGGAGCCCGTACCGTGCTGCTCGTCGCCTCGGGCGGCTGCACTGCGCTCTCGCTGAAGCACGAGTTCCCGCAGCTCGACGTGGTCGCCTTTGACCTCAACCCCGCCCAGCTTGCACACCTGCAGGACAAGGCGGCAGCCGTGGAGCGGGGCGAGCTGAGCCGGCTCAATGTCGGCGATGCCTCCCGCTCTGGGCTGAACCAGCGCGGCACCTTCGAAGGGCTCTTCCGCACGCTCCGCGGCTTCCTGCTCGAGTTCGTGCTGACGGAGGAGGAGCTCGAGACCTTCTTTGCACCCGGCACCTCGCGGGAGGCCCGGCGCTTGCTTCTCGTCCGCTGGCGCGCTTCGCCTTACTGGCCTGCCGCGTTTGCCGTCACCTTCGTCGAGGGCTTCCTCCACGCGATGTTCGGCCCCTCGGCCACCCAGCATGCGAAGCCGGGCTCCTACCCCGGCTACTTCCAGCAGGCCTTCGAGCGCGGGCTGGCGCGAACCGATGGCCCCCACAACCCCTTCCTCCAGCACGTCCTGCTCGGACGCTACCTGCCACAGGATGCCCCCGCCTACGTCCACGCAGGGCGGGCGCTGCCGGTGACACTGTTCGAAGGAACGCTGCTCGATGTGCCAGACCTCGAGCGCTTCGAGCTCATCCACCTCTCGAACATCTTCGACTGGTCGGACGACACGCTCGTCGCGGCCTGGGCGGACCGGCTGGTGCGCGAGGCGAAGCCGGGAGCGCGCATCCTCCTCCGCCAGCTGAACAATCAACGCACGCTGCGCCGCTTCTTCGAGCCCGCCTTCGTCTTCGACGACGCCCTGAGCGAGAGCTTCCTCGAGCGGGATCGCAGCCTCTTCTACGAGCGATTCGAGATCGGCACCAAGGTAGACAGGCGATGAGCCGCATCCGCTTCGTCGTCACCGACGCGAACGGAATCGCTCCCTATGTGCCGGAGCTGCGGCGCCTGGAGCAGTCGATCCTCTACCCGATCGCGGACGGAGCGGACCACTTCTTCATCGATCACGGCTCGGAGTACCACCCGTTCTTCTCAAGCCTCGGCGAGGCCCGGTTCCTCCTGGCGCTTCGTGGAGATCGCGTCATCGGCTCCATCGCGGGCGTGATGCGGCCCGTCCCCGTGAGCGGCCGAGAGCTCCGCGCCCTCTACCTCTGCGACCTCAAGGTGGCGGCCGAGGAGCGCGGCCAGGGGCTCTCTCGCCGGCTCATCCAGACCGGACTCGGAGAGGTCATCCGTGAGCGCGACCTGCGGCAGACGCGCTTCTTCTATGGGGCCGCGATGCGAGGGGCCCAGGGCGACGTCATGAGCACCGCTCGAGGCGCGCACCCCTTCCGGCTGAGCAACGCGGGCGTCCGGCTGCAGCTCTACTTCGCTTCACCTGAAGCCCTGGCGCGACTGGAGCTCGATCGGGCACCGCCGCCCCCTCGCGCCCCAGGTGTGGTCCTGGGTCCCTCCGCGCGCGTGGACGAGCCGGGGCTCTGCTCGATGGCGGGCCGCAAGGATCTCCGGCTCGTCTCCTCGGGTCAGCCCTGGCCGCTCATCCACCTGCCGCTGGGCCCCGAGGCGTGGCAGCCCTCGTGGGGCGCCTACCTTCGGCGGTGCGGGGAGTCGATCGTGGGCCGCGGCCTCGCCGGCAGTGCCTGCTTTGTGATCGATGAGCGCCTGACCGACCACGTCTCCTGGCTCTCCGCACAGGGGATCACCCCGGGCGCCGTCTGCACGGTCTACTCGCTCCGGCTCTCGCTGCGGCCGGCCGCCGTCACATGGGTGCACATGCCCACCTCGGAGATCTGAAGCATGCGCGACTCCCTCCAGAGGCTGAAGGCGCGGGTTGCCCCGCTCGAGAGTCCGTACCTGCGCGCCTTGAGCGATGGCTCCTTCGAGCAAGAGGACTTCGTCGAGACGCAGATCCAGTTCCTCCATGCCGTCGTCTACTTCTCCCGCCCCATAGCGGTGCTCGCGGCACGGCTCCCAAGCGCCGAGCAGCGGCTCAGCCTCCTCGAGAACGTGCACGATGAGCACGGCGGTGGGGATCTCTCCGGCAGCCACGAGCGCACGTTCCTCACCCTGCTCGCACGGCTGGGAGTCAGCATCCCCGAGATCGATCGACGCGCGCAGTGGCCCGAGGTGCGCGCGTTCAACTCAACGCTCCTGGGCGTCTGCGCGCACGACGACGTGCCGACGGCGCTCGCCATGCTCGGCGTGATCGAGGAGCTGTTCTCAGGCATCTCTGCTCGGATGGGCCGCTCGATCGTGGAGCGCGGCTGGCTCCGGGAGGAAGAGCTGACGCACTACCCTACGCACGAGGTGCTCGATCTGAGCCACGCGGAGGGGTTCTACCGGTGGATCGAGCCGCTCACCTCGGCGGATCCACGCGCGGCGTACCAGGTGGAGCAGGGGCTCGAGCTCGGCGCGTACATCTTCCTGCGGCTCTACGAGGATCTCTTCCGCGCACGGAAGCGGCGCGTGTCTCGAGTGATCTCCGGGCCACACAGCCTCGCGGATGGGTGGGCGCTGCCCAGGGGCTCAGAGTAGCTCTTCATCGCTCTTCGTCGCTCCGCACTGCGCCGTGAACTGACGCGGCTGCGTCTGATCGAGACGCGAAAGCTGGTAATGGGCACGCTGGGCGCGCTCTCCGATCAGAGCCCGCTGGAGGGCTCCCTGCTCCTCGGCTGGCAGGCCGCCGGCAATGCGCCGTCCGTGGCCGACAAGACAGGCATGCTCTTCGTGCCTCCCGTGCAGCTCGCGAGCGCTGGCGGCTTCAAGCGCCCCTGTCCAGCGTCAGGGGCTCAGGGAGCGAGCGGCGCGGGGACTCGATGGGTCCCCCAGGCGAGCACCTCGACCAGCTCCTCGTCTGGCGCGACCTCGGTGCCCTCGAAGACGGCGACCCGGTTGAGCCGTGCCCCATCTCCCACCCGGGCGCCCTCCCCCACCGCCACCGCCGAGCCGATGCGCGCTCCATCCTCCAACAGGCAGCCCGCCCCGAAGTACGCGGGCCCTGCCACCTTCGCAGCGCCCAGGTGGGCCGCAGGGTGCGCCCACCAGTTGCCCGTCCCCCGAGGCGCCGCGGCGAACGGGGATGCCCAGCCCAGCATCTCGAGAGGCACGCGGCCGAAGAGCACGTCCCGCACGGTGGCCAGGTAGCGCGAGGGCGTGCCCAGATCGGACCAGTACGCCTGCACCACCTCGCCGTGCACGGGCAGCCCCGCCTGCATCACTCGCGCATAGATGTCGCGGTTGATGTCCTCGGGGCCCTCGGCGGACATGAAGTCGAACACGCGCGGAGAGACCACGTGGACGCCCGTGAAGTGCCAGGGGCTCAGCGCGGCGCCCCCAGGGCCATGCCCGGCAATCCGGCGCACCTGCCGCTCCGGATTCATCTCCACGGCGGCGTACTTCTCATCCGCCGGCATGGGCATCAGCACCATGGTGGCCACCGCACCCGAGTCCCGGTGCGCCGCCACCACCGGCCGCAGATCCACCGGAAAGAGGATGTCCCCGTTGAAGACGAGGAAGTCATCCTCGGACAGGAAGTCGCGCAGGCCGCGGATGCCACCGCCCGTGCCCTGGATGATGGGCTCATGGACGATGTGCAGCGGCAGCCTCGCGCGCTCGCACTCGGCCCGGGCCGTCGCGGCCATCTCCTCCGGCAGGTGGTGCGTGTTGATGCCCACGGCCTTCACTCCCGCCACCTTCAATACCGCCAGGTGGTAGCGCAGCAGCGGCTGCCCCAGGAACGGCAGCGCCGGCTTGGGCCACCGCTCGGTCAGGGGGCGCAGGCGCGTGCCCAGGCCCGCGCAGAGGATCATGGCCTTCATAGAGGGGGCATCATGCGGAGAGCTCTGGGACGTACCGGCTGATCAGCTCCTGCAGCTTGCGCAGCTCCGGGCGCCGCTCGAAGGCCGCCTTCACATAGCGCAGCGAGGCAGGGATGGAGACCAGGAAGCCCGGGTTGCCCTTCACGCGGTTGATGAACTCGAAGCGCCCGGCATCCTTGAGCTTGCGCTGGATGGTGAGCAGGTCGAAGAAGTCCTTGAACGGGCCGCGCTCGATCTTCTCGCCCCCCGCGTCCGCGAAGGCGTCGATGTAGCGATCCAGCATCGTGTCCACGAAGCCCCGGTCCAGCTCCACGTAGCTGTCACGCAGCAGCGCCACCAGGTCGTACTGCCGCGGGCCCTGCAGGGCATCCTGGAAGTCGATGACCACCAGCTCGCCCTCCTTCACCATGATGTTGCGGCTCTGGTAGTCGCGGTGGGTGAAGCCGCGCGGCGCGGCCGCCAGCGTGCGAGCGATCTCGCGGAAGGTGCGATCCAGCTCCGCCCGCTCGGCCTCCGTGGGCTGCTTGCCGCTCCAGGCCTCCAGGCCCCACTCGCGGAAGTGGTGCAGCTCCCAGTCGTACAGGTCCTCGTCGAAGGCCCGGGTGAAGGCCAGGCACTCCGGGTCCGGCTGGCGCTCGGCCTCCACTCGCAGGCGCGCCAGCAGCTCCACCGCCCGCCCGTAGAGGGCGTCTCGGTGCTTGCCTGCATCCAGCGCCGCCTCAAAAGTCGTGTCCGTCAGATCCTCGAGCACCATCATCCCCGCCGGCTCGTCGTAGCGCAGGATGCGGGGCACCCGGACACCCAGCTTCGCCAGGTACCGGTGCACATTGAGGAAGGGCAGCTCCTTGGGCGGCTCTCCCTTGGTTGCCTCCTCGCTCTTCTTCGTCGCGTCCGGCGGCATCACCATCACCACCCAGCTCTCCGGGGGTGTGCCGACGCGGTAGTACGAGCGGTTGCTCGCATCCCCCTTGAGCTTCTTGAGAGGGGCGGCGTTGGAAACGGGGCGGCCAATGGCCTGACCCACCTGGTCGCGCAGGGCGGCCTCGAGCTCCATCGAACAGTATCTCCAGGGGTTGGGAGACTCCCAGTATGAGGGCCAGGGGAGGGTGGGTCAAAGGAGACAGTAAAGGCCCGTCGAAGGCCCGTCTGGCAGGCACGCGGGCTATCGCCTACGCGACGGACTCCCGAATGACTTGGTGCGGCACAGAAGAGCAGGGCACCAGGCTCCGGGAGGATCGGCTTCACACGAAGTGTTGCCCTCAGAAGCAGGGCTTCTGGCCGGTGTCGACCCGGTCGGGGACGCGGCGTATAAGGGCCGCGCACAGAGCAGAAACCCTCGCCACGGAAACCACGATGGAAATCAACGCAAGCATCCTCACGGCCATTGGCAACACGCCGCTGGTCAAGCTCAACAAGATGGTCGGGCCGAACGACGCGACGGTGCTGGTCAAGTGCGAGTTCATGAACCCGGGCGCGTCCATCAAGGACCGCATGGCGCTCTACATCCTCGAGAAGGCCGAGCGGGAGGGGAAGCTCAAGCCCGGCGGCACCATCGTGGAGAACACCTCCGGCAACACCGGCATGGGCGTGGCGCTGGCGGCGGCGGTGAAGGGCTACAAGTGCATCTTCACCATGCCGGACAAGATGTCGCTGGAGAAGATCAACCGGCTGAAGGCGCTGGGCGCGCAGGTGATTGTGACACCCACGAACGTGCCCGCCGAGGATCCGCGCAGCTACTACGAGACGGCCAAGCGCATTCACCGGGAGACGCCGGGCTCGTTCATGCTCAACCAGTACCACAACCCGGACAACATCGAGGCCCACTACAAGCTGACGGGCCCGGAGCTCTACGAGCAGACCGAGGGCAAGTTCGACTACTTCGTGTCAGGCCTGGGCACCGGCGGCACCATGAGCGGCGCGGGCAAGTTCCTGAAGGAGAAGATCCCCGGGCTGAAGAACGTGGGCGTGGACCCCGAGGGCTCCGTCTACGAGGGCTACTTCAAGACGGGCAAGCTCACCACCCCGCACGTGTACAAGGTCGAGGGTATTGGCGAGGACATGCTGTGCGCCGCCATGGACTTCAAGGTGGTGGACGACGTGCGGCAGGTGGATGACCGGCAGTCCTTCGTCGCGGCGCGGCGGCTGGCGCGCGAGGAGGGCATCTTCGCGGGCGGCTCCTCCGGGGCGGCGGTGCACGTGGCGGTGCAGCTGGCCAAGGAGGTCGGCAAGGGGAAGACGATCGTCGTGGTGCTGCCGGACTCCGGCATGGCCTACATCAGCAAGTTCCACTCGGACGAGTGGATGCGCGACAACGGCTTCATGGAGGAGAAGGGCGTCGGGACGGTGCGGGACATCCTCGGGGACAAGCGTCGCGAGGTGCTCACCGCGCGCAAGGGCGACAAGGTGAACCTGGTGGTGGAGCACATGCGCAAGCACGGCATCAGCCAGATGCCGGTGCTCAACAGCGAGGGCCGCGCGGTGGGCATGGTCCACGAGTATGACTTGCTGAACGCGCTGGTGGCCAACCGGGTGAAGTTCAGCGACCCGATCGACGCCATCGTGGCGCCGCTGCAGGGCGCCATCTCCCCGGACACGAGCCTCAACCGGCTGCGGGAGATCTTCGCGCAGGACAACGTGGCGGTGGTGAAGGAGGGCGAGAAGGTCGTCGGCATCGTCACCAAGATCGATCTGATCGACTACCTGCACCGCACCGGGGCCTGAGCGCCTTGGTGATGGCTTCCGCACGGAGGGCCGGGAAGATGGAACCGGCCCTCCCTGCCGCTCCGGGGGAGGAGCTCAGACGCCCGGCTGGACTCCGAGCCCGAGCATCGGATCGAGATCTCCGGCCTCCTCGAGCTTGTAGAGATCGTCGCAGCCCCCGACGTGGCGGCCCGCGATGAAGATCTGCGGCACCGTCTTCCTTCCATTGGAGGCGGCAATCATCTCGTCCCGCTTGGAGGCGTCCCTCTCGATGGAGATCTCCTCGTAGCGGACGCCCTTCTCGTCCAGCAGCTGCCTGGCCAGCGTGCAGTAGGGGCAGCTGGACTTCGTGTAGATCTTGACTGGATTCATGCCCGCCAAGGTAGGCACCGTCCCGGCCTCGAACAGGGCTCTCCGACCCATGGCAGGGTCAGCGCGCGACGGGGGCGAGCTTGCTCCCTTGCCCTCCTGCCGTGCCCGAGGAGGTTTCAACACCTGGCCCAGCGCTCCTTAGCTTGAATGCCAGGAGGAGCTCATGGCGCGAGGATACAGCTTCGATCACTTTCAGGTTCCCAAGCGCGAGCCGCCGGAGCGCGCGACGCCGTCCGACACGCTCAAGGCCGCTACAGCCCAGAAGGGTGAGGCCGTCCCGCTCGCGGAGTCCCAGCAGGGACTGCACTATGGCCGGAAGAACGCCGAGACGGTGAGGCTCTTCCAGGAGCGCGCCGCCCGGAAGCGCCGGGAGCAAGAGGCCCTGCAAGCCGAGGCACCGGCCCGGAAGCGCCGGGCACCGGCCCGAAAGGCCGCAGCCAAGAAGACAGCGGTCCGAAAGACGGCTTCGGCAAGGCAGACCCGGACGAGCCCCAAGGCCAAGGCCCCCACGCGCGGAGGAAAGACGGTGGGACGTGTGGCCACAGCGGCGAAGAAGGCCGTGAAGCGAGTGGCCCGGAAGATCCCCGCACGGAAGACGCCAAAGAAGCGCTGAGGAAGCTGAGCAGGAGCGAGGTCCCTTCTCCTGCCCATCCTCCTGCGACGCGGGTCACTTCGCCGCGTCGAGCGCCTGGGCCAGATCGTCCACGAGGTCCTGCGCGTCCTCGATGCCCACGGAGAGGCGGATGAAGCCGTCGGCGATGCCGAGCTTCTCGCGCGTCTCCTTGGGCACGGAGGCGTGGGTCATGATCGCCGGGTGCTCGATGAGGGACTCCACCCCACCGAGCGACTCGGCGCAGGCGAACACCTTCACCGTCTTCAAGAACGTCCGCGCCGCCTCCAGCCCGCCCTTGATGTCGAACGTCAGCATCCCGCCGAAGCCCTTCATCTGCTTGCGCGCCAGGGCGTGCTGCGGGTGCGACTCGAGGCCCGGGTAGGTGACCTTCTGCACCTTGGGGTGCGTCGCGAGGTACTGGGCCACCTTCATCGCGTTCTGAGCGTGCCGATCCATGCGCACGTGCAGCGTCTTCAGGCCGCGCAGCACCAGGAAGCTGTCCATCGGCCCCGGCACGCCGCCCACCGCGTTCTGCAGGAAGTACATCTTCTCCGCGATGTCCTGGCGGCTGGTGCCCGAGAACCCGCCGATCACGTCGCTGTGGCCGTTGAGGTACTTCGTCGTGGAGTGGGTGACGACGTCGAACCCCAGGTCCAGCGGGCGCTGGAAGTACGGCGTCATGAAGGTGTTGTCCGCCACGGAGATGATGCCCCGCTTCTTCGCGACCTCGGCGATCCGCGCCAGGTCGATGAGCTTGAGCATCGGGTTGGTGGGGCTCTCCACCCACACCATCTTCGTCTTCGGAGTAATCGCCGCCTCGAAGTTCTCCGGCTTGGACAGGTCCACGAAGGAGAACGTGAGCCCGTGGCGCTTGTAGACCTTGTCGAAGATGCGGAAGGTGCCGCCGTACACGTCATCCGAGACGACGACGTGGTCCCCCGCGTCCAGCATGTGCATCAGCACATCCGTGGCGGCCAGGCCCGAGGCGAAGGCGGCGCCAAACTTCGCGTTCTCCAGCGCGGCGAGGCAGTCCTGGAGCGCGTTGCGAGTGGGGTTCTGGGTGCGGCTGTACTCATACCCCTTGTGCTCCCCCGGTCCGTCCTGGACGTAGGTGGAGGTCATGTAGACCGGCGTCATGATGGCGCCGGTGGTGGGGTCCGGCTCCTGGCCGGCGTGAATGGCGAGCGTGTCGAAGCGCATGCCCCGGGGCCTACCACAGTCGCCTCGAACCGTCATGGGTGCGCAGACACACCCTCCCCCGCTCCCAGTCCGTGGAGAACATCCGCCACTCCCCGCAGATCCTGGATCACGCCTGGCAGCCCGCCGCGGCTTCGCGGAGCTTGTCCAATGTCGGGGACTCAGGAATGAGGGGGGCAGCGGTTTCCAGGGAAGAGGGTCGCTTGGGCATGGCTACTCCACAGGGTAAGCACGCACCACAGAATCCAGCAGGTATGTTCGAGAACCGGCTCCGCAAGAACGCCCGGCACTTCCGGAAGTGGGCGCACTCGCACCGCCTCACCTGCTTCCGCGTCTACGACCGGGACATCCCCGAGTACCCCTACGCCGTGGATCTGTACGGGGAGCGGGTGCACCTCGTGGAGTACCCTCGCCGCCGTGCCCTCCAGGCAGGCTCCGTGGAGACTCAGCGCGCGGAGGTGCTCGCCACCGTGGCCGCCGTGCTCGAGGTTCCCCCCGAGCGCATCCACGTCAAGACGCACACTCCCCAGCCCTGGGGCCGCAAGCAGTACGAGAAGATGGGCCAGGGCAGCGAGCGCTTCGTCGTCGAGGAGCAGGGCCTCAAGTTCTGGGTGAACCTCGGCGACTACCTCGACACCGGCCTCTTCATGGACCACCGGCTCACGCGCGCACGCGTCCGCGAGGAAGCCAAGGGCAAGCGCTTCCTCAACCTCTTCGCGTACACGGGCGCCTTCACCGTCTACGCCGCAGCCGGGGGCGCCAAGAGCACGGTGACCGTGGATCTCTCCAGCAACTACCTCGACTGGGCCGAGGAGAACCTCGTGCTCAACGGCCTGGCGGACTCCCGCCACGCACTTGTCCGCGCGGACGTGTTGCCCTGGCTGGAGGCCCAGCGAGAGGAGCCCGATCGCTACGAGCTCATCGTCTGCGATCCGCCCTCGTTCTCCACCTCCAAGCGCATGAGCGGCTCGTTCAACGTCCAGCGAGACCACCCTCGCCTGCTGGCTGCTCTCCGCGCCGTGCTCGAGCCCGGCGGCGTCCTCTACTTCTCCACCAACTTCCTCGGCTTCGAGCTCGACGACGACGCCACCCGGGGGCTGGAGGTGGAGGAGCTGACCCCCGCCTCCCTCCCCGAGGACTTCCAGCGCAAGGAGATCCACCGGTGCTGGCGCATGGTGGCTCCCCGCGCGGGCCGTCCCTGAGCTCTCCGCGCTAGGGCGCGCAGTACCCGTTCAGGCAGCGCTGCCCCGAGGGGCAGTCACAGTTGACCGTGCAGGCGGTGCCGTTGCCCGTGCTCGGCAAGCAGTAGCCGATCTGGCACACCTGGCCGGACGGGCACTGCGTGTTGGAGGTGCAGTGCGCGCGGCACTGGCCGTCCACGCAGTCCTGCTCGGCGGGGCACTGGGCATTGTTGACGCACTGGTTGGGCGAGCCCGGCCTGCACAGGCCTGACTGGCACGACTCGTTCGCGCCACACTGCGAGTTCGTGGTGCACCCCTCGTAGCAGGTCTCGTTGATGCAGTAGTTGCCATAGCCGCAGTCACTGTTCTGGCGGCAGCCCGCAGGAGGAGGCGGCGGCGGGGGCGGCGGCTGCTGGCAGGAACCACCGTCCGGCCTCGGGGCGGGGCCCGCATCCGGCTTCGGCCACGGCGTCCCGGCATCCGGCCTGGGCTGGGGCCGCGGATCGCAGTAGTTGTCGTTGCCGCACGAGCCGTTGTTGTCGCAGTCCGAGTCCCGGTCGCAGGACTCACAGCACACGCCGTCGATGCAGGTCTCCTGGTAGCCGCAGTCCCAGTTCGTCGTGCACCGCTCCGCGTCGTCCGGGACATCTCGACACGTCCCGTTGCGGCAGTGCTGGTCCGAGTGACAGTCGCTGGCGTCCGTACAGAAGTGGGAGTCGTCTTCGCACCAGTCTCCGTGGTCTGCGTACTCAGTGATGGTGCACCCGGAGAACAATCCGAGTGCGAGGAGGGACACCAGCCAGGACAGGCGGATGGGGGCTTTGGGCATGGGGGTGCTCCGAAGGAGGCGGTCCGGCCAACCGTCATCGGTTCGGCAGGCTTGGTCTCCGAGCCGCCCGAAATTGATCAAAATTCTTTTTGATCGCTTTGCCCCCATGCGGAGACCCAGAGGCATGGAGGTAATGTGCTGGCTTGGACCATCCAAACGGGCGAAGGAAGGCTCCGAGAGCGGCTGCTCGCCTCGCTCACCACGCATGGGGGGATTCGGTTGTTCTTCCGCGGACCGCGTTCCCTGGAGACGGCGCCGGCACTCGGGCAGCGGCTCGGCCTGGAGCCCGTGCCCACGCAGCCCGCGGACGAGGCCCAGCTCCTCGCGCTCGTCCGGCGCCTCCAGGAGGGCGACGTCACCGCCTTTGATCGCCTCTACCACCTGACGCGTGTGGATGCGGCTCGCACCTTGAGCCACCTCGTGGGCAACCGGACCGAGGTGGAGGATCTGCTCCAAGAGACGTACCTGCGGCTGCTGTCGGCGGTGAAGGGGTTCCGAGGGGAGTCGCGCTTCCGCACCTTCCTCTATCGGGTGTGCGCCAACGTGGCGCTCTCCCACCTGCGATGGAAGCGACGGCGGCCAGAGGACTCCATGGCGACGCCTCCTGACGTCCAAGCCCCAGGACAGGATCCCGAGCGGGAGGCCGCCCGGCGGCAGGCCGCCCGGCTGGTGGAGCTGGCGCTGGAGCGGCTCAAGCCCAAGAAGCGCATCGTCTTCGTCTATTACGAGCTGTGTGGGATGAGCCCCGACGAGATCGCCGAGGCTGTGGGAAGCTCGGTCAATACTGTCCGCAGCCGCCTCCACCACGCGCGGCTGGAGTTCACCGAGGCCATGCACCGTCTGCTCGACAAGCCCCGCGCGGGAGGCTCCCATGGCTCGCCATGAGACCGAGGCGCTGTGGGCCTTCGCCTCGGACGAGCTCAAGGCGGAAGAGCGGGCCCGCGTGGCCGAGCACGTGGCCGGCTGCGCGGAGTGCACCCGGAAGCTCGTGGATGTGCGTCAGGCGCAGTCCCTGCTCCGCACGGTGCAGACGGACGCGCCCGCAGTGCGCTGGAGCGAGGTGGATGACCGCATCCAGACCGCCGCGGCGCGCAAGCTGGCCCGGCTCGAGCGGCAGCCTCGGTGGCCGTGGGCCCTGGTCACCGTGGGGGCCCTGGCGGCCGTGCTCGCCTTCGTGGTGCTCCGCCCCGTGGCGCCCCTCGCCCCGTCGAGCGCGCCCGTGGCGGTCCGCGAGGAGCGCCCCGCGCCGGTGAGCCCCGAGATCCATGAGGTGCCTGCCCCCGCGGTGGAGCCTTCGCCTGCTCCGGCGGTGGAGCCTCCGCAGGCTCCCGTCCTTGCCACGCACGTCGAGAGTGCCTCGGGCGCGTGGATCCGTGAGCCGGATGTCCCGGAGCGCTCGCTCGTGGCGGGAGCCCAGCTCCGCTCCGGTGCCTCCGTGCGGACGCGTGCGAAGTCCAGCGCCCTGCTGCGGCTGCCGGACGCGAGCCGCGTGAGGCTGTCCCCGGACTCGGAGGTGACGCTGGCGCGCACCGAGGCTCAGGATGTGCACCTCACGGTGACGCGCGGTCGGCTCGCCGTGCAGGCCTCGCATGCGGCGCGACAAGGGTTCACCGTGGAGGCGGCGGGCGTGCGGGCCTCCGTGGTGGGGACTGTCTTCTCCGTCGAGTGCACGCCGAGCGGTGCGGTCGTGGCCGTCAGCGAGGGGAAGGTGCGCGTCGAGGCCAAGGGCCAGCTGCCCAGGTTCGTCAGCGCCGGAGAGCGCCTCGAGGTGCGCTCGGCTCAGCGCACCACCAGGACGCGAGCCCTCTCTGCCCGGGATCGACAGGCCTTCCTGGAGCTGGGATCGAGGCCTGTGGAGGCCGCGGCCCCGTCACGCCCCACGGGAAGGGCGGCCGAGACAACTCCAGACACGGCTGTTCCCACCGAGCCTGCTCCCTCCGCTGGCGCGGCCCCGGAGGAGACACCACCGCCCGTGGCGGGCGCACCCTCCTCTGGCGCGGAAGCGTCAGGCTCGGAGCTCCCACCCTACCCTGTGCCCACGAGTCCCGAGCCGGTGGAGCCGGGCGTGTTGGCCTCCTCGCCCTCAACCTCGGACGTGGGCCAGGGGCTCCCGTCGCCGTCTCCCTGGGAGCCCCCGGAGCCGGGCGCGCCGATGCAGGGCACCGCGGACGCGCGCTTCCTCTGGCATGCCCGGGATCAGCTCCACGCCAAGACGTGTGAGAGCTTCCTGGTAGGGCTGGCGGAGATCGCCGAGCGCAGCGCGGTCCGCGAGTTCCGCGAACAGGCGCGCTACCTGCGGGCGCGGTGCTTCGAGGAGCGACTGGCCCCGGCGGAGGCCACCGCCGAGTACCGGCGCTACCTGCGAGAGTTCCCCAAGGGCCGCTACGTCCGCGAAGCCAAGGCCGCGCTGCTGCCTTGATTCCCCGGACAGGCAGCTTGGAGGCAACCCGGTGCACGGGGCCCCGCTCGCCGCTCTCTCCCTGCCGCCGAAGCCAATAACTTCACGCAGGGACACTCTCCCCAGGAGGAGAACCGATGGAGCGGATTGAGGAAGGGTATTCTCTGGAGCACCATGTAGAAGGGGAATCTCGTCACCTGGGCGCCCCGCTTCTTCGAGCGGATCTGGCCAAGGAGATAGAGGATCTCCGGCAAGGAGCCCCGTGGCGGGCGGGCGGGCACAATGCCAAGACCTTGGTAAAGTATCCCGACCTGCGCGTGGTCCTCATTGCCTTGAAGCAAGGAGCCACCCTGGGAGAACACAAGACCCAGGGGCGGATCTCCATTCACACCCTGGAGGGGCACGTCCTTCTGAAGCTGGGCAGCCAGGTGGTGGACCTCCCCACGGGCTGCCTGCTGGGGCTCGC
Source organism: Hyalangium sp. (assembly GCF_035629615.1). Taxonomy (GTDB): domain Bacteria; phylum Myxococcota; class Myxococcia; order Myxococcales; family Myxococcaceae; genus Hyalangium. The sequence goes on along the minus strand of NZ_DASPHO010000470.1, from coordinate 25,530 downwards.
AGCTTCTGTTCCGCACGACGTTGAAGCCGTGGAACAGAGCGCCATCCTGCTCACCATCGCCTGGCCAATCCAACGCACCTAGGGTTCCGCACTCCACTGGACAGAGGCCCTTCAGCGCTCTTTGAGAGCGCTTGCGTACAACGAAGCATGCTCGCCATGGTGGTGCGATGGACCGCGAAGGATCCGGCCCTTGCACCTGACCCAAGGCAGCCCCATGGCCGCAGAGCCGCACCGCCGCGAATTCCTCCTCGCCAAGGGCTGGGTGCAGGCCGCCCTCCTGGTGGTTCTGTTCGGCTTCTTCGTCCTGGGGCTGCTCGCGTACAGCACCTACACGGACAGCGCCCCCATTCCCCAGCGGACCGTCACCCCGGAGGGCAGGCCCGTCTATACCGGGGAGGACATCCTGGCCGGCCAGGGCATCTTCCTGCGCAACGGGCTGATGCAGTACGGCTCGGTGTTCGGCCATGGCGGCTACCTGGGGCCGGACTACACCGCGGACTACCTGCGCCGCTCCGCCCTCTTCGTGCGCGAGCGGCTCGGGGGCGAGCAGGATGCGGCGGCGGCGGCGCGCACCGTGCAGGACTTCCAGCAGAACCGGTACGAGCCGGCCACGGGCACGCTCGTCCTCACCCCGGAGCAGGCTGACGCCTTCGAGCACCTGGCCGCGCACTACCATGCCACCTTCTCCGCGCCGACCACCGAGCAGGGGCTGCGGCCGGGCGCGATCACGGACCCGAAGGAGACCCGGCAGCTCACCGCCTTCTTCGCCTGGACGGCGTGGGCCGCCTCCGCCCGGCGCCCGGGGCTCGACTACTCGTACACCAACAACTGGCCCCCGGAGCCGCGCGTGGGCAATGGCCCCACGGGCGCCATGGTGGTGTGGAGCGTGCTGTCGCTCATCGCCCTGCTGGGAGGCATCGGCCTGCTGATGGCCGCCTTCGGCCGGTGGAACTTCCTTGGCTGGCACGAGCGCGAACACCAGACGGTGTCCTTCCGCCGTCCCGGTGAGGTGACGCTCACCCCGTCCCAGCGCGCATGCGCGTGGTTCTTCCTGGTCATGGCGGTGCTCTTCCTGATGCAGGCCCTGCTGGGCGGCGCCACGCAGCACTACCGCGCGGAGCTGACCGGCTTCTTCGGCTTCAACCTGGCCGCCATCCTGCCCTTCAACCTCGCGCGCACCTGGCACGTGCAGCTGTCCCTGCTCTGGGTGGCCACCTCGTTCCTTGCCGCCGGCATCTTCCTCGCGCCGATGGTGGCAGGCCATGAGCCGCGCGGGCAGCACTGGCTCGCCTACGGGTTGCTGGCAGCGCTCACGGTGGTGGTGTTCGGCAGCCTCGCCGGAGAGTTCGCTGGCATCCACGGGTGGACATCCAGCGTGTGGTTCGGCAACCAGGGCTTCGAGTACCTGGACTTGGGGCGCTTCTGGCAGGTGCTGCTGTCGCTCGGGCTGCTCTTCTGGGTGGGGCTGCTGTTCCGCGTGCTGCGGAAAAGGCTGCGCACCGAACATCGCGGCAACATGCCGTGGCTGTTCTTCTACGCGGCGCTGGCCATCCCCGCCTTCTACGCGGTGGGCCTGCTGGCCCGGCCCGACTCGCACTTCACCATCACCGACTTCTGGCGCTTCTGGGTGGTGCACCTGTGGGTGGAGGACTTCCTCGAGCTCTTCACCACCCTCATGGTGGCCTACATCTTCGTGCTGCTGGGCGTGGTGTCCGAGCGGGTGGCCCTGCGTGTCATCTACCTGGACATCATCCTGTACTCGGCGGGCGGCGTCATCGGCACCATGCACCACCTGTACTTCTCCGGCACGCCGGTGGAGCACATGGCGCTGGGCGCCTTCTTCTCGGCCGCCGAGGTGATCCCCCTCACCTTCCTCACCGTGGAGGCCTGGAGCTTCGTGCGGCTTGGCCGCGAGCAGGGAGCGAAGTCCCGCACGCCCTTCCCCCACCGCTGGTCCATTCTCTTCCTGGTCTCGGTGGGCTTCTGGAACTTCCTGGGCGCTGGCATCTTCGGCTTCCTCATCAACCTGCCCATCGTGTCGTACTACGAGATTGGCACCGCGCTGACGGCCAACCACGGCCACGCGGCGATGATGGGCGTCTACGGCATGCTGGCGGTGGCGCTGGCGCTGTTCGCGCTGCGCTACCTGGTCCCCGAGGAGCGCTGGTCCGAGCGGGCCGCGAAGCTCAGCTTCTGGTCGCTCAACCTCGGGCTGGCGTGGATGGTGTTCGCCAACCTCTTCCCGCTGGGCGTGCTGCAGCTCCACGAGTCCGTCACCCGCGGCTACTACGAGGCGCGCCAGCTCGACTTCCTCACCAGCGATCGGGTGGCGCTGCTGGAGTGGATGCGGCTGCCCGGGGACGCCCTCTTCATCGTGGGCGGCATCCTGCCCCTGCTGCTGCTGTGCTGGCGGGGCGTGCGCCACCGCGTGCCCGCCGCGGAGCACACCGGGCCAGTGCCCGCTCCGCTCTTCACGCGCGTGGAGGGGGGGCCGGAGCAGCCGCAGCCATGAGCCTCCACACCGAGGTGGTGTGGGGCTCCGGGTACGCGCTCTTCCTGCTGGGGGTGGCGCGGGGACTGGTCGCGGTGGGACGGCGGGCGCGTGCGGAGGATGGCTCATGGCCGAGCTCGGAGGTGCCCCGCTTCCACCAGGGACTGGCCATGCCCCTGGTCTTGCTGGCGGGGCTGCTCGTCGGGGTCTGCGCGGTGCGACACCCCGAGGGGCTGGAGCTGGGGTGGCTGGGACTGGTGTCGCTGGTGATTGCCTGGGTGGCTCGGCGCACCTGGAAGGAGTGGTGCAAGAGGGAGTAAAAGCGGCGCCCCCACCCGCAGGAGAGCCCTCCGCCCTTGAACCCTGACATGCACCACTCCACCGAGGCCGCGGCGGATGGGGGCGCCTGGCTTCACGAGCTGCTCCGGGACGTCTTCATGGGCGCCTGGTACATGCCCCACGGGCACTGCTACCTGTGGAAGCCAGGACTCGTCTGGCTCCACGCTGTCTCCGACACGTTGATTGGAGCCGCCTACGTCCTCATCTCCCTGGTGCTGTACATGCTGGTGCGCCGCATTCGGCTGCCCTTCAGCACCATGGTGGTCGCCTTCGGTGTCTTCATCGGCGCCTGTGGGCTCACTCACTTCATGGAGGTGTGGAATGTCTGGAACTCGGCCTACTGGCTGGCGGGGTGGATCAAGGCCCTGACGGCCGTCGCCTCGGTGCTGACGGGCGCCTACCTTCTCAAGGCCAGGCCGGCCATCGTGGCGGTCGCAGACGCGGCGCGACTGTCCGAGCAGCGGCGGGTGGAGCTCGAGACGAAGAACCGTGAGCTCGAGACCCTCTACGCCCGGCTGAGCGAGGCCGACGCGCTCAAGACGCAGTTCTTCTCCAACGTCTCCCACGAGCTGCGCACCCCCCTCTCCCTCATTCTCGGGCCCATGGAGCGGCTGCTCTCCGCAGAGGGCCTGAGCGCCGAGAGCCAGCAGGAGCTCCGGGTGGTCGAGAGGAATGCCCGCCTCTTGCTTAGACACGTCAATGCGCTGCTCGATGCGGCCAGGCTGGAGGCCGGGGCGATGCGGCCGGTCTATGCCCAGGTTGACCTCGCCGCGCTCGTACGGCTGGGGGCCTCCCACTTCGACAGCCTCTCACGCCAGCGCGGCATCACCTTCAACGTCGAAGCGCCGGGCACGCTCATGGCCCAGGCGGACGCCGAGAAGCTCGAGCAGGTCCTGCTCAACCTTCTGTCCAACGCCTTCAAGTTCACCCCTGTCGGCGGCCGCGTGAGCTGCGCGCTGGCTGAGCAGGATGGCCGCGCGCGGCTGGTCGTGGAGGACACAGGGCCCGGCGTGCCCGTGGACATGCGGGAGACCATCTTCGAGCGCTTCCGCCAGGTGGACGCGAGCATCAACCGCCAGTTCGGTGGCACGGGCCTGGGGCTCGCCATCGCCCGTGATCTCGTGCGCCTGCACGGAGGCACCCTCCGGATGGAGGAGGCGCCCGGCGGCGGTGCACGCTTCGTGGTGGAGCTGCCGCTCCGAGCGCCCGAGGGCACCGCTGTGCACCCCATGGCGGCGGTGGGAGCCGAAGCGCTGGCAGCCGAGGCAGCCGGGGTAGCCGAGGCGCTGCGCACCCAGGCCTCCCAGGCGTCGGGCCTCGACGTGCTGGCGCCCGCGAATGCGCCCTCTGTCCTGGTGGTGGAGGACACGCCGGACTTGCGCCACTTCGTGGCTCAGACGCTTGGGCGGGAGTTCCGAGTGGAGGTCGCCCAGGATGGTGAGGAGGGCCTGCGCAAGACAGAGGCCCTGCGGCCCGACGTCCTCGTCACCGACATCATGATGCCGCGGATGAGCGGGGACGCGCTGGTGCGCGAGGTGCGAGCCCGAGCCGAGCTGGAGGCCATCCCCATCCTGCTGCTGTCAGCCCGGGCGGATGAGGCGCTGCGCATCCAGCTGCTCAGCAGCGGCGCCCAGGACTATCTCGTGAAGCCCTTCCTGGCGGCCGAGCTCCTTGCCCGCGTGCGCAACCTCGCCACCGTCAAGCGCACCCGAGACGCGCTCCAGGAGGAGCTGAAGGCGCACTCGGGAGACCTGACAGCCCTCACCGGGGAGCTGGCCCTGCGCAAGCGTCAGCTGGAGGCGGCGCTCGAGGCCTCTCACGCTGCCCGCGAGCAGGCCCTGAACGCGAGCTCCTTCAAGACCACGCTCCTCCACCTCGTCACCCACGAGCTGCGAACCCCGCTGGCCATAGTCAAGCTCAACCTCCACCTGCTGACGCGGGAGCATGCCACGCTCTCCGCACGCCAGCAGGGACTGCTCGAGAAGCTCACGCGCAGCACCTCCCGCCTTCAGCACCTGATGGAGACCATCCTGGCGTACACCTGGCTGGAGACGGGGCGCCTGGTGCCCAAGGTGTCCGAGGTGGACCTGGCGGCCCTCGCGCGGGAAGTCTCCGAGGAGTACCGGCCCGAGGCCCAGCGCAAGCTCCTGGCCTTGGAGCTTCGCGTGCCGCCCCAGCCCGTGCTCCTGCAGACAGACGGGCGGCTGCTCCACCTGGTCCTCTCCAACCTCGTGAGCAACGCCGTGAAGTACACCGACCATGGCTCGGTTGAAGTCTCCGTCGAGGTGCTGCCCGACGCCTGCCGGCTCGTGGTCAAAGACACCGGGCGAGGGATTGCGCCGGACCACCACGAGCGCATCTTCGAGCCTTTCCAGCAGCTCGAGGTGGTGGCCCGCAAAGGAAACCCGGGCCTGGGCCTCGGGCTTGTCCTCGTCAAGCAGCTGTCCCAGGCGCTGGAGGCCCACCTCTCCCTGATCTCGGAACCTGGCCACGGAAGCACTTTCATGCTGACACTGCCAGTCACAGTGCCACGAATAAGCTCTGACAAGACTTGACGAACCGGGCGCCACTTTCACAATCTGCATGGCGTGAACACATCCGCGCATGAAGATGTCATTCTGGTAGTGGAGGACGACGACGATCTTCGCGACAACCTTTGCGAAGTGCTAGAAGTGGAGGGCTTCCGGGCCGTGGGCGCCGTCAATGGGCTGGCGGCCTTGAAGTACCTGCAGGCCCACATGCCTCCGTGCCTCATCCTGCTCGACCTGATGATGCCTGGGATGAGCGGGGGTGAGTTTCGAGCACTCCAGCTGGATGACACTCACCTGGCCCGTGTCCCTACCATCGTGGTGTCAGCGATGGCCATTGACCATCAGCAAGAGCAAGTCCGAGGCGCGGCGGGCTATCTCACCAAGCCCTTGAGCCTCACGGACCTCTTTCAGGCGGTTCGCCAACACTGCGAGGCGGCACACTGAACCTGCCTCGGCAGGCTTCGAGCATCGCCAGCGACTGAGCCACTTTCTGCATCGGGGGTGATCCAGCCTTTTCGGAATTCTTCAATTAACCAGGAAACGGATGCCGACCCTCTGAAGGGGGGACCCATGCGGACCCTGGTGACGCTGCTTGTGGCTGGACTCGTGCTCGCTTCCTGTGAGCTCCCTTCCGAGGAGGGCTCGACCGAGGCTGAAGCCTCGAAAAAGACGGCGAAGTCCTTCGTCGTGGGCAGCCGGCTGCTGAAGACCGAGAAGGCCTTGCCCGGCCGGTACATCGTCGTCCTGGATGAGAAGGCCCTGGCCGGGGCGCAGGTGGGGCTGCTCGCGCACCAGCTCTCTGCTCTCCATGGAGCCTCCGTGGACCGCGTCTACGCGCATGCCCTCCAAGGCTTCGCCGCGAAGATGACGGAGGCGGCCGCGCTGAAGCTGAGCAACGACCCGCGCGTGCGGTACGTGGAGGAGGACGGCGAGATCTCCCTCTCGGGCTCGCAGGCGGAGGCCCCCTGGGGACTCGACCGCATCGATCAGCGGGAGCTGCCGCTGGATCAGACCTACCCCTACGGCTTCACCGGCAGCGGGGTGAACGCCTACGTCCTCGACACGGGCATCCGCATCACCCATGCCGAGTTCGGTGGCCGCGCGCTCCACGCCTTCTCCTCCGTCAATGACGGCAACGGCGCCAACGACTGCCACGGCCACGGCACACACGTGGCGGGAACGATTGGCGGGACGACGTATGGCGTGGCCAAAGGGGTGACGCTGCACGCCGTCCGGGTGGTGGACTGCGCGGGCCAGGGCGCCGCGTCTGGACTGATCGCTGGCGTCGACTGGGTGACCGCCCACCACGTGAAGCCGGCGGTGGCCAACATGAGCCTGGGGGGCCCCCCCACGCAGGCGCTGGACGACGCGATCACCGCCTCCATCAACGCCGGAGTGCCCTATGCCGTCGCCGCGGGCAACGAGAGCACGAGCGCCTGCTTCCGGTCCCCCGCTCGGACTCCAGCCGCGATGACCATCGGAGCGACCGACGTCAGCGACTCAAGGGCATACTTCTCGAACTTCGGGAGCTGCGTGGATCTCTTCGCGCCAGGCCTGAGCATCCCTTCTGCCTGGAACACCAGCGACACCAGCACGGTCACGATCAGTGGCACCTCCATGGCAACCCCACACGTGGCGGGCGCGGCGGCGCGCTACCTGGAAGGCCACCCGCTGGCCACTCCGGAGGAGCTCACCACCGCGCTCCTCACCCGCGCGACGCCCGACGCGGTCGCCAACCCTGGCACCGGCTCCCCGAACCGGCTGCTGTACGCCGGCTGCCTCGGCTCAAACCAGACACCGCCGCAGGTCGTCCTCACCACCTCCTTCCCGGGCTCACCCCTGGGCGGCACGGTGACCCTGACCGCCACCGCGACGGACGACGAGGAGATCGCCAAGGTGGAGTTCTTCCTCGGCAACCGCTCGCTCGGCTCGGACAACACGGCTCCCTATGAGCTGGTCTGGAATAGCGCCACCGCCAGCAACGGCCCGGGGGTGATCACCGCCAGGGCCTACGACGCCAACTGCAACCAGGCGGTGAGCGCGCTGGTGGACGTGACCATCGAGAACGCCGGAAACGCGACGTTCGATTCCACGCGGGGAGCGCCCGCCTGCGCCACCGTGGGCCACCGGTGTGACTCGATGTGGCTCCTGGAGGGACGGGCGAACCTCGGCCCCGAGTTCCACTCGCCCAACACCGTGAGCGGCTCCTGCGCGGACGGGACGGAGGGCACGTATCGCTCCAGCCCCTCCCTGGAGCGGCTCTCCGTCTCCCGGAGCGATGGCACCGCCTTCGCGGCGGGCAAGGAGGTGACGGTGCAGGCCACGGTCCGTGCGAGCACGAACTTCGCCCAGGAGGCCCTGGACCTCTACGCCGCACCGGATGCGGCTGCCCCCCAGTGGACGCTGATCGGGACCCTGTCGCCGACCACGAGCGGCCCCCAGGTCCTCTCGACGACGTACCTGCTTCCGGCCGGCGGGCTGCAGGTGCTCCGGGGTGTGTACCGCTCAGGCGACGGCAACGCCTCTGCCTGCGTCCCGGGTCCCCTCAACGACGCGGATGACCTCATCCTCGCGGTGGGTCAGGAGACGGACGCCACGCCGCCGAGTGTGGCCATCACCTCTCCCACGGAGGGCGCGACGCTGATGGGCGTCGTCGCCGTCAACGTGGAGGCGAGCGACAACTTCGGCGTGCACCATGTGGAGCTGTACGCCGGCTCCACCCTGCTCGCAACGGACTCCCGCGCTCCCTACGCGTTGAGCTGGGCGAGCCGGGAGTCTCCCAACGGCTCTCACACCCTCACCGTACGAGCCTACGACGCGGCCGGGTTCGTCTCGATCTCAGCCCCGATCAACGTCCTCGTGGACAACGATCACGTGCCGCCGCAGGCGACCTTCATCACACCCGTGGACGGCGCGACCGTGAGTGAGACGTTCTCGCTCCAGATCAGCGCCAGCGACGACCGGCGCGTGACGCGCGTCGACGTGTACGTGGATGGTGCCCTGCTCGGCAGCAGGTCCTACGCGCCGTTCAGCATGGACTGGAGCACCCGCACGGTGTCCAACGGACCGCATGTCCTCAGCGCGACGGCCTATGACGCGGCCGGGAACGCCTCGCCCCAGAGCACGGTGAGCGTGGCGGTCGACAACGACCTCCTCCCTCCGGAGACCGCGATCACCGCGCCTGCCAGCGGAGCCACCGTGAGCGGCGTTGTCTCCATCGAGGCGAGCGCGAGCGACGACCGGCAGATCACCCAGGTGCAGTTCTTCATGAACGGCACCTACCTCGGCACCGACACAACGGCTCCCTACTCCGCATCCTGGGATTCGGTGACTGTGGCCAACGGCAGCTACACGCTGACGAGCCAGGCCTATGACGGAGCGGGCCACCGGACGATGAGCGCGCCCGTCACCGTGGAGACGAACAACCCGGGCAACGCGCGCTACGATCCGGTCCTGTCGGCGCCTCGGTGCGACACCGTGACGGAGGCCTGCGACACCCTGGAACTGGTCAAGGGCCGGGCACATCACGGCCCCGAGCTGAACACGCCCAATACCCTGGACGGGTGCCTCGACGGCACGAGCGGGCTCTACCAATACCACGGCGGATCCATCGAGCGGATCCGCGTGAGCCAGCTGGATGGCACGGCCATGGTCAGCGGGAAGAAGGTCCGGCTCGCGGTCACCGTGTGGGCCTTCAGTGCCACCTCGGACTCCCTGGACCTGTACTACACGGCGGACGCGAACAACCCCTCGTGGACGTTCATCACCACCCTCAAGCCGTACTACAGCTCCTTCACGCAGACGCTCTCGGCGGAGTACACCCTCCCAGCAGGCGACCTGCAGGCGGTGCGCGCGAACTACCGCTACGGCGGGCTCCGATCGCCGTGCAGCCCGAACCTGTTGGACGATCACGATGACCTGGTCTTCCCGGTGGAGACCGACTCCGTCCCGCCGACGGTCGCGATCGTCTCACCCGCCAACGGAGCGACGGTGCGCGGGCGCATCACGCTGACAACCTCGACGAGCGACAACCAGAGCGTGGCGGCCGTGGACTTCTATGACGCGGAGACCCTGCTCGGGTCAGCCACCTCGCGACCGTACTCCCTGTCCTGGGACACCCGCAGTGTCTCGAACGGCAGCCACACGCTGACGGCCCGAGCCCGTGACGCGACCGGCAACGTGGGGCTCGCTCTGCCGGTGACGGTGACGGTGGACAACGACTACACGGCGCCGGAGGTCTCCGTCACCGTCCCCGCCCCGGGCGCCACCGTGACGGGGACGGTGACGATCTCCGCGAGCGCCACGGACAATCAGGGCATCGCCCGAGTCGAGTTCTACAGCGGCACGCGCTGGATCAGCGGCGCCGCCTATGCGCCCTTCAGTGTCTCGTGGCACACGGGGAACGAACCGACCGGCGAGCACGTCCTGACCGCCAGGGCCTACGACTGGGCCGGCAACATGGCAACATCTGAGCAGGTGGTGGTGACCGTCGCGCGTGACACCACGCCTCCGTCCAGCTCGATCACCTCTCCCACCAGCGGTTCAACGCTCGCTGGGACCGTGATCATCTCGGCGAACGCCACCGACGATATCCTGGTGAGCAAGGTCGAGTTCTTGCTGGACGGCACCCTGATCGGGGCCCGAGCCTTCGCTCCCTACAGCTTCTCCTGGGACACCCGGACCGCAGCGAATGGCAGCCACACGCTGACGACCCGTGCCACGGACTCCAGCGGCAACGTGGCCACCTCTTCGGAGGTGATGGTGACGGCCGACAACGACTTCATCGCGCCTACGGTCTCCATCACGTCTCCCGCGAACGGGGCGACAGTACTTGGGACAGTGCCCATCCAAGTGAGCGCGACGGACGACAAGGGCGTGTCCTCCGTGAGGCTCCGGGTCAATGGAGTCGCGTCCGGCACGAGCTTCACCGTGCCGTATGTCTTCTCCTGGAACAGCAGGTCCTTCCCCAATGGCACGCACACGCTGACCGTCGAGGCCTCTGATGCGACGGGCAACAAGGGCACCTCGGCCCCGATCACCGTGACGGTGGACAACGACACCACGGCCCCCAGCGTGGCCATCACCTCACCGGCCAGCGGGGCAGCCGTGGCGGGCATGGTCTCCCTCCAGGCGGATGCCACGGACAACACGGGTGTCGCCCAGGTCGACTTCTTCGTGAACGGGTTGTTGCTCGCGGGCGACACCACGGCTCCCTTCAGTGTGGACTGGGACAGTGACCTCGAGGCGAACGGGAGCTACACCCTCACCGCCAAGGCCTATGACGCGGTGGGCAACGTGGCCGCGAGCGCCGCAGTCCCGGTGACGGTGAACCAGCCGGGTCGAGCCATGTTTGATCCGGTGCTCCATGTGCCGAAGTGCGCCACGGTGAACGGCGTCTGCGACACCATGAACCTCGTGAAGGGCCGGAGGAGTGGGGAGCCTGGCTCGCCCAACACACTCGGCAGCTGCGCGGACGGAGCCGGCATCGACCACAGCTTCTACGAGAAGATCAACCGGATCCGGCTGTCGCGCGTCAACGGAGAGGCCTTCGCGGAGGGCCGGCCCGCCCGGATTGAGGTCCACGTCGTCGCCTACTACACCTCTTCGGATGCGCTCGACCTGTTCTACGCCAGCGATGCCACCCAGCCCTCATGGACGTACCTGACCACGCTCCGGCCGAGCGCAGGTGGGGCACAGATCCTCTCGACAGAGTACACCCTGCCCGCAGGCAGCCTGCAGGCGGTGCGCGCCCAGTTCCGAGTGGGTGGCAACAACGGCTCGGCGTGCAGCGGCGGCACCTATGACGACCATGACGACGTGGCCTTCGCGGTGGGCCAGCCGACCGATGCCTTCCCTCCGACGGTGACGCTCACCGCTCCCTCCGGCAACACACTGGTGAGGGGCACTGTCTCGGTGGCCGCGACGGCCGAGGACGACCTGGCGGTGGCGAGGGTTGAGTTCTTCGCGGACGGGATGCTGATCGGCACTGACACCAGCGCTCCCTACGACGTGAGCTGGGACACCTCTGGCGCGGCGGACGGTGCTCACTCGCTCACCGCGAAGGCCTACGACACCGCTGGCCGGGTCGGGACCTCTGCCGCGGTCGGGGTGAGCACCGACAACACCCTGCCGGAGGCGGCGCTCACCACCCCTGCGCAGGGCGCCCTCCTGGGGGGGAGCGTCGTGGTCGAGGCCACTGCCAGCGACAACCAGGCGATCTCGAGGGTCGAGTTCTACGACGGCGCGACGCTGATCGGCACGTCCTTCGCCTCGCCCTATGCGCTGAGCTGGAACACGGCAGGCGTGACGGGCGGTGCCCACACGCTCACGGTGAAGGCCTATGACAGCATCGGCCATGTCCGCACCTCCGCCGGAGTGAGCGTGACAGTGGACAACACCGCGCCAGCGACGGCCCTCAGCGCTCCGGCGCAGAACGCCCTGGTCCGGGGGACCGTCCAGGTCAGCGCCACCGCCAGCGACAATCAGGCCGTCTCGAGGGTCGAGTTCTACGTGGGCGCGATGTTGATCGGTACGGACACCACGGCCCCTTACGCGGTGGGCTGGGACTCGACGACCGGGGCCAATGGCAGCGTCACGCTGACGACGCGGGCCTACGACCTGGCGGGCAACGTCACGATCTCAGCCGGCTTGGCTGTCTCGGTGGACAACGCTTCGCCCACTGTCGCCATCACCTCTCCGGCGAACGGAGGCTCGGCGTTCCTGAGCGTCACCGTGCAGGCCAGCGCCGGTGACAACGTCGGAGTGACGCAGGTGGTGTTCTACGACGGCGCCACGGTCATCGGCACGGACACCACGGCTCCTTTCAGCGTGAGCTGGAACATCCTGTTTGTACCGAAGGGGTGGCACACGCTGACGGCCAAGGCCTATGACGCGGCGGGGAACGTCACGACGTCGGCGCCCGTCTCCTTGAAGGTGAACTGAAGCCGTGACGTGCGTCCAAGTCGCCCGGTGCCTTTCGAGTATGTTTCCCTCCATGCATCAACCCTGTGGGTGAGCAACCGCTCGGGCAACGCGATGCGGGTGCACCGCGACACGGGAGAGGTACAGCGCACCCCCAGCAGTCCGCCGGGCTCTACACGTACTCGGACTTCACCAGCTACAAGCTGCGCAACACCCTTGTGCCGTGCGGCAGCTACGTTTACCGCCCCGCCCGCGGATCTGATCGCGGCGGGGGCGCCGAGCGGCCAGTACCTGCGCGTTGAGTTCCAGCTCTCGTCGAACGACCTCCAGGCCACGCCCCTGCTCCTGTCGTTCAGCGTGAACTACCGCTGCCCGCCTCCAGCCCCATGACAGTGAAGGCATCGCGCTCATAGGAGTGGGCCAAGGCCCTCACCTACCCTGCAGACAAGACCGCGTGTCGGTAGAGCCGAGGCCTGGGCAAGACCCGGAACCCGCGCTTGCCAGGGCCACCTGCCGGGCGCAGCCTGCACCAACCTGTATGCTTGTCAGACAGGTTGGCGCAGGCGCCGCCGCCAGCAGGCTCCTCACCCACCTAAGCCCGGTGCAAGTTCGACGTCAATGCGCACACGACCACGGTCGTGATGCGCGAGTGGTTGAAGACGTCGTCCTGAACCACCACGTGGGGATGGGAGTAGCTCGGGACAGGCCCTCGCGAGTCATCTGGCCCTATCCAGAACACGTCACCGCGGTGAATCCTCGCTGAACGTGTGCCCGGTCCCACGCCCTGCCCTCGCCTCAGAAGGCGACACATGAGACGGAGTCGATGCGCAGCACGGACTCCTGGCTGAAGCGCTGCTTGTACTCCTCGCGGATGGTGTCGATGTTCATCGAGGGCGCGCTGCTGCCCTCATGGAGCAGGATGATCACCTTGCTGTCCTCTTTGACCAGGGTGCCGTTGTCCATCAGGTACTGGCCATCGACATCGTACATCGTCAGGCCGTCCTGGAAGCGGGGCGTGACCGAGGTGTCCACGAAGTTCTGCCACTCCGCCTCGGTGATGGCCTCGGCGTTCTCCCGGTCGAGCCCGAAGAACAGCTCCGTGCGGTGCAGCTCCGAGCCCACCTCGCAGGACTCCCCACCGCATGAGGAGGTGAGCAGCCCCAGGGTCAGCAGGAGGGGCAGGTTCCGGAGAACAGCGGTCATCGGCTGGACGATTCGTGTAGGGGCCATGGCGCGCGGACTCTAGAACAGGTGTCACAATGCACGCCATGCAGCTCAGCGACTGGAAGCGCGAAGGAAAGACCTTCTCATTCGAGGCCCACCGCATCTTCTACCGCGACGAGGGCGCGGGGGACGTGCTCCTGTGCCTCCACGGCTTTCCCACCTCCTCGTGGGACTGGTCCCGCCTCTGGCCCCAGCTGACATCCCGGTTCCGCGTGATTGCCCCGGACCTGCTCGGCTACGGCTTCTCGGACAAGCCCTCGCGGCACGTGTACTCCGTCCTGGAGCAGGCAACGCTCATCGAGCAGCTGATGGCGTCGCTCGGCATCACGCACGTGCACGTGCTCTGTCACGACTTCGCTGTCTCCGTCGTCCAAGAGCTGCTCGCACGCCAGCTGGAGCAGGAGAAGGCTGGCCGGACGGGGCTGGTGCTTCGCTCCGCGTGCTTCCTCAACGGCGGCCTCTTCCCCGAGGTGCATCAGCCCCGGTTGATCCAGCGACTCCTGGCGAGCCCAGTGGGCCCCCTCGTCTCGCGGCTCCTCACCCAGAGCTCCTTCGAGCGAAGCTTCACCGCCGTCTTCGGCGAGAGGACCCGACCCTCGAAGCAGGAGCTGAAGGAGTTCTGGGAGGTCATCACGCACAACGGCGGCTCGCGCATCTCCCACCGTCTCATCAGCTACATCGAGGACCGGCGCCGCCACCGGGAGCGCTGGACCGACGCGCTCCAGCGCACCCGCGTCCCCCTGCGGATGGTGAACGGAGCGGTGGACCCTGTCTCGGGCGCTCACATGGCGGCGCGCTACCGCGAGCTCGTCCCCCACCCGGACATCGTGTCGCTCGAGGGCATCGGGCACTACCCGATGGTGGAAGACCCGCAGGCCGTCCTCAAGGCGTTGCTCGCCTTCGTTGGGAGCGCGTAGGCCGGCTCTCCCTGCGAGCCTCTTCTACCCAGCGGCCTTGGAGACGCGCCTCGGAGGCGAGCGCCTCCTGCCATGAGGGCCCGTCCGGCAGCAGGCGCTGCGCATGTGACAACGCGAGCCGCTCCAGCGCGCGCTCCTCGCACCACCGCCGCAGGCCCGGTCCATCCAGCCCACACGCCACCAGGAAGGCCTCCTTCTCCGCAGGCCGGACCTTGTGACGCCGCCACCACTCCGCCTCCGCCGCTTGGAGCTCCTCGGCGGTCGGCACGAGCCCCATCGAGCGCGCCCACCCGGCCAGCAGCGCCCGGCGCAGGCCCGCCTCGGCCAGCTCCACGCTGTCCGGCGCGCGCTCCAAGGCCGCCAACACCCGCGAAGAGGACACCGCGCTGCCCGCCACCACTGACACGTCCTCCGACAACCTCCGGCGCCGCACGAGTGAGGAAGGCGGCGGCCGCGAAGCGCGTCGAGGCTGCTGCACGGGCACGGCCGACGACACGAACGCCGCCGCGGTCCGGATGCAGGTGATGGCATCCTGGCGCTTGAGATCCTCCACTCCCCTCGAGAACCACGCCTCCCAGCCCGCTCGTGTGGCGGCAGGCCACGCGGGACGCACCGCCTCCAGGATCCGATGCCACGTGCGCTCCTGGTAGAAGAGTCCCTCCGCCGCCGTCACCAGCGCGCGGACCTGCCTCGGGGTGAGCACTCGCGCCACGCGCGCCTGGGCGGCCACGTGCCGGACGTTGACCAGCGGCACGGTGAGCGGCTGGTAGCCAAACTCCGCATCCACGTGCAGCAGCGCCACCTCCGCGTCATCCACCAGCACCCCATCCCGATACCACTCGAAGATCTGCCCTACCCCCACCATGCCGTGGGCGGACAGCTCCGCCGCACGCAGCGCCCCCATGCTTGCCCCGCCAAACACGGCCACTCCCGCCTCCAGCGCGGCGAGCAGCTCGTGGTGCCACACGGACGGCTGCGCCTCGAACAAGCCATCCACCAGCGCGATGGCGCGCGGCCGAAGCGAGAGCGCCCGCCACACATCCCCCTGGCGAGCCGGTGGCAGGACGCGGCAGGAGGTCAACCCCTGCGCCTCGGCCGCGGGCAGCGAGGGGCCCAGGAAGACGACGAGATCCTCGGGACGGCGTTTCATAGGAGCTCCGAGAGGCCCATGCCCGGCACCACCACGCGCCGGACATGCAGGCCAGGCAGGGGCGCGTCGAGCGTGACGGCGGCGGCCTGGGTGAAGCCCCCGCTCCGGAGCTGCCGCAGCACGCGCCGCAGCCCCCGCACGGGAGACGCGCTGTCTGGGGAGAAGTCCGGCATCTCCTCCGCCCGGCGCCTGGGGCGCGCCGAGGCACAGACGGCGGCGAAGTCCCGCGCGGCGCTCGGGTCCGCATGGGAGACATCCTCCCGCGCGCCATGGATATCGGTGAGCCGGGACTGGGCCGCCTCCAGCAAGGCGCGCAGCAGCGCCTCATCCCTCCCGAGCGCACACGCATACCCCGCGCTGAGCGGCACCGGCCCCTGCCGCTCGTCCACCAGCACCGCCGCGGCCACGGGCAGCCCCACCGCCCCCGGCCTCCGTGAGGAAGGAGTGACATCGAAGAGGTACACGCCAAAGCCCCGCTCCCGCAGCGTCCGCGCCAGCGCCGCCGTGCGGTTAGCTCCCCGCGCGAGCCCTCCAGGGCCCAGCATCCGCCGAAGCACCGCCTCCTCCGTCCACCCGCCCGGCAGGGTACGGGCGAGCTGATCCCGCTCTGTCGCCTCCAGCAATGCATGGAGCAGCGCGCGGCGTGCATCCGGGTGTGCCCCGG
This sequence comes from Hyalangium sp., assembly GCF_035629615.1. GTDB lineage: Bacteria > Myxococcota > Myxococcia > Myxococcales > Myxococcaceae > Hyalangium. Next base: position 9,293 of record NZ_DASPHO010000470.1, on the reverse strand, counting down.
AGCCATTGCTCGTCCAGGCCACGCTCACCGGCCCCAGCGCCTCCTCGCCTCCGGGCGGGCAGTACACCCCCTGGGCAGGAACCCACACCGTGCGCCCCGAGTGCAGCTCCGTGGCCTGCTGCCAGGCACAGCGCACCGACTCTCCCCACAGCCGGGGATCGACGATCCTCCCCGCCGAGCCCAGGGCCTCGGCGCTCCATGCGCCCCCGTCACGTCCGGCCAGCTCGGCGCGCGTGCCCCACACCAGTTGGCCAGGCGGCACGTGCTCCGCCGCCCACAGTTCCGCCGTCTCGAAGAGCGCCCCGAGCGCGGCCCCCTCGTAGGTGAGCCCCTTGCCGTTGCAGACCTGGAGGACGTGGCCGCCCGGCCGCACCGCGCACGCCACCTCCACCGCGGTGCGGTCCAGCCCGGTGATCCGCGCCACACGCGTGACGCCCATGGCCTGGGCCAGCCGGGCCTGAAATGCCTGTGAGGAAAGAACGCGTTGCGGAGCGGGCACGGCGGGCAGCTTTAACCCAAAACCAGAGGAATGGGGCGGGGCAGCCAGAGACACGAACCCGGTACACAGATTGACGGCGCTCGACAGAGAGCGGATCCTGCCCCGTCGCTCCCATCCCTCACCACGGCAGGCCCATTGGATTACAAGATCACGGATCAGATCCCCGCGCTCGCGGCGCCCGGCACCCGGACCTCACAGCTCAACCGGGTGTTCAACGCGGCGCTCGGGGTCTTCCTGGGCCAGCAGCACGGAGCGCGCTACGCGCACCTCTACGCTCGCTACATGGGCATGACACCCCGGTTCACGCCCCGCGGCAGCGACTGCGATCCCTGGGTCGCCCCCGAGGATCAGGACGCCGAGCTGCGGGCCCTGCTCGCCCGCGGCGTGCTTCGGTTCGGCTACGTGTCCGGTGCGCCGTATGTGTACCGGAGCGAGGGGAAGCTCACCGGCTTCGACCATGACATTGGCGTGGCGCTGACGGAGCTGATCAGCATGCACTACTTCCATGAGCCCGAGCGGCTCCGCGCCGAGTGGGTCGAGGTGAAGCTCTCGAGCGACGAGCAGGCCGACAAGCTCGAGGCCCTGCACCAGGGGCTGGTGGAGGGTGCCTTCGACATCGCGCTCTCGGGGCAGATGATGTTGCCGACGGCGTCCATGAAGGGCCTCGAGGTCGAGTGGACGGCTCCGACGGCCATCCTGTTCACCGGCATCAGCTATACGGGGCGGGACCAAGACAAGCTCGATCAGAAGAAGCTCCAGGCTCTCCAGTCCGGCGAGCTCTCGGCTTTTCAGGCCTACGCCGCGGAGGAGAGCCAGCGTCTCCAGCTGGAGCTTCGCATCTTCAGCGTCTTCAACCCGGGGCCTTCACCGACGGCCGCGATGAAGCTGGTGTACGCCATCCACAGCCAGAAAGGCCGTGCCGTGTGGCACACCGGGGACGTCAAAGACTCCGACACGGTGATGTTGACGGCCACGGGTCACTTCGCCGTCGGCGACTCGCTGGCGTCCGGTGCCCAGTCGATGCTCCAGGGCTTCGATGGGGTGTACCTGAACATCCCAGCCAATGACGAGCTGTGGCCCATCGCCGGGTTCACGGCCTTGAAGGGCGCCGCGAGCAAGAGGCTGGAGAAGTAGCCCTCTGCACACCCCTCAGCGGCGGGTGGCGCGCTCCCTGGAGTCAGCCGTCCCCCTGCTGCTGCAGCGCGGCCGTCAGCACGTACCGGCCGACCAGCTCGATGGCCAGTGAGGACTCCGGCTCGTTGTAGAAGCTGCCGGTGAAGATGGCCACCAGCTCGAGCGACGGAAAGACGAACGCGTACTGGCCCCCATTTCCTCGCGCGAAGTACGTCTCCACCTTCGTGCCGTTGATCTCGAAGGTGTTGACCCACCAGAGGTAGGCGTACCTCGAGTCCCCCAGGGGCCGCTCGCTCACCGTCGACGCTCGCACCCAGGCCTCCGGCAGGAGCTGCTGCCCCTGCCACTTCCCTCCGTTCAGCATCAGCTGGCCGAGCTTCGCGAAGTCACGTGGGCGCAGGCGCAGGTGCCCACCGGTGTCCGTGCGCCCCCCATCCGCCTCCTGCCACTCGAAGCGGGAGATGCCCAGCGGCTCGAACAGGTGCCGGCGCGAGAACTCGGGGAACGTCACTCCCGCCGCGTCCTCCACCAGCGCGCCCAGCACCACCACGCCTCCCGTGCAGTACACCGTCGACTGGCCAGGCTCCTCCGCCATCGGCAGATCGAGGATGAACCGCACCCAGTCACTCGAGTCGTACATCCGCTCTTCCTGGCCGGGGGAGTCCTCCTGCCAGTCGTTGCAGGCCAGCCCGCTGCGCATCTCCAGCAGGTGCTGCACCGTCAGCCGCTCCTTGCGCTCATCCGCGTTCTTGTGGGGCGCGTACCTCCGAAGCAGGGGCAGGACGGGCGTGTCCAGGCCGGGCAGGAGCTGCTGCTCCAGCGCCAGGCCCACCAGCATCGAGGTGATGCTCTTCGTGGCCGAGCGCAGATCGTGCGGCTTGTCACGGTGGAAGCCGTTCCAGTAGCGCTCGTACACGAGCTTGCCGTGGCGAGCGATGAGCAGGGCATCCGGCGCGGGCGTCTCCTCGGCCTCGATGCGCCGCTCGAGCTCCAGGAGCCGCTCGTGGGACATGCCCTCCGCTTCCAGCGATGAGACCTGCCAGCCATCCTCGAGCAGATCCGGCGGGCTCCCCGGACCTTCAGGACGGTGATGGCCACAGGCCAGGAGGCTCCCTGCGAGCACCACCCGGGTGACGAGTCCCGGCAGTGCCGTGAGGAGAGAGAGCGCGCGCAGTCGCAAGGGAGCTCCTGAAGTCTGAGATCCCCCAGGCCATACCACGCCTCAGCGCTTGGGACCTTCCTCGGTGAACTCGGCATCCACCTCGCCTCCACGAACCTCGCCCAGCGCGGGGCGGGGGGGCGACGAGGCCTCCTGCCGAGGAACGCTCACCCCGCCATAGGTGGTGACGTGGATCGAGCCGCTCTTCATCCCGCGCTCGAGCGCGCGGCGCATTCGCGCGGAGACCCACCGCCGCGCCGGAGGAATGAGCAGGAAGAGGCCGACCGCATCGGTGAGGACGCCAGGGACGATGAGCAGCACCCCACCCAGCAGCACGAGCACCCCGCTCATGATGCCCTCTTCGGGCACACGCCCCTCGGCCCTCGCCGCCTGCCAGTTCCGCGTGACGCGCAGGCCCTCTCTCCTGGCCAGCCAGCTGCCCAGCAGGCCCGACACCACGATGAGCGCCAGGGTGGGGCCCACGCCGAGCTGCCGGCCCAGGGTGATGAGGAGGTACAGCTCCAGGAGCGGCACCACCACGAACGCGAGGAAGAGGTATTTCGCCACGACTCCTCCTTAACGCCCCTCCCCTGCGTTTGCCGCTCCCGAGCCCGCTCGGGAGACCAGCGCCTGGAGGAACTGCTCGATGCGCTGCGCGTTGGCGCCCAGGTCTCCCTTCCCCACCCGGGACTTGGAGCGCATGTCCACGCGCGTCCCCTCCCCGTCCGCCCGGACCCTTACGATGAAGTCATCCCGGAAGCGGAACAGGCGCGACTCCACCACCCCCTCGAAGGTCCGCGCCTGCGGATCCACCGTCGTCACTTTCCAGCGGGGCTGCTCGCGGGCGAGCGCCAGGGCCTGCTCGAACACCGCATCCGGCGGCGCGCTCACCCGGAGCGGCTTGAGGTTCTTGTAGGAGTCCCGGACGATCGGCTTGAACTCCGCCGGGTAGCCCATGTCCCGCCCTTGGTTCTCGGGTAGGGCCTTCGCCTGGATGAAGGCGGGCACGTCCTCCAGGTCCGTGCTCATGTCATTGATACGAGGCCGGTCGCCGGCCATGACGCCGGGGGCAATCACCCCCACGATGACCGCGAGCCCCAGCCCCACCGCGGTGAGCCCGTGCCGGGCCCGCCCTTGCACCGCGGCGATGATGCCCACCACCACACCCACCAGGCCCACCGGCACCGCGAGCCCATAGAGGAAGAAGCCATACAGGCCCGGCAGGAGGCCGAGGGTGGAGAGCAGCAGCCCGAGCATGAACAGCAGGACCGCGAGGAGGGAGATCCGGATCGACCAGGAGCGTGGCATGCGCGCAGGCTCGCTCGATTGGCTACCGGAAATCCAGCCTTTCACTCGCCCAGCTTGCTGAGCAGCGAGTCGGCCAGCAGGTACAGCAGGACCAGCCCCCCGATGATGGCCGCGAGGACCTTGAACCCCGCGGGGATCCCCTCGGGCGGCGCGGCGTAGCTGGCGGACACGGCCTCGGACACGCCCATCATCTCCCCCGCATAGCGCGCGGTGCGCAGGAACTGGTCCGCCACCGCCCCGCTGTCATTGGCGGACAGGTGCCGTCCCAGCTGCGGATCGATGAGGCGGACCTCGGCGGCGGCGGCCAGCGTCGCGCCCTCCTCCACCACCTCGCGGACCAGCTCCAGCTTGTCCGACAGCGGGACGCGCAGCTCCGTGGCGATGAGCTGCCCGCCCTCGCGCAGCTCGCCCACCTCCACATCTCCGCTCTTGAGGCGCCAGATGCGCTGCCCATCAGGGCGAGCGAACGCCCCTCGCTCCAGCAGGAGGGCATCGACCCGGGCGCTGTCATAAGGCGTCCCGGGAACCATTGTCTGAAGGAGCAGCTCGTATCTCACGCGGGTTGGCAGTATACGCCGCGCCACGACCATGCCCACTACGCCCGGACAGAAGAGGGGAAGGCCCGCCCGCCCGCAGCAGGGCCGGGGACGCCCGCACCGCCCTGAGAAGCTGGCCCCGGATCGCACCACGCCCGAGCTCGGCCCGGACGGGCTCCCCCAGGTGCAGCTCCTGCGCCGCGGCGTCGAGCGCTGGCAGGCCGGCCACCCGTGGATCTACCGCGCGGACCTGAACGGCGATCCCGGCCTGCCCGGCGGCGAGGTGGTGCGCGTCACCGACGGCCGCGGCTGGTTCATCGGCAAGGCCTTCTACTCAAAGCACTCGAAGATCTCCCTGCGCTGGCTCACCTACGAGGACATCGCGGTGGACACGGACTTCTTCCGCCAGCGGCTGCTCTCCGCCGATGCCTTGCGGCGCAAGGCCCTGCCTGGAGAGACCACCTACCGCCTGGTGCATGGCGAGGCGGACCAGCTCCCCGGGCTCGTGGTGGATCGCTACGGCGAGTACCTGAGCGCGCAGTTCCTCGTGCCGGCCATGGAGGCGCGCAAGGCGCTCATCACGGAGCTGCTCGCCGAGCAGTTCAAGCCGCGCGCCATCGTCAACCGCTCAGACGTGGGCGTGCGCGCGCTGGAGGGCTTGCAGGCGGAGAAGGGCCTGCTGCGCGGCGAGCTGCCAGGCCCCGTCTCCTTCGACGAGGGCCTGGTGCGCATGCGCGCCGATCTGCTCGAGGGCCAGAAGACGGGCGCCTTCCTGGATCAGCGGGAGAACCACGTCATGGCCTCGCAGTACGCCCATGGCGAGGCGCTGGACTGCTTCGCCTACGTGGGTGGCTTCGCGCTGCAGCTCGCCACCCGCGCCCAGCGCGTCACCGCCGTGGAGATCTCCGAGGCCGCCGCCGCGCAGCTGCGAGACAACGCCGCCGCCAACCGCCTCACCAACCTGGACGTCGTCGTCGCCAACGCCTTCGACTTCCTGCGCGACGCGGTGGACGAGGGGCGGCGCTTCGACACCATCGTCCTGGATCCGCCCTCGTTCGCGAAGAACAAGGATGCCGTGGCGGCCGCGCTTCGCGGGTATAAGGAGATCAACCTGCGCGCCATGCAGCTGCTGCGGCCCGGGGGCTACCTCATCTCCGCCAGCTGCACCTACCACGTGGATGAGCAGGGCTTCGAGGACATGCTGGCCTCAGCGGCGGCGGACGCACGCCGGCGCGTGCAGATCATCGAGCGCCGCGGCGCGGGCAAGGATCACCCGGTACTCTTGAATTTGAGGGAAACGCGCTACCTGAAGTGCTTCGTCCTGCGAGTGCTGTGAGGCTGCGCATTCGACCGCGGCCCCTCGGGTGTGAGAAAAGGGTTGCGGATGCGACCCCGCAACTGGGACGACGAGGATGAAGCCCTTGTGACTGGGGCGGTCGCGGAGACGCGAGCGCTGCGCGAGCTGCGGGCCATCTACCGTCAAGCGGACGCGGCCTACGCGCCCTTCTCCTGCCCCTCCAGCGGCGAGTGCTGCCAGCTGTCACGCACCGGGCGCCAGCCCTGGCTCTGGTACCCCGAGTGGAAGCTGCTCACGAGCCACCGCCCGCTGCCGCCGAAGCGCGCGGATGGAGGCTGCCCGTACCTGGACGCCGCGGGCCGGCGGTGCACCGTCTATGCGGATCGGCCCTTCGGCTGCCGCACCTTCTTCTGCGAGCGGATCCGAGGCCCGGCCCGCCAGCCCGCGGATACGGTCGATGCGCTGCTGCGGAGGCTCGAGGCCGTCTCGCAGCGGGTGATGCCTGGCCTCACGGGCCCTCGGCCCCTGCTGGAGTGGCACGCCGAGGCACTGTCAATGGAGGAGCGCTCATGAGCCGTCAATGGAAACAGGGGATCGCGGTGGGGCTGCTGGCCCTGCTGATGGGGTGCCGCAGCGGAGGATCCGGAGATGTGGCCTCTGCGGTCATCAACACCACCCTCGCCGTGGCCGCCTCGGGCGTCTCGCGCTCGCAGGGCGGGTGTTACGCGGCCTGCCCTACGGGCACCACCTGTGATCCGAACAGCGGCTACTGCGTCACCCTGCCCTGCCGCGGCCAGTGCAAGGCCCACGAGCAGTGCGTGGAGGATGGCCTCAAGAGCCAGTGCATCGCCCTCTCGCTCCCCGGGCAGGTGACCGTGGAGCCTCCCAAGGAAGCGAAGACCGAACCGTGAGCTTGCGCTGGCTCGTTGCCCCTCAGGAGTTCAAGGGAACCCTCACCGCCTCCGAGGCCGCCGAGGCGCTCCAGGCGGGGCTCCGGGAGGCGGCCCCCGAGGTCCTCCTGGATGTGGCTCCCCTGGCGGATGGAGGCCCTGGCACCGTGGATGCGCTGCTGGCGGGAGCTCCCGGCGAGCGCCGCGTGCTCACCGTGCAAGGTCCGCTCGGCGCTCCCGTCGAGGCGGCCTATGCCCTGCTCGACTCCGGCCGGACGGCCATCATCGAGATGGCCGCGGCCTCGGGGCTGTCGCTCTTGCGCCCGGAGGAGCGGGACGCTCGGCGCGCCTCCACCCATGGCACGGGCGAGCTGATCCGGGCGGCGCTGGATGCGGGCTGCTCGCGGATCATCGTCGGAATGGGAGGCAGCGCGACGAATGATGGAGGAGCGGGTGCGCTCGTGGCGCTGGGCTACCGCTTCCTGGACGCGGAAGGACAGCCCCTGCCCCCAGGCGGCGCGGCGCTCCGGCGGCTGGCGCGTGTGGACATCACCCAGCGGCACCCCCGGCTGATGGAGGTGGAGCTGCTGGCGGCCACGGACGTGACGGCCCCGCTGCTGGGACCCAACGGGGCCTCCCAGCTCTTCGGTCCGCAGAAGGGCGCGGATCCACACATGGTGGCAGAGCTGGAGGAGGCGCTGGCCTGGTTCGCGCAAGGGCTGGCCCCCGAGTTCATCCGCGTTCCGGGCGCTGGTGCGGCGGGGGGCTTTGGGTATGGGCTCGCGGTGCTCGCCAGCGCGAACATCGTCTCGGGCTACGGGCTGGTGGCCCAGGCGCTCCACCTGGAGCGGCGGGTGGCGGTGGCGGACGTGGTGATCACGGGCGAGGGGCGGTTCGATCGGCAGACGGTGCTGGGCAAGGGGCCCGCCTCCCTGGCGCGCTCGGGCAAGGAGCTGGGCAAGCCGGTGGTGCTCTTCGCGGGCTCTGTCGCGCAGGAGGAGGGCCTGGACACCTCGCTGTTCCGCGAGGTCATCGACGTGGGCAACCCGCCCCTCGACAAGGAGTTCGCCGTGAGGGCGCTGCGAGAGGCTGCCGCGCGCTGGGCCTCCACCGCCCGGAACGAGAAGCCTGACGACGCCCGGGATCGAACCCAGGATCGGACGAGCCCGGACGAGCACATGGGCTCTGGATCCATGTGAGAGCCGCCGAGACTCACCACAGGCCTGCGGACGGGTTACGCAGGGGGCTGGCTGGAGCTCCCTCTCGGGGGCGAGCCAGCAGAACCTGTCTGACAGCGGGCCTGTCGAAGAAGTCCTCTGCTCTCGCAGTTGCCTACTACCGAATGGGTGAAGCGTCGGAGGCCGACCCCACAGGCAGTAGGTTACCGAGCCCGAGGCCCCCTTTTTCGACAGGCTCACAGCCATACAGATTTGACCCGGGTGGTGCAGAGGTCAGACGCCCTGTCGGCAGTGCCAGCCGAACCTGTCATACAAGCAGACAGGTTCGGCCAGAGCGCGCCGCCGGGAGGAGCTTCGAAGCGATTCAGCTAGGGAGTCGACCCCTGGAGCTGGACGAGCCGATCCCTCAGCAAGCCCTCGCGGGGATACCAGCGCAGCAACGCCTGATAGGTGCGCACCGCCTCATCGACCCGCCCCAGGCGCTCCAGCGCAAGCCCGAGGTTGAAGCCTGCCTCCAGGTAGTTCGGCTTGCGGAGGACGGCACGGCGCCACGCCTCCACCGCGCCCGCGTCGTTCCCGAGCCGGGCGAGCCGTCCACCCACCGCGTAGTCGAGCTCGGCCGCGAAGTCGACGGAGTCCACTGCCAGCCGCACGGGCCACACGGACAGCACGAGCACGACCAGCGCCACTCCCACGGGCACAGCGCGCGAGGCGGCACGGGACCACAGCAGGTGGAGCCCCAGCGCCCCGAGCACGCAGAGCACCGGCGCGAGGGGTGCGCGGTACCGGCCGGAGACAAAGAAGAGAATGGAGGGAGCCGCCAGCATGAGGGCGGCGCCAGCCACGGTGAGTGCGACACGGGATTCTTCTGTGCCCATGCGTCTCTTTCGCCAGAGCACGACGCACCCCGCTGCTGCGAGGGGCCACAGCAGCGCATAGGGAAGCGCCACGCCGCCAGGCCTCGCCGTCAGCGCCCAGAGCACAGGGGACTGAGAGCGGACGACATAGAGGTCCTCGTTGCGAGGCAGCTCGCGAGCCACCAGGAGCAGCCGCGCTTTCCACAGCAGGTTGCCCACGCAGCCCAGCGGCTGCTGGCGGCAGAAGGCCAGGACCTTCTGCGTGAAGTAGCGGTCCTGAGAGGCCGGAGTGTGGAATCCGTGACGCGAAGGCTCCGCCACCAGCGCCTCCCACGCCGCGCCCGGGCGGACAGCCATGCTCCTGTCCACGTCCGCGTTGTTGCCCAGCCAGAGGTTGATTCCACCGTTGGCGGAGATGAGGAGCCACTCCCCCGT
>NZ_DASPHO010000469.1:0-4819 GCF_035629615.1 Hyalangium sp. | reverse complement strand
CCCCCGCACCTCCAGGTCGGACCGCTCGGCGACGACCGTCTGGCCATCCAGGAGCGGAATCCCGATCCGCCGGGAGCTCAGGGCGGCGACGTCGATCCTCACCGGCTGCTCCCCGGCCGATGCCGCATCCACGAAACGGAGCATCTCCCGCACCGGGGACTCGGCATGGACGGATAGAGGAAGGGTCAACAAGGAGGCCAGCAGGAGACGGGAGACACGGGGCGCGAACCGCATGAAGGCTCCTTTCTGGTAAGGAGGACTATGGTAGCAGGATGCGATTGCAGTGCTTTAGCCAGTCGGCTCGGCCGCCGCGGCTTTCAACGGCGCCAGGAGGATCAGGCTCGCCAGGACCCAGCTCTTGGTCATCTGGATCCTCACGGTGTTCTCAACATTCGCAGACACCTATTCAGCTCCTGCCCCCAGCGTCGTCGCCACGAGGCCTTTCTGCTACCTTCGCGGCTCATACCGCATCGCCACCGCCCCCGAGCCGAACTCCAGCCGGCTCACGAGCTTCAAGTCGATACGCTTCGATAGCCCCGCGAACAACGTCGGCCCGTGGCCCGCCACCCTGGGCTGCACCACGAACTCGTACTCATCGATCAATCCCAGCTCCGCCAAGGCCAGCGGGAGCTTCACGCCTCCCACGAACAGTCCCTTACCCGACTCCCGCTTGAGCTGCTGAACGGCCTTCCCCAGATCCCCGCGCACGAGCTCCGCGTTCCAATCGACCCGATCCAGGGTGGTCGGCACGACGTACTTCTTTGCCGCGTCGATCGTCCGGGCGAAGGGTTCCATCCAGTCAGGCCTTGCCCCCGTTCGCGTCGGCGGCCGAAACGCTGCCTCCATCATTTCGTAGGTCACCCGCCCAAAGAGGAGGGCATCGGCCTGGTCGAGGTTTTCCACCGCGTGACGATGCAGGTCTTCGTCCGCGACAATCGCACGATGATCGCAGCAGCCGTCCAATGTGACGTTGATGGAATACCGAAGGGGGTGCATTACGTAAGAATACCCCGATGGGGTACCTAGCAACGATGCCCTTTACCCCCGCCGACAGGCTCCTGGTTCGCACGAGCGTACGCATGACGCTCTCGGCGCTGGAGACGATCCGTGGAAAGCGCGGGATTTTGATCGCGGCGAGCGTGATCGTCCGGGCCCCTGTGTGGCCTCAAGTCCTTGCCAGTTCGAGGCGTTACGTCGTCCGGAAGCAAGCCGCCCGACTTGCCGGTCCTCCGCCACCGGCCCGCGCCGAGAAGATCGTCCGAGCAGCTCGCAGCCTGCGTCCAAGGGACTGTGGGTTTCTACCTTTGAGGCGCCAGCGATCTCCGGAGCCGCGATCGCTACGCCGCGCTTCTCGAAGATCGTCTCCACCTATGACCGCGTGCGAATTCAAGGGAGCTCAGCGCTTCGCGAGCCACTCCTCCACTTCGCGGAGCTCCTTCGCGGCGTGCTGGGTAGTCTTGGCGAGCTCGGCGCGCGCGTCCTGCGCCAGCGCGAGCGCCCGCGGGCGGGCCTCTCCCGTCTCCCACAGGGCGCGCGCCAGCGCAAAGAGGGCCTTGCCCCGCTCGAGCGGAGGCAGCTGCACCTTGTTCGCCAGCGCCGCCGCGCGCTCCAGCGGCTCGAGCGCCGCCCGTGCCCCATGCAGGCGGTGAGTCACCGCGCCCACCAGCGTCAGGGAAGTCACCACCTTGGGGTGCTCCGGGCCCAGCGCCTTGCGCCGCATCTCCAGCGCCCGCTGGAAGCCCACGAGCGCCACCTCCAGCCGTCCTTCCTCCAGGTCCACCTTCGCCAGGTTCTGCACCACGGAGGCCATCTTGGGATGATCCGGGCCCAGCGCCTTCTCCCACAGCGCTCGGGCGGCTTGCAGGAGGCGGCGCGCCTCCGTGTACCGCTTCGTGTCCAGCATCACCGTGCCCAGGTTGTTGTAGGTGAGCGCCAGGTCCGGGTGGTCCGGGCCGAGCGCCTGATGCTGCCGGGCCAGCACCTCGGCGTAGGCCTTCTCCGCCGCGGCGGCCTCTCCCAGATCCGCGTGCGCGTTGCCAATGCTGGTGAGCACCGCGGTGACGCGCTGGTGGGCGCGGCCATGCACGGCGACGAGGCCGGGCAGCGCCTTCTCATACTCCGCCAGCGCCTCTTGCATCTTCCCCTGGCGCTGCAGCGCGTCGCCCAGGTTCACGCGCACCATGCTGGTGGTCGTGTGCTCGGAGCCCATGGATTGCTCGCTCAGCGCGAGCGCCTCCCGGTAGCGCGTCACCGCCTCGTCCACCTTCCCCGCCAGCCGGAGCGCCGTGGCCACGTTATTCATATGGGTGACGCAACCCGGGTGCTGCGCCCCGTAGGCGCGCTGGTGCAGCCGCAGCGCATCCTGGTAGCGGGCGAGCGCTTCCTCGTAGTGGCCCTGCCCGTTGTGGACCAGGCCCAGCCCGGTGAGTGGCTCGGCGAGGCGGGGGTGCTCGGGGCCCAGCGCCTTCTCCCAGAGCGCCAGGCAGTGACGCAGGTCGGCCAGGGCCTGCGCGTGCTCACCCTTGCGGTGGTGGAGGTGCCCGCGGAACAGGTAGAACTCACCGGCTGCGCTCGGAGCATCCTCCTCGCCCAGCCGCTCCAGCGCCGCCTGTGCCAGCTGCAGGGAGCGCTCGGCCTCGGGGATGCGCGCCTTGCCTTGGAGCTCCGCGCCGACCATGCCTATCAGCGAGTGCACCAGCAGCTCGTCATCCCGCCCTGCCAGCGCGGCGAGCTGGGCCTGCTGGAAGAGCTCTCCCGCCTCGGTGAAGCGTCCGAAGGACTTCTCCACGCTGCCCTGCAGGTGCAGCGCGGCGGCCTCGTAGGGCCGGTAGCCCGCCGCGCGCAGGCCCACGAGCGCCCCCTTCACCTTCTCCAGGGCCCGCGTGCTCAGCCCCGCCTCATAGAGGGCCGTGGCCTCGGCAATCGTCGCCTGCAGCTCGCTCAGCTGCTGGCGGACCGCTGGATCCGCCGGGAGCGGCATCACGTTCACCAGGGCGGAGCGATCCGCGCACGCCAGCAGATCCGGCAGGGCATGGGCGGACTCGGGCGCGCGCTCCAGCACGGCCTTGTCCCCCTCCAACATGAGATCCACCGCCGCCCGGAGCGAGCCGCGCCTCCGGTCCAAGCATGCGCCGCGCAGGTCCATCAGCCGCTCGGACTGCTCGCCGCGCACGTGGGTGGCCTCGCACGAGTCCTTCTCCATGGCCGCCAGCGAGGCGGCGTAGGCCTCCAGCCTGCGGGAGGTGGAGACCCAGCCCTGCTCGGCCAGCGGCAGCCCGGAGCTGCGGAAAGCCGCCTCCAGCCGTTCCTTGCGGCCCTCATCCCAGATGTCCACCAGCGTCCGCTCGAAGCCCGTGCAGCGCGTGGCCGAGCGGCCCCAGAAGCCCGCGCCCGCGCCCACCAGCGCTGCCGCCCCCACGCAGGCGGCTACCACGCGCCAGCGCTCGCCAAGGGGCCGCTGGGTGAGGGCCGCCAGCAGCGCCTCCATGGAGGGATGACGCTCCTCGGGTCTGGCGGCCAGGCCCCGGAGGATGGCGCGGCGCACCCGCGAGGGCACGCGGCCTTCTCCCGGCGCGGAGGGACTGCCCTCGCGGATGGCTCGGACGAGCGCCGCCAGAGAGTCTCCGGTGAAGGGCCGCTCGCCGTAGAGGCCCTCGTAGAGGGCGACGCAGAAGCTGAATTGATCACTGCGTGCGTCCGAGGCCTGTCCCTCGAGCTGCTCCGGGGCCATGTAGGCCGGCGTGCCCATGAGGGTGCCCTGCTGGGTCATCGCCTGAGAGGCCGCACCAGGGCTCGTCCCGCCGAGCCCTTCCTCGGGCAGACGCTGGGAGAGGCGGGCCAGCCCGAAGTCCGTGACGCGCACGCGTCCGTCCTGGCCCACCAGGACGTTGTCCGGCTTGAAGTCCCGGTGCACCAACCCGCCGGCGTGCGCCGCTGCCAGCCCCCGTCCGGCCTGGACGAAGCAGTCGAGCACCTCCGCCCAGCGCCTCGGCGCGGCCCGCAGCCACCGGCTCAGGGTGGTGCCCTCCACGAAGTCCATGGCGATGAAGAGGCGCCCGCCGTGCATGCCCACGTCGTGCACGGAGACCACGTGGGGGTGGGACAGCCGTGCCAGCGCCTGGGCCTCGCGCCACAGGCGAGCCCGCGCCTCCACCGCGCCCGGCCCCTCGTTCCAATCCGAGCGCAGCAGCTTGAGGGCCACCTTCCGGTCCAGCTCCGGATCATGCGCGGCAAAGACCATGCCCATGCCGCCCATGCCGATGCGCTCCAGCACCACATAGCGCCCCAGCTCCGTGCCGCGATCGAGCTGCTCGCTTGTTCCTGACTCCGAAGGCGTACGAGCAGTCCTCGTCTTCAGGGAGGCCTCGTTGCCCGCGAGCACGGCCACCAGCTTCCGGCATGCGGTGCACCCGTCGAGGTGTCGCTCCATTTGAGCCAGGGACTCCGGCTCCAGGAGGCCCAACACCAGGTCGGTCAGCTCGGTCTCTTCCGGGCAGCCCGTGGCCATGGGAGCGAAGTAACTCACGCGCGCGGTTCCCTGTAAACCCACAGGGCCCTGCCTTGATATTCTGCAAACATGAGCGGTGAGACAGCGTTGAGCGAGGCGTTTCTCTCCGGGGTTTCTCCGAAGCTCGCCCAGGGACTGCGCGCGTTGCCGCAGCTGGAGGAGACGCTGCGGGAGCTGCTCGAGCGGGCCCGCAAGGCGCACCCCTCCTTGCGCTTCGCGCCCGAGGACTTCCTGCGTCACCTGGCCGCGCGCTTGCCAGCCACAGGTGAGGCAGGCGCGGTGCTGGCCTCCATCCGCTCGGAGGATCTGCTG
>NZ_DASPHO010000468.1:0-7236 GCF_035629615.1 Hyalangium sp. | reverse complement strand
AACCCACGAAGGGACGAGCGCTCGACGCCCCTTCTCTCGGAGGACTCCATGTCGGACCCCACGCTGATCCCTCCTGAAAAGGACAAGACCCCTCCCTCGTATGGCACCGAACCTGCGCGGCACGTCACGTTTGCCGAGCTCCCTCCAGACGTCACACTCAAGCCAGAGGGGTTCGCGCTCAAGCGTCACATCTTCGTGGGCAGCGTCACGATCATGGTCCTCGCCAGCTTCATCACCTTCTTCATGCCGCTCTTCAACGGGCTGCTCGGCGGGGTGCTGGGGGGCTACCACGCGGGGCGGATGAAGCGTGCGCTGGGCGCGGCAGCCGTGTGCTCGGTGATGGTGCCCGCCATGATCGGGTTCCTGGCCTACATGAGCCAGCAACCGGAGCTGTTCTTCTTGATGGGCCTGACCTTCTGGGAGTGGTTGGGGGCGCACATCCTCGGCACGTTCCTCGGCGCCGTGACCGGGGCCATCGCACGGCCCAAGGTCACCGAGCGCGACCTGTACAGCCACGCCTGACGGCCGAGTCAGTGCAGCTCCACGCCCAGGACCAGGCGCCGCTCGAGCGTACTCTCGACTCGAGAGGGCAGCCTCCCTGCCCAGCGGACCTGCGCGCGAGGGGTGAACAGCAGCCGGGAGTGGCCAATGCTGCCCAGCGCCAGCTCCAGTTGGAGCGAGCCGATGGCCTCGTGGGTGATGCCGTCCCCCACTCGCCAGAAGGGCGAGTACTCCGCCTCCAGCCGCACGGCGTTGGAGAGCGAGCCGGGCAGGCCCGTGCGATGTGAGAGCGACAACCGTGGCCCCAGGGCTGGAGCCAGGACTCCGGGGCCCCAGTGCATCCCCGCCTTCACCCCCGCTCCCAGCACCGTGAAGTGGCGGAAGCGCGCCCCCTCTGCGGCCACTGCGAGCGCTTCAGCCAGCACGGTGGCGCGGTAGGGAACCGCGTTCTCCCTGAGGGACTCCATCTGGGCTGCCATTCCCCAGCCGAGCGCGTCTCCCACGGAGCGCTGGTGGATCGGCCGCTCTCGCACGAGGGTGCGGTAGCCCACCAACGTGAACCGGGAGCTGAGCACCCGTGGCAACCCCTTCCTCGGCAGGAGCACCAGCTCACCCTCGAGTGCGCGCATCTCACTTCCAGGCTGGAAGCCGTGAAGGCGCGCGTCTCCCAGCGCCTCGGTGAGGCCCATGCTCTGGAAGACCACCACCGGCCGCGACCCTCCCACCGCTGGGAAGTCCACGCCTAGCCCCACCACCGTCCGGGCCGCGCCCGACCTCACCAGGGCGCCCTCGGCCCAGACTCGCGAGGCCTCCACCTTCTGGCGGTGATCCTCCGCGAGGAATGCCACCGGATCCACGCTGGCCAGCACCCCATCCTGCAGCGCGCCCTGGGCCTCGGTGGAGGCAATGAACGCGGCCTCCGTCGCCTCGGCCCGCTCCAGGATCTCCGTCTCCTCCTGGGTCGCCTCGCGCCGAGGTGCCTTCGCGAGGGCCTCCTGGAGCACGCTGATCCGGTCGAGCACCGCCAGGCGGCGCTGGAGCTCGTCCTCGCGCTCGAACTGGCGCTGGCGATCGCGCACACCCTCGGCCGCCGTGGGGACGCGGGTGCGCACCGCCAGGACTCGGGCCCGCTCGATCTCCAGCTTCTCCGCTTCGGCGCGATCCGCTGCGCCCCGCTCTACCCGCACCGTCCAGGCCACGTAGGAGTGCAGCAGCGGACGAACCTCCTCCACCTTCTCAGGCGGCACGGAGCCGAGCACTCCGGAGATGACCTCGGGCATCCCCTCGTAGGTGGTGCGGCGCACCTCGGGATTGGGAGAGCGCAGACGCCAGTGCAGCAGGCGCAGCCGCGCGCGGGCCTTAGGCGTCAGGTGCGTGGAGAGCCCGCCCAGGAGCTCCTCCCGCGACACGTACGCCCGCTCCGCGCGAGCCTCCGTGGACTCGAAGTCATCCGGGATGTACTCGAGCAGTGGCTGGCTCTCTCCTCCGGCAGCCACCACCTCCACCCGGGAGATCATGTCCAGCGCCGCGGGAGGCGCCACCCAGAGCCGTCCGGGCAAGCGTGCTTTGCGGCCTCCCTCGAAGACGCCATTGAGGAGGAAGATCAGCGCGCTCGCGCAGTTGTCGGTGAAGAAGCGGTAGGGGAAGTAACCGCGTCGCTCCAGCTCCCAGATGCGCTCGATGAGCCTCACCTGCTCGCTGGACGTCAGGCGGAGACGAAAGCGACGGACAGAGCGCTGCTCCAGCTCCAGCGTCTCGTGCGACACCTCCCCCATCGTGGTGGTGAGGAAGCCGGTGTCATAGCCTCCAAGGAGCCCCTTCAGCGTGTACGTCAAACCGCGCCCCTCCAGGCCGGTGAGCGCCACGAGCTGCACCACAGGCGCGAACCCCGGCCCGCGCGGCACGGCTCCCTCGCGCCACACCGGGCGCAGCATCAGGTGGCCGAAGAGGGACTCGGGCTGGCGCCCCGTCGCGGCCGCCATCATCACCTCGAAGTGGGTGAGGTTCTCCAGCTCCGCCCATCCATCGAAGGCGGGACAGCGCCCACGGAGCGGCAGGGAGCCAAGCCCCTCCGCGGCTACAATCTCCGAGAGCGCCCGCGCCTTGGAGAACTCCTGGCAGCGCACCTGGTCGTCCACGCTCAGCGCCTCGGGGCGCAGGGACTCCACGGGGGCGAACAGCTCCTCGGCGAAGGTGACCAGGTCCAGCGAGGCGCTCGCCTGCCCTCGCGCGCGGCTGTAGGCGCCGGCGTAGCTGAGAAGCGCCTCCTCCCGGAAGGTGAGCATGCGCTCGAAGGGGGCAACCCACCCACTCAGCCGGCGCCAGCGCGGACCTTTGCTCCAGCCCCGCGCGTCATCCCAGCGCTGCACCACGGCGTGCACCGCGGCGCGGCGGCGCCACAGCCGCTCGCCCTCCTCGTCCGTCAGCCGTGAGAGCCGGAAGGTCGCGCGCCGCTCTTTGGACGGTGCATAGCGATAGAGGTGGAAGCGCCGACGGCCCTCGGTCCACTCCAGCCGTGAGGGACTCCCATCCCCCAGGCCCAACGGTGAGGACTCGGGGTGAAGCTCCAGTTCTAGAGATCCACCGGGCGGGTGGCGCAGCGCGGGAGGAAGGGAGGCGAGGCCGGCCTCGATCTCGGCCACGAGCACCGCATCCGCCGAGGCCGGTGGGAGCAGCACCACGCCATAGTTCGCCTCCAGCGCTGACACGCGCTCGGCCAGGGGCGCTTCGGCACCTGCCGGGAGCGCTCCCACCAGCGCGGCCACCAGCGCCACGAGCCTCACCGGATCAGGTCCCCTGCCTCATACGCAGCCACGAACGCGCGCCGGTCCTCCTCCAGCCGCGGATCTGTGGAAGCGATCTCTCCCACCCGCCGCATCCACTCCACCGCGCGCTGGGGCGTCAGCGCGTGCACATCCGCCAGCGCCAGCAGCTCCTGTCGATGGGTGCGCAGCAGTCGGCCGAAGACGCCCAGGTGCTCGCGGCGGATGCGTGCCATGGAGGCCAGCTCCTCGATGGTGGGACCGGCGCCCAGCGCCAGATCCTCGCGGAGCTGGTGCGTGCGCGAGCGCAGGTACGTCTGCGCGGCCCGTGCGACCTCCTGGGGCTGGGGCGGAGGGGCGGCCGCGGGCGGCGGCTCCCTCATCGCACGCTGCGCCGCCTGCCAGAAGACGGCGCCGATGCCGGCGGCCGTGAGTCCGACGACGATGGCGGAGGCCACGGGGTTGTTGTTCTCACCGCTCGACCTCGACTCACCGGAGTTCGAGTTCGAGTCGTCCGACGAGTCGTTGGAGTCCGACGAGTTACCGGAGTCCGAGTTCGAGTCGTCCGACGAGTCGTTGGAGTCCGACGAGTTACCAGAGTCCGAGTTCGAGTCATCCGACGAGTTGCCAGAGTCCGACGAGTTGCCAGAGTCCGAGTTCGAGTCGTCCGACGAGTTGCCAGAGTCCGACGAGTTGCCAGAGTCACCCGACGAGTTGCCCGAGTCGCCAGAGTCCGAGTTCGAGTCCGAGGCGGACGCCCCCATGTGCTCCGAGGCGCTAAGCCCCCGCGACCTTGTCCCCACAGGCGTCTGACATCCGGCTACCACCAGGCAGATCCCCAGCCAGGCCGCTATCTTGTTGAGTGTTTTCATAGGTCGCCCCCTTCTTTGATAGAAAGGCGACATTCTGGATCCCTGTTTTCTCCGTAGATAGCTCCTCTCTCCTTCTTTCTCCTACACATCCTCTGATGCTCTCCAGGATCCAGGCTCTTCAGGAAGACCACTCGCGGTTGCGAGCGCTGCTGCGGAACTGTGAGGGCGCCGGCGTGCGAGATCTGGCCGTGGCCCTTCTCCGCTTGGAGGAGGTGTTCGTGCCACACCACCAGGCCAAGCTGGCGCTCTATGACGACTCGGTCCTGGCGTTCCAGGCGGCCGGGGACAAGACGAGCGTCTCGGTGCTGAGCATCTTCCGCGCGAACACGAGGGTGATGTCCGCCGCCATCCTCGGCTTCCTGCAGTCCCCGGATCCCGACCCTGGGCGGTTCTCCGAGCGCTTCAGCGCGGTGGCCTCGACGATGCGCTCGATGCTCAGCACCGAGGAGAAGGTCGTCTTCCCCCTCTGCACCCGCTTCGCCCAGCAGCCGAGGTTGCAGCCATGAGCGACACGCTTCCCGAGAACCTCACGGCCCTGGATGACCGCGCACGACTCAACACCTTCGATGGGGGGCTGCTCGACCGGACGCCGGATGCCGAGCTGGAGCGGCTGGTGGCCCGTGCGGCGGAGGTGAGCGGCTTCCCCATCGCGCTGGTGAGTCTGGTGGTGGATCAGATCCAGTTCTTCCGGGCCCAGGTGGGGCTGCCGCCGGACCTGGAGGCCTCGCGCGCGACCGATCGCCACATCTCGTTCTGCCAGTACGTGGTGGCCGGGGATCAACCGCTGCTCATCGAAGACGCCACGCGGAAGCCAGCGCTTCCCACGGAACTGATGGAGCGCTACGGCATCCGCGCGTATGTGGGCTTCCCGCTTCACGTGGCGGGCAAGACGGTGGGCTCCTTCTGCGTGATCGACGTGAAGTCCGGGAAGCTGAAGCCAGAGCAGCTCGAGGAGCTCTCGAAGCTGTCGCAGGCCGTGAGCGCTCGCCTGGAGGCGCTCGCGAGGAAGTGGGCGCCGCCCGCGGACGCGACGGAGGAGAAGGCCCACCGCGCGTGGATGGCAGTGGCCGAGTCCCAGTCCCTCATGAGCCTGACCGAGCAGTTCGCCGCGGGCCAGCTCACGCTCGAGGAGTTCCAGCGAGGGCTTGGCGTGCTGGCTTCGCTTGGCGGCTCCTTGAAGAAGGAGCCCTGAGCGGCGGCCGCTACTCGAAGCGGAAGTACGCTTCGAAGTCCGGCGTCTTCTTGCGGCGCTGGCCCTTCAGCCCCACCTGCGGCGGGTAGTTGGCCAGCACCTTTGAGGTGTCTGGCTCCTCCTGGATGCCGAGCGGCACGGGCACGTGCTCGCGGATGCCGGGCAGGCCGGCGATGTCCCCCAGGAAGCGCGGCAGCGTGCGCGGATCCACCATCTTGCCCGCGGTGAGCTCGACGGCCGGTGCTTCATAGAGCGCGTCGAGCAGCTCCTCCTTGGCCTCGCCCTCCAGCCTGTACGCCTTGAAGATGCGCAACAGGGACAGGCCGACGGCATGCGCGGTGAGCGTCAAGTGCACGGGGTTGGTGCCAAGGTTGTCGTCCCCGTAGGCTCGCCAGACAAAGCCGCTGGCGCTCTGCACCCAGAGGCCCTGGACGTTCTCCTCATCGTGCATCTTTCGCGTGGGCAGCGCGCCAGACAGCCCCACGAGCGCATCCCTCGGCACTCGGAGGTGGCCGGAGGCGAAGGCATCCGTGAGGAAGTGGTCCGCGAAGGCGTTGCGCACCAGCGCCGCATCCAGGTCTCGATCGAGCGCCATCCGCAGCGCCTCCTCATGGTGCCGCACGTAGCGCGCCCAGCTCCGCGGCGCGAAGTGGTCCTGGTTCTCGTTGGCCAGCGAGGCGTAGTCAAACCAGCCGCGGTGGGTGTTGAGGAGGAAGGTGCCCTCGTCCTGGGGAGTCACGCCCCGGATGGATTTGGCCACGGCGGGAGTCAGCTCCGCGACCAGCTCCTCCGGCGTGGAGTAGTAGTCACCCGCGAGCGCCACCACCTCGCCATAGGTGAGGGTGAGGCCGGGCCGGATCTCCAGCTCCGTGAGAGGGCGGTAGCGGGCCATCAGGTCCTCGAGCCGGGCCTGGAAGGGCTCGCGCCAGGCCGGGTCCGCGCTGGCCACGGAGAGCTTGCCGCGCTCGATCAGGGCCTCGGGCACGGGATCGGGGTTAGCGACGCGCAGCAGGACATGGGTCTGCGTGGCAGTGGCCCTGGAGAAGACCCCTTCCCCCGCGAGCATGCGCACGAGCTGCTCGGCGGAGGCGCGGTGCTCGGCGGTGCCGAAGTAGTCCGGCCTCACCGTGGCCACGGGCCGCTTCGCCGTCTCCTTGCGCATGGCGGCCAGCCGCTGGCGGTCCTTCTCTTCGAGCTTCTGCGGCTCCGCGGCGCCCCCTGGCCACCCTAGGGTCGTAATCGGAGGTTGCGCCGGAGATGCAGTCGGCGGCGCGGGCTCCTCGGCCATCACTGCCTGAAACCCCCGACGTGCCACCATGCCACGCATCGCGGCAGCCTCCACCGAGCGCACCTGCGCGGGAGGTGGCATCTCGGAGGTGCGGCTGCCGAACGCCAGGGGCGCGCCCGTCGGGGAGGGCGTCGTGGCTGGAGGAAGCGATGGCTGCTTCGCTTCGGACGGAGCCTTGGAGGGCTTG
This sequence comes from Hyalangium sp., assembly GCF_035629615.1. Taxonomy (GTDB): domain Bacteria; phylum Myxococcota; class Myxococcia; order Myxococcales; family Myxococcaceae; genus Hyalangium. The sequence goes on along the minus strand of NZ_DASPHO010000468.1, from coordinate 434 downwards.
CGGCTCCGGCCACCGCCGCCTTTGGATCGGGTCGGCTTGCGTGCACTCATGGAAGTCCTCCGTCGAGACCTTGCAGGCGCACTCCCAGCCGGATGCCAGCCAGCAGGTGCGCGGGGCGATTCGGGACGAGGTACGCCACCTGCAGCGTGCTGCCCACGCGGGGAGCCCCTCGGCGCGTCGGTGACAGGTTCTCCCGCGCATAGGCGCACTGGGCAAGGAAGACGCAGTAGTCCACCGACGCCTGCAGGGAGAAGTGCTCGGAGAGGGGCTCCTGGGCCGGCGAGAAGAAACCCGCGCGCAGCACGCGCCGCGCATAGCGCCGAGACAGCGTGCGAGCGTCCTCGTTGGAGAGAGGCTGGGCGGGAGCGCCCAGGCGCCGCGCCTCCTGAGCGAGCTGCTCCAGCAGCCCGGGGGGCCCGTCCTCCGCATCCGTC
>NZ_DASPHO010000467.1:0-7508 GCF_035629615.1 Hyalangium sp. | reverse complement strand
AATCGACCGGGCTGGCCGGGCTCGCCCAGTGCAGTACGGCGTCGACGGGCCCATCGACGTCGATGTACTTCGTCACGTCATGACGGATGAACTGGAAATCGCGATCGCGCAGGTGGGCGATGTTGGCCAGGTCGCCGGTGAGCAGGTTGTCGATGCCGACGACGGAATGCCCGCGGTCGAGCAGCGTTTCGCTCAGATGAGAGCCGATGAAGCCGGCGGCGCCGGTAATGACGTATCTGGACATGCGTTGGATAACTTCTGTGTCTTGGCCCGTTAGTAGGCCGCGCTGCGCTGGAACAGCCCGCGAACAACCGTCAGCCACATGATCTTCAAGTCGAGCGTGACTGACCAGTTCTCGATGTAATAGAGATCGTACTCGATGCGCTTCTGGATGGACGTCTGGCCGCGCAGGCCGTTGATCTGCGCCCAGCCGGTGATGCCGGACTTCACCTTGTGGCGCAGGTGGTAGCGCGGGATCTGCCGCTTGAACTCCTCGATGAAGACGGGACGCTCGGGGCGCGGGCCCACCAGGCTCATGTCGCCCACCAGCACGTTGAAGAACTGGGGCAGCTCGTCAATGGAGTACTTGCGCAGGAAGGTGCCGATGGGCGTGCGCCGCGGATCCTCCTCGCTGGCCATCCGCGCGCCAGCCACCTCGGCGTCGGTGCGCATGGTGCGGAACTTGAGGATGTGGAAGGTGCGCCCATCCATCCCCATGCGCTCCTGCTGGTAGAGGACGGGGCCGCGGCTGGTGAGCTTCACCATCAGGGCCGTCAGCAGCATGACGGGCCCCGACACGAGGATGGCCACCAGCGAGAAGAGGATGTCGAAGGCGCGCTTGGCCACCCGGCTCCAGCCGTCCATGGGATCGCCCTGGAGGCTGATGATGGGCAGCCCGCCGAACTCCTCCAGGCCGCCGTACAGGGTGATGTACTGGTAGAGGTCTGGGACGACCTTCACGTCCACGGTGCGCAGCGCCAGCTGCTCCATGAGCTGCTTCACCACGAGCTGCTGCTCGAGCGGGAGGGCGATGATGACCTGGTCCACGGGCTGCTCGTCCAGCACCCGCTCCACGTCCTCCACCCGGCCGATCACGGGTGCGCCGCGCACCTTGCGGCGAGCCTTCTCCAAGTCCTGCGCGAGCACACCCACCACGCGGAAGCCCAGCTCGCGGTGATCGCGCACTGTCTCCACGACGCGCCGGCCGAGCTCGCCCTCGCCGATGACGAGGATGGTCTTCAGGTTGAAGCCGCGACGCCGAACCTCAGCGAGCGCGAGCCGGAGCACCAACCGCGTCACCGACACGAGCACCAGCGAGTAGCCGAGGAGGAGCGCCAGGGTGAGGCGCGAGTAGCGCTCGCGGGTGAAGTACGTCAGCGCCACGAGAATGAGCGTGGCGGTGATGGAGGCCTTGAAGACGGCGAACAGCTCACCGATGTGGGTACGCGAACGATTGGTGGTGTAGAGGTTGGCCTGGTGGAAGGTGACCGGGAAGATGACGAGCACCATCACCAGCGAGACGAGCGTCTCGTCCAGCGGGGGGATGCCATCCGTCACGGGGATGATGCCGATGAAGCGCGTGGCGTACGCCAGTCCAAAGGCCACCGCGAGCATGAAGATGTCGGTGGCGACCTTGATGGACGTGTAGAAGCGCTGGAGACGACTGAACACCCCGGGACTCCTGTGGCGTGCCGAACGGTCGGCCCCGCTGCTGCAATTCTCGCGCAGGGCTCGTAGCACAGAAAGGTCCGTAAAACCAAGGGCTTGCCATACGCCCTCAGGGGCCCCTGAGCTGGGGGCACGCGAAAAACGGTGGGCCCTCTGGCACGGGTGTCAGGGCTGGGCGGTGCGAGAGGAGGCAGGCGAGCCGAGGAGCGCCTCCACCTCGGCCATGATCCCGCGCTGGAAGGCCTCCTTGGAGAAGCGGCGGGCCTGGGCGCGGGCCTCTTCGGGACGGAACCCCGCTTCCCAGGCGGCGAACTGGCGCACGGCGGCGGCGAGCGCGGCGGGGGTCTGCTCGGAGAAGAAGAGGCCAGTGTGCGGGGTGACGGTCTCCAGCACCCCACCCTTGGCGTAGGCGATCACGGGGCGACCGGTGGCCTGGGCCTCCAGGGGGGTGAGGCCGAAGTCCTCCTCGCCGGTGAAGAGGAGTGCGCGCGCGTCGCGGTAGAGGGCGGGGACCTCCGCATCCGGCACGTTGCCAAGAAAGCGGATGTGCGGCGGCAGTGGCTCCGAGGTGAGCCGGGCCGCCTCCTGCCCCGAGCCCACCACCCACAGAGGAGCGTCCAGGGTGCGAAAGGCCTCCAGGGCGATGTCGAGCCGCTTGTAGGGGGCGAAGGCGCCGAGCCAGAGGAAGTAGCCACCCTGCCCTGTGCCGTGGAGGGAGGAGGCACAGAAGCGCTCGAGATCCACGGGTGGGTGGACGACGCCCGCGTCGCGATGCCAGAAGCGGTGGATCTTCGCGGCGATGTTGCGGCTGTTGGCGATGAAGCGGTCCACGCCGGCAGAGGTCTCCCGATCCCAATGCTGGAGCCAAGGCCGCACAGCGCGCGCGGCGAGGCGCACGGGCCGTGAGGCGCGCCCGGGCCCGAAGTAGTCATCGAAGAGATCCCACATGTACCGCATGGGCGCGTGCACGTACCCGAGGTGCTTCGCGCCGGGCGGCTTGCGGATGCCCTTGGCGACGCAGTGGCTGGAGGAGAGGACGAGCTCATAGCCCTCGAGGTGGAAGGACTCGATGGCGCGCGGGAAGAGCGGGAGGAAGTGGCGGTAGCGGGTGTGGATGCCAGGAATGTGCTGGAGGAACGAGGTGTAGATGCGCCGGTTCTCGATGATGGGCGGCATCGTGCCGGGCTGGTGGATGAGCGTGTAGATGTCGGCGTCGGGGAACAGCTCGCAGAGGGCTTCGAGGACGCGCTCGCCGCCCCTCAGGGTGACGAGCCAGTCATGGACGAGGGCGACCTTCACGGGGCGACCTTCTATCACTCGGGAACGGGTGTGGGGTTGCCGCGTGGCGGCGAGCCCACGTACCGTACTCCCACCCTCTCATTCGATCCGCCAGGGGATCTCTCCATGCCTCGTCTCTCTCGTGTCCTCGCTGCGTGTCTCGCGTTGTTCGTCTCGACCTCCGCCCTCGCGGTGGAGCTCAACTACCGGTGGAAGAAGGGCGACACCCACCGCTTCAACTATGAGGACGACACGACGTTCGAGATAGCCATGGGAGGCGGGATGCCCGGCATGCCCGGAATGGCTGCCATGGGCGGAGGCGGCATGCGGACATGGCCGGTGGTGGCATGGGAGGCGGCATGAAGATGGACGTCGATGTCACCTGTGGGTTCGATGTGGCCGCCGGCAGGCTGCTGACCCTCGCCGGCACCCTGGCCTCCGACATGGCCATGGGCGGCATGGAAGGCATGGGCGGCATGAAGGTGAACTCGCGCTTCACGCTCAAGCGCGTTCCCTGAGTCGCCTCGTGGGTGTGCCAAGCATCCTCATCGACCTGCGCATGGTCCGAGGCCGGCTGCACGGCATCGCCCGCTATGCCCTGGAGCTGGCGCGGCGGCTGCCAGAGCTCGCGCCGGACCTGAGTTTCCTCGGGCTCACCGCCCCCGAGGGACTGCCCTCGGGGCTGGGCGCACTGGCTCCGTCACTCCCCCTCCATCGTGCTCGCGCGGGCTTCCTGGCCCCCGTGTGGGAGCAGCCCGCCCTTCTGGCGGATCTGGTGGAGCTCTCGCCGGATCTCTTCCACGCCACCTCCTTCTCGCTACCAGGGTTGTGGATGGGAAAGCTGGTGGCCACGCTCCACGATGCCAACCACCTGGCGCTGCCGGAGAACTACAGCCCGGCCCACCTGCTCTACTACCGCCTCGTCGTCGGCCCCCGGGCGAAGCGGGCCTCGGCGCTGCTGACGGTGTCCGAGTTCTCCCGCGAGGAGCTGGCGAAGCACTTGAACCTGAGTCCCTACCGGTTCCAGGTCATCGCCCCCGGCGTGGACTCGCTCTACCAGCCGCCCACTCCCCTGGAGGCCAGGGACTTCCGCCAGCGGCGCCGCCTTCCGGAGCGCTACCTCGCGGCGGTGGGCAACCCCAAGGCGCACAAGAACCTCGGGCTGCTGGCGAAGCTCGCACCGCGGCTGCCCTTGCCCATCGTCCTGCTCGCGGGCCAGGGTGCGGCCCGGGAGCTCGGGTTCCCCGACTCCACGGTAGAGCTGACAGAGCTGCCCGAGGAGGAGATGCCCCTCTTCTATGGCGCCGCCGAGGCGCTGCTGCTGCCCTCGCGCTACGAGGGCTTCGGGCTGCCGGCGCTGGAGGCGATGGCGGCGGGCTGCCCCGTGCTCTCCTCGAACGTCTCGGCGCTCCCGGAGGTGACGGGCGAGGCGGCCCTCCTGCTGCCACCGGACGATCTCCAGGCGTGGAGCGATGCAGCGCTGCGGGTGTTGAGGGACGAGCGCCTCCACAGAGGCCTTGTGGACAAAGGCCGCGAGCGGGCGTCGCGCTACACCTGGGACTCGTGCGCCATGCGCACCCTCGCCGTCTACCGGCGGGTCCTCGAGAAGTCCCGGTCCGCCCGGTGACGGGCTCCGCCGCCAGGGTTTCCGAATTTCCGGCCGGCCGGTGAGAATGGGGGGCGACGATGCCGTCCTTGCCCACGAGCTCTGCTTCGAGTCCCCCCTCCCCTGCCTGCGTGAAGGCGCACGAGGCAGAGCTCTTCAACCGTGGCGAGCTTCCGACCGCGCGTCGGCAGCGGATCACGGAGCACCTCCCGGGGTGCCCGCGGTGCCAGGCCCTGCTGACGGGGAGCTCGAACCCCCTCCAGGGACACGCTTCCCCCTCGCAGCCCGTGGAGGCTCCCACCCAGCCGCTGCGCGCGAGGCTGCGACCGAGCCCCCAGAGCCCGCCCGGCTCCCATCACGCAGAGGTGCCGACCCAGCAAGGAGCCCTCCCGCCCCCCCACGAGCCGGCGCCGGCCTCGGAGGGCATCGCCCCCGGCATTCGCATCGGCCGCTACGTCATCGACCGGGTGCTGGGCCAGGGAGGCATGGGCGCGGTGTACCTCGCGCACGATCCGGAGCTGGACCGGCGCGTGGCCATCAAGCTGCTGCACCCCGCCCTGTCGGCCAACCCGGAGAACCGAGCCCGCCTCCTGCGCGAAGCCCAGGCCATGGCGCGCGTCCACCACTCCCACGTGGTGACGGTCCACGACGTCGTCACCTGGGAAGGCCAGCTCTTCGTGGCCATGGAGTACGTGGAGGGGAGCACGCTCCGGGAGTGGATGCGCACCCGGCGCTCGCTCCACCAGATCCTGGAGCTGTTCCGCAAGGCCGGCGAGGGGCTGGCCGCTGCGCACGCCGCGGGCCTGATCCACCGCGACTTCAAGCCGGGCAACGTCCTCATTGGCGTGGATGGCTCGGTGCAGGTGTCGGACTTCGGACTGGCGCGCTCGACGGGCGCCCTGGTGGAGGCCGAGCCCAGCCCCCCCGAGGGAGAGCGCGCGCAGCCCGCCCCGCTGCTCCAGCAGGAGCTGACGCAGACGGGGCTGTTGATGGGCACGCTCGGGTACATGGCGCCCGAGCAGATGCTGCTGAGGCCCATCGACGCGCGGAGCGATCAGTTCAGCTTCTGCGTGGCGCTCTACGAGGCCCTCTACGGACAGCGCCCCTTCCAGGGCAAGGATGCCACCGCGCTGGTCCAGGCCATCTACGATCGCACGCTGCAGCCCCCGCTCAGCCGGCTGCGCGTGCCGCCCTGGGTTCACGAGGTGTTGCTGCGCGGCCTGAGCCCGCTCCCCGAGGAGCGCTTCCCCAGCATGGAGGCGCTGCTGGCGGCGCTGAGCCGGAGTCCCGAGGAGGATGAGTCCTCGCGGGCACGAGTCCGGCAGCGCATGCGCCGGGGCGTGGCGCTGGGCGTGCTGGCCACGGCGCTCGTGGTGGCCGTCGCCTCCACCCAGGCGTGGCGCAGCTTCGAGGAGCGAGCCCAGGGGTTGCTGCTCACGTCCCGCCCGCAGCCTTGGAACCCGGACGTGTTCATCCTTGCCGTGGACCAGCCCTCCATCCGCCAGCTCGGGTGGCCCATCTCCCGCAGCAAGCAGGCGCGCATGCTGGAGGCCCTGCAGCGCGCGGGCGTGGCCGCCGTGGGACTGGACACGTTCTTCTACCAGCCTGCACGGGACGGGCCCGAGCACGATGAGGCGTTCGCCCGCACCATGGCCCGCTACGGCCGGGTGGCCCTGGCGGTGCCCTGCACCACGGACCCGGGCGTCGATCTGGAGCTGCTCGCCCAGCAGGTGGAGCCCTCGTCACTGCCCGCTGGCCCGGCGCCTCGCTTCACCTGCACCCGCGTCCTGGTTCCGGTAGAGCCACTCCTGAAGAGCTCCCTGATGGCCCAGGTGGAGGTGGCCCGCTCCGCCTCCGGCAACGTGCGGGGCTCCTACCTGCTGGCCGAGGTCGCCGGGCGGACGCTCCCCTCGCTCGGGCTGACCACGTACCTGCTCGGCCAGGGACTGACTCCTGCCACCGGCCTGCGCCAGGTGGAGGGGGGACTGCGGATCGGCCCCATGTACGTCCCGCTGAACGAGGAAGGGGCCGCGCTCACCAGCTTCCGGGTTCCGGATCCCGATCACTTCCTGTCGTATGGCGCCTTGTACGCCGCGATCGGGGAGACGGATCCTCCCACCTTCCCTCCCGCGCTGGCCGCGGCCTTCAAGGGCCGGTACGTGCTGCTCGGACAGACGGCGGAGAGCATTCGGGATCTGGGCCCCTTCGCCAACGGCCAGCAGCTGCCGTTGGTGCTGCTCCATGCGACGCTGCTGAGCGACCTGTTGGAGCAGCACCCGGTGCGCGAGGTGCCGTGGTCCGTCGAGCTCGCGCTGATCTTCCTGTGCGGCGCGCTGATGACGGCGGCGGCGCTCGTGCTGCGGCCCACCCTCACCTTCGCCGCGGTGCTGGTGGTGCTCCTGGGCCTGCTGGGGGGGACGCTGCTGCTGGCCAAGAGCGGGTGGGTCCTCGCGCCGCTCGCGCCCATGACGGCCTCGGTGCTGACATTCGCGCTGGTGCTGTCGGGCCGGCTGTCCGCCGAGGAGCGCGCTCGCTCGCTGGTGCGGGGCGCCTTCGACGGCTACCTGGACGAGGCAGAGCTGGGCAAGCTCCTGGCCGATGCCGAGCGCTCGGCGATCCTGCGAGGGGCGCGCAAGCGTGTCTCCGTGCTGTATGCGCAGCTGCAGGATCCTCCCGGTGTGCTGGAGCTGAGTCCCCCCGAGGACTCCATTCAGCACCGGCGCCAGACCTTCCAGGCCATGGCCCAGGAGGTGGTCCGGCACAAGGGGCGCGTGGAGGCTCTGCGCGGCAACGGGGTGCTGGCCGTGTTCGGAGATCCGCTCGCCCTGCCCAACCATGCCCAGCGGGCGGTGGAGGCGGCCCTGGCGCTCCAGTCCGGCCTGGAGGCGCTCACCCGCACGAAGGGGAGCAGTCACCCGCTGGAGCTGCGCGTGGGGATCGCCACGGGAGAGGCCGT
>NZ_DASPHO010000466.1:0-2725 GCF_035629615.1 Hyalangium sp. | reverse complement strand
ACCTTCGCCGTGCCGAGCGACTGGAAAAAGAACAGCACCGTGAGAATCACCACGGCGATGACGATCGTGTAGTTCTTGAAGCCAGGGGCGGCGATTTGCAACCCTTCGACGGCGCTGAGCACCGTGATCGCCGGCGTGATCATGCCGTCGGCGTAAAGCAGCGCCGCTCCGAACAGGCCGATCATCACGATCAATTTGCCGGTGCGATCGACCGAGGCGCCGCCCGGCACGATCAGCGCCGTAAGCGCGAGGATGCCGCCTTCGCCCCGGTTATCCGCCCGCAGAATGAACACGATGTACTTGATCGAAATGACGATGATCAGCGACCAGACGATCAGCGACAGCACGCCGAGAACATTGGCCTCATTGAGCACCCTCAACTGGTGCGGACCGTGAAAGCACTCGCGCAGCGCATAGAGTGGGCTGGTGCCGATGTCCCCATAGACGACACCCACCGCTCCGACGGCCAGCATCGCCGTGCGCTTGAAGGTGCCGTCTTTCCCCTCGTTCACAGGGGAGGGGGCTTCCGTGGAGGCATTCACCCCCCCGCTTTAGCTGAACCCTGGCCGGGAGCAACGGACTCCCGCGTCCCCTTGCCCCCGCGTTTCAGCCCCAGCGGAAGACACCCACCCCCCATGTTGATGTGTGCAGGACAGTGCACCCATGTAGGTCTGTCAACGGCAGCACGTCCGCGTGGAAAGCACCTTTGCCCATTCGGCTGTTCCCATGTGCGATCACTCTTTTTGGGGGGCGGTACATCGGCATGGCTTCGAGCGGCACCAGCCCAGCGCAGCACTATCAAGGCAGTCCGCTCGGCCTGGAGGAACGGCTGGCCCTGCTGGCCGAGGCCTCGCGGGTCCTCGCGGACGCGAGCCTGGAACCCCCTGCGGTGCTCGAGCGGCTGTGCGCGCTGGTAGTGCCGTCCCTGGGGCAGGCGTGCGGCCTGCGCCTGCTGTCCGAGGATGGGCTGTGGCTGCACCCGGTGGGCTCGGCCCATGCCGATCCTTCCTCGCGTGAGAGCTTCCAGTCCCTGGTGTCCGGTCCCCAGCGAGCAGACGAGGGGCTGTCCGCCCTGGTGGTGCGCAAGGGCGAGTCGCTGCTGTTGTCGGCCCTGCCCCCCGAGGTGCTGCGACGGGCGGTGGCTCCGTCCATGCGCGCGGCGGCCGAGCGCTTCCCCTTCAGCGATCTGCTCGTGCTGCCGCTGCGAGCGCGCGGGCGCATTCTCGGCACCCTGGCCGTCGCCCGAGGCCTGAACACCCGCCCCTTCGAAGACACCGAGCGGCTGCTCCTCCAGGAGGTGGCGGATCGAGCCGCGGTGGTGCTGGACGTGGCGCGCGCCTACGCGGCGGAGCGGCGGGCCCGGCTGGACGCAGAGGTGGCGGCCAACCGCATCCTGCGCATGCAGCGTGCCACCGCGGCGCTGTCCGAGGCCGTGACGCCCGCGGATGTGGCCGGGGTGGTGATGCGCGAGGCGATGGACGCGCTGAGTGCCGAGCAGGGTGTCGTCACCGTGGCCAGCGAGGACCCCTCCTGGCTGGAGATCCTCGTCAGCCGCAACCTGCCCCCTTCCTGGCTGGAGTTGCTGTCCCGCTTCCCGAGCGAGGCGCCCCTTCCCGCCGCGGAGGCCTACCGGACCGAAGAGCCCGTGTGGATGGAGACGGAGGAGGAGCTCACGGCGCGCTACCCCACCTCCTTCCAACGCCGCGAGCTGCTGGCCCAGGCCATGGCCAGCCTCCCGCTGCTGTCCCGCGGGCGGGTCCTGGGCGTGCTCTCGCTGGGCTTCGCGGCGCCGCGGGCCTTCACCCAGGACGAGCGGGCCTTCTTGATGGATCTGGCGGGGCAGACGGCCCAGGCGCTGGAGCGGGCCCGGCTCTATGCCGTCGAGCAGCAGGCGCGCGCCCACGCCCAGCGCACCGCGGAGCGCACCACCCGCCTCCAGGCTGTCACCGCCGAGCTCTCGCAGGCGCTCACCGCCACACGCGTGGCGGAGATCCTCGTGGACCACGGTGTGGCGGCGGTGGGAGCGCGCAGCGGCGGGCTGTGGCTCATCGAGCCGGATGGCGAGTACGCGCGGCTGGCCCGGACGTTTGGCTACCCGCAGGAGGTGGTGGAGCGCTTCCAGCGGCTGCCGCTAGGGCTGGGCGCACCGTTGATGGAGGCGCTGCGCGAGGGCCAGCCGGTCTGGCTGGAGACGCCCGAGGCGCTGGCCCACCGCTACCCGGTGCTCGTGCAGCGCCAGGGAATGACGCCCGTGCCCTTGACGCCCTCCATGGCCTGCCTGCCGCTGCGGGCCGAGGGGCGCACGCTGGGAGCGCTGGTGCTGGGCTTCACCGAGGCCCGCCGCTTCGACGCGGATGAGCGCGCCTTCCTGGAGCTGCTCGTGCACCCCGCCGCGGAGGCGCTGGCTCGAGCGCGCCTGCTCGAGCAGCAGCAGGCGGCCCAGGCGGCGCTGCGCGAGGCGCACCAGACGCTCTCCACCATCATCCAGGCCTCGCCCGCCGCCATTGTGCTGATGGATCCGGATGGCACGGTGCGCATGTGGAACTCGGCCGCCGAGCGCATCTTCGGGTGGACGGCGGAGGAGGCCATCGGGCGCCCGCTGGTGGCCGTGCCCCTGGAGAAGCACGAGGAGTTCCGCGCCAACCTGGCGCAGGTGGCCGGGAGCGAGCCGCTCATGGGCCTGGAGACGCGGCGCCAGTGCAAGGATGGGACGATCATCGACGTG
>NZ_DASPHO010000465.1:0-9461 GCF_035629615.1 Hyalangium sp. | reverse complement strand
CCCACCTCCTCGCGCAGCCAGGACGCCTCTGCCTTGCGGTTGGCAGGTGGAGGGCGTGTGCCTACCTTTTCCCGGATTGTCGGGGGTGGGCATGATCGGGTCGGGGGCGTGGGTGTTGGGGGCCATGGCATGGCTGTGGGCTGGCGGGGGGGCAGGGGATGCTCGCTCCCGTCATGAGCAGAACAGGGAGGCGGTGCGGCTCCAGGTACAGCCGGCCAGCGCGCCTGCGTCCAAGGCTCGCTCTGTTGCCGCGCGCCAGCAGGGAGACCCCACCTGGCGCAAGGGACAGCCTGCCAGCCCCGGTGAGCTGCAGGTGGCGCCCTCCGCTCAAGCCGCGCTGGCCGGAGAGCAGATCTCCGTGAAGGTCTCTGCCCGCGAAGGCTCCATGGTTCGTGCCGAGGTCTTCCGGCTGGGCGTCTATGGAGGCACGGGCGCCCTCAAGGTGTGGAGTGGGGGGCCCTACACGGTCTCCACGCTGACTCGGTGCTCGCGGGCTCCGTGCAACGAGCGCCAGACGTTCTCCTTCGAGATTGCCCGGGACTGGGCGCCCGGCCTCTACCTGGTGAAGGTGACGCGCGCGGATGGGCTCAGGAGCTTCACGTCGATCGTGGTGAAGGCTCCTCAGGCTGCGGGGCCTCGCTCCTGATCAACCGGGGATGGAGGCCAGGAAGCGGTCGAGCACCTCGTTGAAGCGCTCCGGCTGCTCCTGGTTCGGAAGGTGCCCCGCTCCTGGGATGATCTCCAGCCGGGCTCCGGAGATGAGCGCGGCCAGCTGTTTCGCCTTCTCCACCGGTGTCACGACATCGTGCTCACCGACGACCACCAGCGCCGGGCCCGCGAAGCGCGCGAGGATGTCCTTGCTGTCTGGCCGCAGGGCCATGCCTCGCTGAGCCGCTGCCACCGCCTCGGGCGCTGCCCCCCGCATGAGCGCAGCGAGCTCGCGGCCCACCGGGGAGTCCGATCCTGCGGCCACCAGTTTGGGCAGCAGCGTCTGCACCAGAGGCTCCACGCCCTGCTCCAAGGCCTCCTGGGCCGACGTCTCCCGCCGCGCCCGGCCCGCCTCGTCGTCCGCGGTGGCCTGGGTGTCCACCAGCACCAGCCCTCGCACGCGCCCCGCATCCTCGCGCAGCAGCGCCATGGCGGCGTATCCGCCCATGGACACGCCCCCTACCACCGCCGAGTCGATCTTCAGCATATCCAGCAGCGCCAGCGCATCCCGTGCGATCCGCGACATGTCCGTGGGCCCCTCGCCCAGCTTGCTCTGGCCGAAGCCCCGGTGATCCGGAAGCAGGAAGCGGTAACGGCTCGACAGGGCCCGCACCTGTTTGTCAAACGCTGAGCTGTTCAGTGGGAAGGCGTGGAGCAGGAGCACGGGCAGCCCCTGGCCCACGTCCTGGTAGTGCAGGGGGATGCCATCGACGGTCACGGTCAACACGAGGCCTCCGGAGAGCTCAGATCCACTTCTTGTGCTTGAACCAGAAGACGAGCGTGATGGGGAACGCCACGATCATTGTCCACATGGCGTAATAGAAGACGGTACCGGAGAGCGCGTCGAAGTTCTGTCCGAAGAACCCCACGATGAACGACAGCGGCAGGAAGATCGTCGCGAAGATGGTGAGCTGCTTGGTGATGTCGTTCGTCTTGTTGGCCACCATGGACAGGTAGCCGTCCATCGCGTTGCCCAGCAGATCGCGCCCAGCGTCGATCTGCTCGTACAGCCGGACGAGGTGATCGTAGACGTCTCGGAAGTACAGGGTGGTGCGCTCCTGGACATGGGGGATGCCCCGCCGGGCCATCAGTCCCACCACGTCCCGCTGCGGCGAGAGCACGCGCCGGAACGTCACCAGCATCCGTTTCAGCTCGAAGATGCGCTGGAGCTGCTGCTTGTCCGCCTGCTCGAAGATGGCCACCTCCAGGTCCTCCAGCTCCTCACTGAAGGAGTCCATGATGGGGAACTGTCGATCGATCAGCGTGTCCGCCAGCAGGTAGAGGATGAAGTCCACTCCCCGCTCGATCGTCGCCCGCGGATCGTTCTCCACGCGACGGCGCACCTCGTCGTGCGCGTCAAAGGGGAACTCGTGGACGCTGATGAGCCAGTCCGGACCGAGGAAGAAGTGGTGCTCGTGTAGGGTGAGGTCACAGATGTCCTTCCCGGCGGTGAAGCCCTGGAGGACGATGAACTGGTGGTTGGGGTACTCCTCCAGCTTGGGGCGCTGGTCCAGGTGGAGGCAGTCCTCGACGGCCAGCCGGTGGAGGCCGAAGCGCTCCGCGAGCCGCATCAGCCCTTCCTCGGTGGGAGCGAGCACGTCGATCCACTTGGAGCCGGGTTGATCGAGCAGCTCCTCGCCGCCGCAGGAGGAACGGCCTTCGTGCTGGACACAGACCTGTATCTTCATGATGCCACTCCCGACACTGGGGTCGCGATGCGACTGCGAGTGCTAGAACCAACTGGGTGAGAAGTCGAGAACCTGTCGGCGCTGGATCGGTCTAAAGTGACCCCCGTGTCCGCCGAAACCCCACCCGCTCCCCTCGCTCCGAGGCTCGAGCAGATCCTCCAGTCACTTCCGGCTCCGGCCTTTGCTGGCCGCCTCAGGAAGGTCTATGGCGCCGCCGCGCAGGCCATCTCGCGGCTGAGCGACATGGACCTGGTGAAGTACGAGACCGACTCCACCGAGACGGGGGCTGACCTGTCCCTGTGGGAGGAGATGGCCCCCGTCATCCGGGATACGGTGATGGACGTGAACGCGCTGCTCAACGTCATCCGTGAGCAGTTTCCGGCGCAGCCGCTGGGAGGCACCGCGGACACGGTGAGCAGGGCGATAGAGGCGGGCCCGCTCCAGGGGAAGGCTCGGGATGCATCGCTCGCGCTGCAAGAGGCGATGACCCAGATGGCCCAGCAGATCACCCAGCTGGGCGAGGCCATGCGCAACCCCTCCGTGGTGTCCGACCGGTGGATGCTGCTGACGGAGGTCCAGCGCTTCCGGTCCACCTTCCGCGAGTACATCGGCAACCTCGTCTACGCGTCCATCAGCACCTTCGCGGACGTGTCCCGGAAGGAAGTGGTCCCGGGCTACGAGGTGGAGGTGAAGGCGGCGATGACTGTGCGGGCCATCGTGTCCGATCTGGGGCGCATCATCGCCGCGCGGCTGGCGAAGGTGAGCGACGCCGGGTCCGCGGATGTACAGGGGCACGCCCAGCAGTTCCAGAACGAGTTGGACGCCTTTGGACGGACGGCCGCCTACCGCGGCCTGCGTGCGCAGGACAAGCGGCGCATCATTGAGCTCCGCGGGAAGGTAGGCCCCCTTGCCGCGACGACGACTCCGCCGAAGGCCGAGCTGCTCGCCACTGTCGAGGAGGTCGATGCCCTGGTGCGCTCGTTGTCCGCGGTGAATCAGCGGCAGGTGCTCATCATCAATGACCGCGAGGTATGGGCCGCATGCGGGGTGCGGCTCGAGCGGGCCATGGGCTTCGTGGACGCGGATCCGGCCACGTCCGCACGCCTCCTGGCCGAGGCCGCCGCCATCGGGCAGTCCCTCTACGGGCGCGAGTCGAACATGGACGCCTTCCTGCGCAAGGCGCGCAAGGCGCCGCTGGCCACGCTGACGGGCCCGGAGCTGCGGGCGACTCTGGAGCAGCTGCAAGGGCTGCTGGCCAACCTGGGGGTGGCGTGAGGCGGCTGCCTCCTTCCAGTGTGGAGCGGACGAGCGGGCGAGCGCCGGGTCCCCGGCCCCTGCGAGAGGCGGAACTCTCGCGGGTGGAGAGCGTCTACACGGATGTGGATGGCACCCTCACCACAGGCCACAAACTGCGCAGCCAGACGATTCGGGCGCTCGAGCAGCTGTCCGAAGCGGGGCTGCGATTGGTGCTCGTCAGTGGCCGCCCGGCGGGGTGGGGTGAGGCCTGGGCTCGCACGCTCCCGGTGGAGGGGGTCATCGTGGAGAACGGCGGCCTCTGCTTCGTCCGCGGGGCCAACGGAGCGCTGCGCCGGGTGTATGCGGAGGCGCCGGCAGAGCGCGCCGCGAACCGGAAGCGCCTGCGCTCAGAGGTGCTCCGGGTGCTGAGGAAGGTGCCGGGTGCCAGATTGTCCTCGGACAGCGCCTCCACGGAGGTGGATCTGGCCATCGACTACAACGAGGAGGCCCGGCTCGGCGACGCGGCGGCTGGCCGCATCGAGGCGCTGCTGCGGGCGCGGGGCGTGACGGCGGTGCGCTCCTCGGTGCACGTCAACTGCTGGCTTGGACGCTTCGACAAGCTCTCAATGGCGCGACGCTTTGCCCGGGAGGCATGGGGTGAGCGGCTGATGCCAGAGGACGGCCGCTCCGTGTATGCCGGGGATTCTTTCAATGACGCCCCGATGTTCCAGGCATTTGCCCTCAGCGTGGGGGTGGCCAACGTGCGCGGCGTGCTGGACAGAATCGACGCGCCGCCAGCCTTCATCACCCGGGCTGCCGAGGGGCGGGGCTTCGAGGAGCTGGCCCGTGCCATCCTCGCCCAGCGCGGCCGCCGCCCGCTCTTCAGGAGTGACTCGTGAACGTCGTGAAGCTCGAGCTGGCCCGTGGACTGGGCCGTCACCTGCGCGCAGGCCACCCATGGGTGTTCCGCAAGGCGCTGGAGCAGGTGCCGAAGATCCCTGCCGGCAGTGTGGTGGACCTCACCGAGAACGGGAAGTTCGTCGCGCGTGGCTACTTCGATCCCCACTCCGCGATCGCGGTGCGGGTGCTCACGCGAGATCCGCGGGAGACCATCGACGCGGACTTCATTGCCCGCCGGGTGAAGCAGGCCCTGTCCGAGCGGCGGGCGCTCATTGATCTCACCGACACGGACAGCTTCCGCCTCCTGCACGGAGAGGGAGATGGCCTGCCGGGCGTGGTGGCGGATCTCTACGCGGGCTACGTGGTGCTGAAGCTGTACTCGGCGGGCCTCACGCCCTATCGCCATCTCATCGTGGAGGCGCTCAAGGCGGCGCTCCCGGATCTGAAGGGCATCCTCGGCCGGGACGAGGTGGCTCGGGACGACGTGGAGGAGGACGAGGGCCGGGGCTCTGGGAAGATGCTGTATGGGCCTCCCGCGCCGGAGCTCATCCCCATCCGAGAGCGAGGTGCCACCTTCCTCGTGGACGCCTGGCGTGGGCAGAAGACGGGCTTCTTCCTGGACCAGCGGGAGAACCGCTTCCTCATCCGCAGGCTTGCGAAGGACCGGGACGTGCTGAACTGCTTCTGCTTCAGCGGGGGCTTCTCGGTGAACGCTGCACTGGGTGGAGCGCGGAGCGTCTTCTCGGTGGATCTGGATCCGGACGCCATCGCGCTGGCCCGGGAGAACTTCACTCGCAACGGGCTGCCGGCGGAGAAGCACGACTTCCTGGCCGCGGACGTCTTCAAGATCATCCAGTCCTTCAAGGACGAGGGCCGGACGTTCGATCTGATCATCCTGGACCCGCCCGCCTTCGCGAAGAGCCAGCGGGCCGTGGAGGCGGCGATCGATGGGTACGCCTCACTCAACCGGCAGGCGCTCGCGCTGCTGCGGCCCGGAGGGTTGCTGGCCACTGCCTCGTGCTCGGCGCGCGTCACCCCGGATGACTTCATGGGAGCGGTGCGCGAGGCGGGCTTCAAGGCGGGGGTGGACCTGGCCCTGGTGGAGGAGCGCTACCAGCCGCCGGACCACCCGGTCCGCCTGCAGTTCCCCGAGGGGAAGTACCTCAAGTTCTACGTGCTCGTTGCAGTGTGAAGCTGTGCCTCAGCGCTGCTCGAGCTCCTCGGGGTGGAAGACGCGCGAGGCCACCCGGTCCAGCACCTCTTTGCCCCACTTGAGGCTGGCCTTCATCAGCCGCTTCATGTCCTTGGTGAAGGCGCGCTCATCCGGCACCTGCGTATAGGTCCGGCTGAGGTACAGCCCGCGGTTCTCGGGCTCGTAGTCCACGGTGCCACCGCCGGTGTCCGTGCCTTCCTTCTCCTCGGCCTGGAAGGTCTCGAGCACGCCCGGCTTGGGCGGCTCATGGAACTTGTACACGAGGGCGCTGCACTCCAGCGCCTTCGTGTCCTCATGCCACTCGAAGTAGAGCTGGGCCCCGCCCATCACCAGGCCACCAAAGCCCTCCTGGTTCAGCCCCGGGCTCTGCAAGGAGCCGTGGGGCCGGACGAAGATCTGCACCAGCCGCTGGGCGGCCTCCCGCGTCATGGGAACGCCAGAGGCCGAGGCAGGTGCCAGGCCGGCCACCCAGGACTTCAGGAGGCCTG
Source organism: Hyalangium sp. (assembly GCF_035629615.1). GTDB lineage: Bacteria > Myxococcota > Myxococcia > Myxococcales > Myxococcaceae > Hyalangium. The sequence continues at coordinate 3,228 of NZ_DASPHO010000465.1, read as the reverse complement.
CCAGTCCACTTCGAGGTGCAGTCGCCATCTCAGTTGCCGAAGTTGCCCGCCCGAGCCTGATCGAAGGGCACGCGGTGCTTCAGGTACACGGACTCGAAGCCGTGCGCGGCGATGGGGTTGAGGTGGAACTCGTTGAAGTGGTGCACCTGGGAGCCCTTGCCGCCGTCCGCGATCGGGTTCCACTTGTCGGGGAGAGGGCCGAGGCCGAAGGCGCCGGGCACCGGGTCACCGCGGTTGACGTAGTGCACGTACTCCGGGCCGTCCGGGTAGGTCGTGGCCGCAGCGCCGAAGGTCTCCACCTGCAGGTTGCTCATCAGCTTCTGCGCGTCCGCCTTGGACATCCCATCTTCCACACGCAGCCGGTTGTAGACGTCGCCGAGCGCGCGGCTGGTGATCAGGCCACCCTGGCTGTGCGCCATCACGTGCACGTCCCGGCCCGCCTTCAGCTCGTTGTAGAGCGTGTCCGCCAGCGTGTCCACGGCGGGGTTGGTGCCCTTGTCCAGCTTGTCCTTCACGCACTGGGCCAGGTCCGCGCCCATGCCCTCGGTGGCGTTGTGGATGCCGATCACCTTCGAGCCCGTCGTCTCCGCGATCGACTCGAGGCTGCCGAACTGGCCATCCTTCGTGGTGTTGATGCCGTTGACGTAGAGGATCGTCGAGGACGGGTTCGGGTTGTTCTTCGGGGTGACGCCGGGGATGTCGTTCAGCGGCGTGCCAGGCGGGAAGGTCTGCCCACCAGCGCCCACGAACTGCCCGTCATGCACGCGGTCCGGCTGGTTGCCGCCGCCGAAGAAGCCCTGCACGGCCTTGGCGCCGCCCACGGCCGCGTTCTCGAAGCCGTCCACCACGTTGCCGATCTTGTTGCCCGTCGCCACCGCGACGTCCTGCACCTTGTCGACAGTCTTGGCGACGGCGTTCTCCACCTTGTCGATGGCCTTCTCGGCGCCATTGCGCACCTGGTTGATGAGATTTCGGCCACGCTCGATAGGGTTCATGCGGGACTCCGTAGATTCGTGAGGGTTTACTGCTCTTGGTGGGAATTATCGCACCTGGCGCCGGAAAGTTGCCACTCCGTCGTGACGCGGTGCGTCATGAGCTAAGGCTTGAAGACGCGCGAGGCCACGCGGTCGAGGACGTCGTCGCCCCACACGAGGCTGGCCTTCATCAGGCGCTTCATGTCCTCGATGAAGGCCGTATGGGGAGGCGCCTGGGTGTACGTGCGGCTCAGGAAGAGGGACTTGTTCTCCGGCTCGTAGTCCACGGTGCCGCCGCCGGTGTCCGTGCCGGACTTCTCCTCTTGCTGGAAGCCTTCGATGATGCCGGGCTTGGGGTTGTCGCGGAACTTGTGGATCAGTGCGCTGCACTCCAGGGCCTGCTCCTTGTCGCGCCACTCGAAATAGAGCTGGGCCCCTTCGATGGCGACGCCGCCAAAGCCCTGGGGGTTGAGGCCGGGACTGTTGGGGTTCTCAGTGGCTGCCAGGAACGCCTGCGCCAGGCGCTGCGCTTCTTCACGGATCATCAATGGATCTCCAGGCGGGGAACGCGTGATCGAGCAGCCTAGCAGACATGGCGGCTGGCTGGCCCTGCATTGCCTCTCCCGGATCGTCAATGCACGGAGGGGCTTTTCGGCGCCTGCCACTCGCACAGCGGGATCATTCCTGGATCATTTCGCGATCAGGAACGGCGATATTTCTGAACGGACGTTCCCGGGTCAAGGTCACCCCTCCCTGAAGCGTCACGAGACATTCATTCGGGGGAGCGCCTTGCGGAGGGGCAAGCCGCTGTGGCTCACGAGGATTAAGGTCATCGCGCATGGTCACCAAAGGTCAATTCCTCGAGCGGCCCACGCTCATCCCCGTCGGCCACGAGGTGATGGAGGGGACGGCGCACCGGGGCGTGAAGAGGCCACCCTTGCTCGTGCTCTCGCCTCGGCCCGAGGAAGGCGGAGGGATGGACCACGTCATCGCGGCAGAGCTCGCATGGGCGGCGGCCACCGCTGGCTTCCCCACGCTCCGCTTCAACTACCGAGGCGTCGGAGGGAGTCAGGGCTCGCGCGGGACGGGTGAGGCGCTCGTGCAGGACGCCGAGGCCGCCATGCGTGTGCTGCTGGAGAACGCCGAGAGCACCAGCCTCGCGGTGGCCTCGCTCCACGGAGGAGCCCAGGTGGCGCTGGCACTGCAGGCCCGGCATCCCGCGGTCGGCGGGGTATGCCTGGTGGCGCCCGCGGACGTGGCGCTGGAGGAACTGGTGCGGCTGGATCGCGCCCTGCTCGTGGTGGTGGGCGAGGAGGACAAGCGCATGTCTCGGGCTGCCTTGTCGGCAGCGGTGGGTGAGGCGGCGCGGGGAGAGCTGGAGGTGGTGGATGACGCAGGCCCGAATTTCCACAGGAATCTTCCCCAGGTAGGGCGGTTCGTGGCCGGGTGGCTCAAGCGGCTGTCGGGCGAGTAACCGATGGAGCGCAAACGGTCAGACTTCTTAAGGTTTCTCAATACTCCGGCGCTTGCCCGCCGGCCCTCTCGTCGAACAGACTGTAGGGCAGACCCAATCGCCTCGTCGCTCGTTCGTAGGGGTCTGTTGAGGGAGTACCCCGTCTTCTGAGGAGTGCCGATGATGCGAAGGATTCTGGCGAACGCGGTGGTGGCCTTGGCGGTGGTAGCAACCGCGGCCTGCTCATCCCGGGACGAGGCACCCACCTCGATCGAGCCGAGCGCGCAGGCGCTGGACCTGGCGGATGCCGAGCTGGTGCCGGGCGGCATTGTAGTGGACTTCAAGGACGGCACCTCCGAGGAGCAGTTCGACGCCTGGGAGGCCGAGTGGGGCGTGGACGTCGAGTTCAACTCGATCGAGAGCGCCGATGACGGCCTCACCGTGGCAGTGGGGGTGGATGACGTGGAGAGCGCGCTGGAGCGCATCCGTCAGCACCCGGCCGTCGAGTCCGCCGAGCCCCTTCTCTCGTTCCGCTCGAGCTTCACGCCGAACGATCCGGAGTACAGCAAGCAGTGGAACCTCCAGATGATCGACATGCCCAAGGCCTGGGACGGCAGCAAGGGCAAGGGCGTGGTGGTGGCGGTGCTGGACACCGGCATCGCCTACGAGGACTACGACGACTTCAAGCAGGTGCCGGACCTGAAGGGCGCGAAGTTCGTGAAGGGCTACGACTTCGTGAATGACGACGAGCACGCCAATGACGACCACGGGCACGGCACGCATGTGGCGGGCACGATCGCC
>NZ_DASPHO010000464.1:0-21337 GCF_035629615.1 Hyalangium sp. | reverse complement strand
GGCCGCGGCGAGGCCGTGCCCGCGGTGGCTCCGCCGCGCCTGTCTCCCGTCGAGCTGCTCCCTCCCAGCGTGGATCGCTCCGTCACCCGGCGCGTCGAGGTCCGCGATCCGCCCGCCATCCCCGCCGTGCAGGTGGATGTGCAGCGCCAGGCGGACGGCATCGTCGACATCCTCTGGGTGGTGGACGACTCCGGCTCGATGACGAACCAGCGGCAGACGCTGACCAACAACTTCGCGCGCTTCCTGGACGAGCTGCTGGCGCTCCAGGTGCGCTTCCACATCGGCGTCATCTCCACGAACCACAATGATCGGGGCACGCTGCGCGGCGCCACGAAGATCATCACCAACGACACCCCCAATCCGCGCCAGGTCTTCCTCGACAACACCACGTTCCCCAACGCCTCGCGCGCGCGCCTGGAGCAGGGTCTGCGGATGATGGAGCTGGCGCTCACCGAGCCCAACCTCAGCGGCGCCAATACGGGCTTCCTGCGCCCCAACGCCGCGCTGGTGGTGATCGCCGTCACGGACGAGGATGACAGCTCCTATGGTGATCCGGCCTACTACGCGCGCTTCCTGCGCAGCCTGAAGCAGCCGGGCAACGAGAACCTCTCCTCGCTGTCGATCATCGGTGGCACGACTCCGGATGGCTGCTTTCCGCCGGGCGAGGAGATCTACTTCGGCGGCCGGGCCGATCCGGCCTTCCGCTACAGCAGCGTGGCGACGAGGACGGGCGGGGTGATCGGCTCCATCTGCGACGCGTCCTTCGAGGCCACGCTGGTGAAGATCGCCGCCGCCCTCAACACCCTGCGCCGCGTCTTCCCGCTGTCGCTAAAGCCGGACCCCGCCACGATCACGGTGCTCGTCAACGGAAACCCGGTGCCCAAGGACGTGGTGAACGGGTGGCAGTACCGCACGGACACGCAGAGCATCACCTTCCTGGGCAACTACGTGCCGCCTCCGGGTGCGACGCTGCGCTTCGAATACGCCATTGCCTTCCCCTGAGGCCCCGTGAACCGCTCCCCCGCCCTGCTCCTGCTTGCGTCCCTGGCCCTGGTAGGCCTGTCGGCCTGCGCGCGGACGGCCCTCACGCCCGAGTGCCCTGTCGGCTACGTCTCCAACGGAGACACGTGCGAGTGCCTCACGGATCAGGCCTGTCCCACCGGGATGCGCTGTGAGGCGGGCGTGTGTGCCTGCCGCGACACCGCGTGCTGTCCGGAGGGCCACGAGTACTCCGCCTCGAGCGAGTCCTGTGTCTGCCGGGATGACTCCTGCTGCCCGGTGGGCCACGTGTGGAACGCCGAGGAGAGCCGCTGCGAGTGCGGCGATCAGGAGTGCTGCCCCTCCGGCTACACCTTCGACACCCAGGCGGGCGGGTGCGGCTGCACCGCGGACAGCTGCTGCCCCGTGGGCTTCCGGTACGATCCGCTGGCCGAGCGCTGCGTGTGCAACTCGGACGACTGCTGCCCGGTGGATCACCGCTACGATCCCGAGCGCAAGGACTGTGTCTGCGCGCGCTCCTCGTGCTGCCCGCCGGATCACACGTATAGCGCCGCCGTGAAGGCATGCGTGTGCAATGGGGACGCGTGCTGCCCGGCGGGGTACCGCAAGGATCCCGCCAAGGAGCGCTGCGTCTGCATCAGCGATGCGGCGTGTGGAACGGGCAGGTTCTGTGACGCTGCCTCGGGTGGCTGCCTGTGCCGCGACAACTCGGGCTGCAAGGCGGGCCAGTACTGCAACGGCCTGGGGTTCTGCCAGGCGCTCGGCAGTTGCACGACAAACGCCGACTGCCCCTCGGGCAACTTCTGTGACGTCACCACGGATCGCTGCCTCCCCAACGGGCCCTGCACAATCGACGAGCACTGCGGCTTCGGCCAGCTCTGCGATCCGCAGACGGCGCGCTGCCGCCCGGGGTGCCGCCGGGACGCGGACTGCCCGGACAAGATGGCCTGCGAGGGCGGCCAGTGCCGCGAGTTCTGCCGGATCAACGCCAGCTGCGACGTGAACCTGTTCTGTTCTGCGTCCGGGGGAGCCTGTGCCGCCCGCTCGAGCCGTGTGGACTGCAGGGACTGCACGGGAGCCTCGGGTCTCTGCGGCTCCGGCGCTTCGTGCCTGACCTTCATCAGCGAGGGGCAGACGCGGAACTTCTGCGGGACGCACTGCACCAACAACGAGGACTGCCCCTCTGGCTTCGACTGCACCGAGGTGATCTTCTCCTGCACCACCGGCGAGGGCGGCTCCTGTCCCCCTGACAGTGCCGCGCCCGGACAGGCCTTCACGTGCAAGGGCTTCCAGGTGGAGAACGAGACGGGCACCCGCTTCTACTGCTCTGACGCGACGGGTCAGCCGCACGTCTACATCCAGGCCTGCGCACCGCTGGCCGGGTTCTGCCCTGCCACGGAGCTGCCCTGAATCTCACGGGCCATGAGATGACGCAAACCGTCAAAAGCCAGTGACTGTGGGCGCTTAGGACGCGAGGTGGGGAGGCACGTAACTTTTCCCCACTTTCGCCGTTAATAGAAGTGTGACCGCCATCAATCGTTGGAACCGGAGTCCTCAGTTCGATCGAGTGGGTGAGCTGCTGGACGGTGTTGCTCCCGCTCAGAACCGGCAGTGGGAGCGGCCTCCCGTCGAAGCCGTCTCCGGGGTCCAGAACCGGTTCCAGGACGGGTTCGACGCCGCCCACAAGCGGCTCCAGGATGGGTTCGAGCCAGTGGGCAAGCGGCCCCCGGTGGAGCTCAGCACGATCGACAAGCTGCTGACGAGTGAGGCCTTCCAGCAGCGCCTGCAGGAGACGCTGGAGGGGACCTCGGCCCGCGCCCAGCAGGTGAAGCAGGTCGAGTCCACGTACCAGGCCTTCTGGAAGGACTCGCAGGACTTCTCGGTGCGCAGTGGCCCTGCCCTGAGCGTCCCGGAGCCGCCGCGCTATCAGGCCCCGGCGGAGACAGCGTGGAAGGGCCGCGTGCTGACGGTGCCCGAGTTCAAGGCAACGACGGATGACCTGCCCGAGACCGCGCGCGTGCAGCAGACCGCGCAGGCCTCGGCCGCGACACTGGAGGCCCGGCGCGTCGCGGCGATCACGGAGCAGCCCTTCTCGCTGCTCGGACGCGTCGCGCTGCGCGGCTGATCCTGGCCTCCAGGCTCAGCGAGGCCGCAAGTCCCGGGGCATCTGATCGGCAACCTCGGCCGCGCGCGGAAGCCCGGCGACGGCGCCCAGCCGCTCGACCACACGCGAGCCCACCACGCACGCAAAGGTGGCCAGCTCCGTGAGCGACTCCTGGGTCGCCCCGAGCAGCGCCCGCGCGTCCGTGTACCGGCGCGTCAGCCCGTACAAGAAGGCGGACACGAAGCCGTCTCCGGCCCCAGTGGTGTCCACGACGCGGGTGGGCGGCGCGGGTACATGGACCACCTCGCCCTGCCAGAGAAAGGCCGCACCCTTCTCTCCCAGCGTCACCACGGGCAGTACGACGCCCATGCCGCGGAGGAACTCCAGGGCGTCGCGAGTGCCTGTGTACCCGGTCACGAAGGGCATCTCCTCCTCGGACAGCTTCACGACGGTGCACAGCGGCAGCAGCTGCTCCAGGACACCCTTGGCCTCGCGAGGATCGGCCCAGGCGTGGAGGCGCAGGTTGGGATCACAGCTCACGATCCGCCCCTCCTGACGCACGCGCTCCACCGCCCGCCGCACCGCGCTGCGGGCCTCGGGCAGGTGCAGCGAGTTGGAGCCCCAGTGCAGCACGCGCGTCCGCCCGAGGAAGTCGGGATCCACGTCCTGCTCGCCCAGGAGGAACTCCGCCGAGCGCGTCCGGAAGAAGGTGAAGCTGCGCTCCCCGCGTGCATCCAGCGAGATGAAGACGAGCCCTGTGCGAGCCTCGGTCGTCTGGCGCACGTGGCTCACGTCCACGCCCTCGGCGGCGATGCGCTCGCGCAGGAAGTGGCCGAACTCATCCGAGCCCAGCACGGACACCAGGCCCGAGCGCGCGCCCAGCCGGGCCACCCCGACGGACACGTTGGCCAGCGAGCCGCCCACGCAGGGCGCCCAGGAGGACACCTCACGCACCCGGCGCCCGGTCTCCGAGGGGAGGAAGTCCACCAACGTCTCGCCCATGCACACCACGTCGAGCGGTGGCGTTGCGTCTGCCATGGCTGCCCCTCCCGGCCTGCGTCAGTCCAGCCCCACCTGGGCCATGAAGTCCACGCTCTTGAGGCGCCGGCCGAGGTGGTGCGAGATGAAGATGTTGAGGAGGCCTCGGGCGCGGGCTCTCAGCTCCGGGGGCAGCGGCGTGCGGTGCCCCTCCTGCAGCGAGCGCAGGCCCATCAGCAGCGCGGGAGGGATCGCCACCGCGTCCCGGGCCCGTCCGCTGCACGGCTCGCACACCGCGCCACCGTGGGACTGGTCGAAGCGTGGGCGCTCGCCCGGCTCCCCGCCACACAGGGCGCACGCATCGAAGCGCGGCATCAGCCCCGCGTGGGCCAGGGCGGACAGCTCGAAGGCGAGCAGCGACGTAGGGCCCGCCTCCTTGGCATCCAGCCGGACGAGGTACTCCTCCAGCAGGGCGAACAGCTCCGGCTGGGGCTCATGGTCCCGAGTCAGCTCGCGGCACAGCTCCACGGCGTAGAGGGCGCGCGCGATCAGCGCCAGATCCTGCCGAGCCGTGTAGTAGCCGGCCTGGATGTCGGCGGAGTCCAGGCGCACGGTGCTGCCGCGGGTCTCCACGATCTGCACCCGCAGGCGCATGAAGGGCTCCAGCGCGCCGGCGAAGCGTCGCTTGCTCTTGCGCGCCCCCGAGGCGAAGGCCGTGAGCTTGCCATGCTCGCGGGTGAGGAGCGTCACCAGGCGGTCCGCCTCACCGTAGTCCGTGGTGGACAGCACCAGCGCTTCATCGACGAACCGCTCCATGGCCTCTCTCAACCCCCGAAGGGGCGCGCAAGCTTCCCGGTCGCCACCAGGAAGGCATACACGCCGAGCACCAGGACGAGCAGCACCACCGTCAGCACCCCATACGCGCGCCGGCGCCGCTCCTGCTCGAGTGCCGCCGGAGTGGGAGCGGGGGTGGCCTTGTCCACCTCCTCGTAACGAAGGACTGCCTCCTCAGGCGCCAGCCCGATGACGTGCGCATAGGCCCGGATGTAGCTCAGGATGAAGACCCGGGCCGGCAGCCGCTCCACCTGCCCTTCCTCGAGCGCCGCCACCAGACTTGGGGGGATCTTCGTCACCCGGGAGATGTCCTCGCGCGACATCCCTCGCAGCTCGCGCTGCTGGGAGAGGTATCTGCCGAAGTCGACGTGGTCCACAGGCGTCCCAGATTACAGGTGCTCCCGCAGACGGCGGCACTCTTCCTTCAGCGCCTGCTGAGCCGCCTTGGTCTCGCAGGTCTCCAGGCGCTCCCGAGCGGTGTCCGCCTGGCCCTGCTTGGCCAGGCACACGCCCTCGCGCATGTAGGCATCCGCCACCTCGGGGCACTGCTCGCGGTAGTGGCCGAACTGCTTGCAGGCCTCCTCCGTGTTGCCCGTCTGCTCGTGGATGAGGCCCAGGTTCTTGAACCCCAGGCAGAAGTTCGGGTTGAGCGTCACCGAGGCCTTGATGTTCTCCAGCGCCTTCTCGGTGTCGCCCTTCTTGTAATAGGCCCACCCCATGTTCCCCTGGGCGATGAAGGGCGTGGGGTAGAGCATGTCATTGAGCACCTGCTCGTAGAGCTTGATCGCCTGGTCGTACTGCCCCTGGTCCAGGTACACGTTGGCCAGGTTCGTCCGAGCCTCGGAGAAGGTGGGCCGCACCTCCAGCGCCTTGTTGTAGTGCTCGATCGCCTCCGCATGCCGCCGGAAGGACAGGTGCAGCAGGATGCCCAGGGCGTTCTGCGCGTCGGCGTTGTCCGGATCGGTCTCCACGGCGCGCTGGAACTCGCTCAGCGCCTCCTGGATGTTGCCGTTCTGCTGGGCCTGCAGGCCCAGGTTGTAGCGGATCTCGGAGTTCTGCCGCTCCTTCTCCGTGGGGACGTGCTTACAACCAGAGAGGATGAACGCGAGCGCGACGGACCAGGCCAGGGAGACACGGAACATGGAGGGAACTCGGGGCTGGGAGGGTTCAGAACGCGGCGAGGAAGCGGCCCAGGGTGGCGGCGGCGTTGCGCTTCTCCTCGACCTTCTTGGCGACGGCCGGCACCTGCTTGGGATCCCGGAAGAAGACGGGCAGTGTCTTCAGCAGATCCTCCTGTGTCGCCTGCGGCAGGGAGCGCCAGTTCGAGTTGTCCATCATGAAGCCCATGGACTCGACGAAGGCCAGCGCCTCGCCCTCCTCGCCCAGGTACTCCTCGAAGCTCGTGTTGCGCTTACCGGAGACGTACACCGCGCAGTCGGCGGCCTCGGACAGGTACAGGTAGATGAAGGTCGCGAAGCCCGTGGAGCCACGCAGTCCCAGGATGAACGCCTGTGCCGGACCCGCCGGCTTGCCTGGGATGAACAGGTGCGGCGAGTTCAGCGACGTATGGAGCGCGATCACCTGCTCGCGGCTCGCGGGCAGCCCGCGATATCTCTCGTCGATATTGAACAAGGAACCAGCCGCCTCCTCGGGCGCTATCGTGTGGTGAGCGTGAACTCCTCGGATACATTCTTCGTGTCCGCGGCCGTGCGCTGGAAGCGGATGATCGGGTTGTCGATCATCACGTTGTCCCCACCCACATTGCCCTCTCCAATGATGACCTTGAAGTAGTGCTGAGGCGAATAACTCTTCCGGTCTCCTGCTCCCACCTTGTGTGCACTGAGCAGGATGATGTTCTTTCCCGGCTGGAGATGACGGGTGACCTCCGTGATGATTTGCTCCTCGTTATTCCGGAGTTTCCGAATCCACTTGGAGTTGATGTAGAGGTCAACATCGTACTCTGACATGCCCGGAACCGCCTGCTCCGTCACCAGCCAGTAGCGCCGGGTCAGCATCGGGGGCCCCTCGGGCTCAGCAGGCGGCGGCGTGGCTGCCACAGGGGGCGTCGCGGGAGGGGGAGCCGTGGGAGCCTGAGCGGCCGGGGCCGGGGGCGCGGCTACCGGCGCTGGGGTGGGCACGGCGGACGGGGGCGACATGACCCGAACCGCGTAGCCGGACGCGTCGATGTGGACATCGCCCTTCTCGTCGATGCGGACGGTGGCCTTCTCGAACTTCTGGTTGGTGACCCCATCGATGCGGACACCGTTGAGGTACACGGAGCCGGCCAGCGCCGTGATGGGCACAACAAAGGCCGCGAGCGCGAAGAGGGCGGCGGACAGAATCGAGCGATGCATGCGCGTTTCTCCTGGAAATCCTCAAAGGTCCCAGGAACTTGCAAGCCCCTTACCGCACCCTGCGGGACCGGACAAGGCGCGCGTACACGAATGTGAACGCGCAAGACAGCCGGGCATTCACCACCCGGATCAGGGGGTGGGGGGCTCCTTGCCGTCTTCACGCTGGGCCAGCGCCCAGTCTCCTCCCAGTCCCTCCCCCTCTCGGAACCGCCGGAAGTCACGCTTCACCAGCCGGGGGTAGCGGCGGAAGGCCTCCAACTCCCCCTCCTTGATGGCCTTGCGGATGCGGGTAGGGCCCGCGTTGTAGGCCATGAGGGCGAACTCCAGATCCCCGGCGAAGCGATCCTGCAGGTTGCGCAGGTAGCGGATGCCCAGGCGCACACAGAGGGCGGGATCCGCCGCCACCTCCTCGCGAGACAGCCTCAGGCCCTCCTTGCCAGCCAGGAAGTGGAGCGTGCTGGGCTTGATCTGCATCAGCCCGCGAGCCCCCTTCATGGAGATGGCCTCCTCCTCGAAGTCCGACTCCACGTCGATGAGGGCCAGGATGAGCAGCGGGTCGTAGTTGGACTTCCGGGCCTCTTCTGCGATGGCCTGGCCCAGCTGGCGACGCAGGGTCAGGCCCAGGTCCGGGGCCCGCTTGGCCAGGACCGCGTCAATCAAGGCCGCGTCATGGGAAGTCGGCTCGGCCAGAGCCACCCCTGACACCACGGGCGTGGGCGCCGGCTCACTCAGCACGGGGATGATTCGGGCGGAGACAACGAGCGCCAGCCCTGCAAGCAACGGGAGCTTCGCGCAGCCAGAACTCAAGGAGTGAAGCCGGGCCAGCCACCTACCGCCCAGAGCCGCCGTGGGCGGGGGCCTCACTTCTGGCGCCCCAGGGCGTCGATGCGCTCTGACAGCCGGTCCAGCCGCGCCTCGAAGTCCTGCAGATCCTCTCGCCGGGGTACCTTCAACCGCGAGAGCGCCCCACGGACAGCCACCTCGACGGAGTGCTCCAGGTCCTTCCGGTGCCCCACCAGCCGCTCGGTGAACTCGCGCGCGTGGCGCTTCACCTCGTCCTGGCTCCACCCCGCCGTGGTGGCCACCTTCTGGAGAGTCCGGTTGACCTCCTCCTCAGCGGTGGAGACCGCGAGCAGCGCCTGGCTCCACACCCGCTCGAACGCCTCTGCGACGGCGTGCTTCTCTCGGGGGGCCTCTGGCTTGTCCATGCGGTCACTCCGGGAGTACGCCCAGGCCGGAAAAGCCCGGGACCAATGAAAACGTGACCAGGAAGTAAGCACAGCCCGGTTACGAAGGGAACGGCAGTTTCCAACCTACCCTTCCCTTCGTTGACTGACAGATGGACCGATGCGTTACGGAGCGGACACGCGGGAGGTGGCCCGGGAGGTCACCTTCTTCACCGAGGCCGGCAGGATCTGATCCAGCTTCTTCGACAGCCGGGACAGCTCGCGGTTGAGCTCCTTCACCTGGGCCTGGCTGGCGACGCCCACGGCCTCCACGGCCCGCGTCTGGATCCCATCCAAGCGCTTGCGCAGCTCGGAGCTGACCTGCGTCGCCTTGCGGCCCAGCTCCTTCACCTTGCGGTTCTCCAGCAGCGCGTCCGGGTTGATCTGCCCCAAGAACTTTTCCACCTCGCGAGCGGGGCCGCGGCTGCGAGCCTTGAGGGTGCGAAGCACCTTCCCCGCCTCGTGCTCGATTCCCTCGAAGCGCTTCTGCGCGCCCTCGAGCTGCTGCTTCACGAACGTCTCCAGGTTCCGCGACTTGCCGTTGGTGGCCATCTGCGTCTCTCCTTGTGGGTGTGTCCGTTGATTGACGTGACGCGTCAAACTAACGCGCCGCATCATTCACGTCAAGTCGGGACGCCCGAGGCTCAGGCGAAAAAGCAACCGCCGCCCAGGCACGAGGCCGGGGCGGCGGAGGAACTTCAGGCCTCAGGCCCCAGGAGCCGCTAGGCGGCGCCGGTGGTCTGGGTCTCGGAGCGAGACGTGGGCGGCTGCAGGGGCGCCGAGTCCCCGTGAGTGGCGGCCAGGGCGGCCTCCATCTCGTTGACCTCGTCAGTCGGGCTCTCCACCTCAATGTCAAGGTGCTTGTAGTTGGGCAGGCCCGTGCCGGCGGGGATGAGCCGGCCCATGATGACGTTCTCCTTGAGGCCGCGCAGGTAGTCCACCTTGCCGTTGATGGCGGCCTCGGTGAGCACCTTGGTGGTCTCCTGGAAGGAGGACGCCGAGATGAACGACTCGGTGGAGAGCGAGGCCTTGGTGATGCCGAGCAGCAGCGGCTCGCCCACGGCCGGGCGCTTGCCCTCGGCCATGATCTTCTCGTTCTCCTCCTCGAACACCCACTTCTCGACCTGCTCGTCGACGAGGAAGTTGGTGTCGCCCACCTCGGTGACGCGCACCCGGCGCAGCATCTGCCGGACGATCGTCTCGATGTGCTTGTCGTTGATCTTCACGCCCTGCAGTCGGTAGACCTCCTGCACCTCATCCACCAGGTAGCGCGCGAGCTCCTTCTCGCCCAGTACCTTGAGGATGTCGTGCGGGTTGGCGGAGCCATCCATGAGCGCCTCGCCGGCCTTCACGCGGTCACCGGAGTGGACGCTGATGTTCTTGCCCTTGGAGATCAGGTACTCCTTGGCCAGGTCCGTGCGCGCCTCGCCATTCACCTCGGGGGTGATGATGAGCTTGCGCTTGCCCTTGGTGTCCTTGCCGAACGACACCACGCCGTCGATCTCCGCGATCGCCGCCGCGTCCTTCGGCTTGCGCGCCTCGAAGAGCTCGGCCACGCGGGGCAGACCGCCCGTGATGTCCTTGGTCTTCGTGGTCTCGCGAGGCACCTTGGCGATGACTTCGCCCGGGTGGATCTCGTCGCCGTCGTTGACGGTGATGATCGAGCCCTGCGGCAGGAAGTAGCTCGCCGGGTTCCTGGAGCTAGGCAGATCCTTCACGTTGCCCTGGGCATCGCGGATGGCGATGCGCGGGCGGGCCTCGGGATCCTTGGACTCGATGACCGTGCGGCGGCTCAGGCCCGTCACCTCGTCCAGCGCCTCGCTCATCGTCACGCCTTCGATGATGTCATCGTAGCGCACGACACCGCCCACCTCGGTGAGCAGCGGGATGGCGAACGGGTCCCACTCGGCCAGGAGCGTCCCCGCCTCGATGCGCTGGGTCTCCTTCACGAGGATGCGGGCGCCGTAGATGACCTGGTAGCGCTCGCGCTCGCGACCGCTGTCGTCCACCACGACGAGCTCACCGTTGCGGTTCATGGCCACCAGGGTGCCATCGTTCTTCTGCACCGTGGTGAGGCCGGCGAACTTCACCGTACCGGCGTACCGGTTCTCGAGGCTGGACTGCTCTGCGCGCCGCGTCGCCGCGCCACCGATGTGGAAGGTGCGCATCGTGAGCTGGGTACCCGGCTCGCCGATGGACTGCGCCGCGATGACGCCCACGGCCTCGCCGATGGAGACCTTGCGGCCACGGGCCAGATCACGGCCGTAGCACTCCACGCAGATGCCGCGCTTGGCCTGGCAGGTCAGCACCGAGCGGATCTTCACCCGGTCCAGACCGCTGTTCTCGATGCGGCGGACGCGATCCTCGTCGATCTCCTCGTTGGCGCGCACCAGCGCCTCGCCGGTGACGGGATCGAGGATGTCGTCCAGGGCCACGCGGCCGAGGATGCGCTCACCAAGAGGCTCGATGATCTCGCCACCCTCCACCAGGGCGCCGATGAAGAGGCCGTCCATGGTGCCGCAATCGTACTCGTTGATGATGGCGTCCTGCGCCACGTCCACGAGACGGCGGGTGAGGTAACCGGAGTTGGCTGTCTTGAGCGCCGTGTCCGCCAGACCCTTACGAGCGCCGTGCGTCGAGATGAAGTACTGCAGCACCGAGAGGCCCTCGCGGAAGTTGGCCGTGATGGGCGTCTCGATGATCTCGCCGGAGGGCTTGGCCATGAGGCCACGCATACCGGCCAGCTGGCGGATCTGCTGCGCGGAGCCGCGGGCGCCGGAGTCGGCCATGATGTAGATGGGGTTGAACGAGGGCTGCTTGCGCGTCTCGCGCTTGCCGTCCTTGCCCTCACCCGAGGCCTCCTCCTGCGAGATCTGCTGCATCATCTCGCCGGCGACCTTCTCGGTAATCTCGGCCCAGATATCGATGACCTTGTTGTAGCGCTCACCGTCGGTGATGAGACCCTCGAGGTACTGGTTCTCGATCTCGGCGACCTCCTTGCGAGCGAAGTCCAGGAACTCCTGCTTCTTGGCAGGAATGACCATGTCCTTGAGCGCGATGGAGATACCGGCCTTGGTCGCGTTGGTGTAGCCGAGGCTGCGGACGCGGTCGGCCAGAAGCACCGTCTCCTTCTCACCGGTGAGGCGGTAGCACTGGTCGATCAGCGATCCGAGCGACTTCTTGTCGAGCACCTTGTTGATGGCGTCGAAGCCGACCTTGCGCGGGACGATGTCCCACAGCAGGACGCGACCCACCGTGGTCTCCTTGCGCTTGCCGTCGATGCGGCAGACGACCTTCGCCTGCAGGTGCACCTCGGTGTGGTCGTACGCGGCGCGAACCTCCGCGGGCGAGGAGAACACGCGGCCCTCGCCATGGGCGAACTCACGGGCGCGCGTCATGTAGTAGATGCCGAGCACCATGTCCTGCGTGGGGACGATGATGGGCTTGCCGTGCGCGGGGCTGAGGATGTTGTTGGTGGACATCATCAGCACGCGGGCCTCCATCTGAGCCTCGATGGAGAGCGGCACGTGGACGGCCATCTGGTCACCGTCGAAGTCCGCGTTGAAGGCGGCGCACACCAGCGGGTGGAGCTGGATGGCCTTGCCCTCGATGAGGACGGGCTCGAAGGCCTGCATGCCCAGACGGTGCAGCGTGGGGGCGCGGTTGAGGAGCACCGGGTGCTCGCGGATCACGTCCTCGAGGATGTCCCAGACCTCGGGGCGCTCCTTCTCCACCATCTTCTTGGCGCTCTTGATGGTGGTGACGTACCCCTTCTCCTCGAGCTTGTTGTAGATGAACGGCTTGAAGAGCTCGAGCGCCATGATCTTGGGCAGGCCGCACTGATGGAGCTTGAGCTCCGGGCCGACCACGATCACGGAGCGGCCGGAGTAGTCCACGCGCTTGCCGAGCAGGTTCTGGCGGAACCGGCCCTGCTTGCCCTTGAGCATGTCGGACAGGGACTTCAGCGGCCGCTTGTTGGGGCCGGTGATCGTCTTGCCGCGGCGGCCGTTGTCGAACAGCGCGTCCACGGCCTCCTGGAGCATGCGCTTCTCGTTGCGGATGATGATGTCCGGCGCGTTCAGCTCCTGCAGCCGCTTGAGGCGGTTGTTGCGGTTGATGACGCGGCGGTACAGATCATTCAGGTCGGACGTGGCGAAGCGGCCACCATCCAGGGGAACCAGCGGGCGCAGGTCCGGCGGGATGACGGGGATGACGTCCAGCATCATCCACTCGGGCTTGTTGCCCGAGGAGCGGAAGGCCTCAGCGACCTTGAGGCGCTTGGCGTACTTCTTCCGCTTGGCCTCGCTGTTGGTCTCGCGCATGTCCTTTCGCAGATCCTCGGACAGCTTCTCGATCCCGATGGACTTGAGCAGCTCACGGACGGCCTCGCCGCCCATGCCCGCAGTGAACGAGTCCTCACCATGCTCCTGGAAGAGCCGGTGCATCTTCTCCTCGGACACGAGCTCGCCCCTCGTCAGCGGCGTCGCCTTGGGATCGAGGACGATGTAGCTCTCGCAGTAGAGGACCTTCTCCAGCTCCTTCAGGGTGATGTCGAGCAGGTTGCCGATGCGGCTCGGCAGCGACTTGAGGAACCAGATGTGGGCCACGGGCGTGGCCAGGGTGATGTGGCCCAGGCGCTCACGACGCACCTTAGACTGAATCACCTCCACGCCGCACTTCTCGCACACCACGCCACGGTGCTTCATGCGCTTGTACTTGCCGCAGTTGCACTCGTAGTCCTTCACGGGGCCGAAGATGCGGGCGCAGAACAGGCCGTCCCGCTCCGGCTTGAAGGTGCGGTAGTTGATGGTCTCCGGCTTCTTCACCTCACCGTGAGACCACTGCCGGATCTTGTCCGGCGACGCCAACGCGATGCGGATGGCGTTGAACGAAAGCGGGTCCTTCGGCTTCTCGAAGAAGTTGAAAATGTCCTTCACGTTGCCTCCAAAATCTCTCAGTGGGAGCGCCTCAGGCGCTCCTGCGTTGCGGGCCCGTGCCGCCACTCAGCTGGGACGCCCGCCCCTCATGGGAGCGGGCATCCAGCGGGGCGGCCCTCCGTCTACGCCTCGGTGCCGGTCTTCCGGTCCTCGCCGTCACCACCACCGCCGAAGTCCGCTCCGAACGAGCGCTGACGCTCGGGCGGCGCGCTCTCGAGCAGCTCCACGTCCAAGGCCAGCGACTGGAGCTCCTTGAGGAGCACGTTGAACGACTCGGGCAGACCGGACTCCAGCACGTTGTCACCCTTGACGATGGCCTCGTACATGCGCGTGCGGCCCACCACATCGTCCGACTTAACGGTGAGGAACTCCTGCAGCGTGTACGCGGCACCGTAGGCCTCCATCGCCCACACTTCCATCTCTCCCAGACGCTGGCCGCCGAACTGGGCCTTGCCGCCCAGGGGCTGCTGCGTGACGAGCGAGTAGGGCCCGATGGACCGCGCGTGGATCTTCTCGTCCACCAGGTGGTGCAGCTTGAGGATGTACATCACGCCCACGGTGACGTTCTGATCGAACGGCTCACCCGTGCGCCCGTCGAAGAGCACCATCTGGCCCGAGCGAGGCAGCCGCGCCTCGTCGAAGAGCGAGTGGATCTCCGTCTCGCGCGCGCCGTCGAACACCGGCGTTGCGACGTGGATGCCCTTCTTCAGCCGCTGGCAGAGGAGCTTGACCTCGTCATCCGGCAGCGTGTCCACGAAGTCACCGAAGGCCTTGTCGTCGTAGACGACCTTCAGCTGCTTCTTGAGCTGCTCACCGGAGTAGTTCTCGTCGATGTAGCGCTGGAGCTGCTCGCCCACGCCCTTGGCCGCCCAGCCCAGGTGCGTCTCGAGGATCTGCCCAATGTTCATACGGCTGGGCACACCGAGCGGGTTGAGGACGATGTCCACCGGACGGCCATCCTCCAGGTACGGCAGGTCCTCCTCGGGGAGGATGCGGGACACCACACCCTTGTTCCCGTGGCGGCCGGCCATCTTGTCGCCCACGGCCAGCTTGCGCTTGATGGCGACGTACACCTTCACCATCTTGATGACGCCCGGCGGGAGCTCGTCGCCCTTCTTGATGCGGGCGATCTTCTCGCCGAAGGCCAGCTTCACGGCCTCCTTGGTCTCCTCGAGGTTCTTGAGGATGTCGCGGATGCGGCCGTCCAGCGGATCACCGACGGAGATCTCCGCCCAGTACTTGTAGGGCACCGTGGCGAGCAGCTCGTCGTTGAGGATGTCCCCCTTCTTCAGGAGGATCTTGCCCTTGTCGTCCACGAGCTTGCCCTGGGCCTCCTTGCTACGGAGCAGCGCGCGGATGCGGCTGAAGCCGCTGTCCTGGAGGACCTTGATCTCATCGTTCTGGTCCTTGAGGAGCTTGGCCTCTTCGGCAGACTCGATCTGCTTGGCGCGCTCGTCCTTCTCCACGCCCTTGCGGCTGAAGACCTTGGCGTTGATGACGGTGCCCACCACTCCGGGGGGCACGCGCAGCGAGCTGTCGCGCACGTCGCCGGCCTTCTCACCGAAGATGGCGCGCAGCAGCTTCTCCTCGGGAGAGAGCTGGGTCTCGCCCTTCGGAGTGATCTTGCCCACCAGCACGTCACCGGGCTTCACCTCGGCGCCGATGCGGATGATGCCGCTCTCGTCCAGGTCCTTGAGGGCCTCCTCACCCACGTTCGGGATGTCGCGAGTGATCTCCTCCTTGCCCAGCTTGGTGTCACGCGCGATGCACTCGAACTCCTCGATGTGGATGGACGTGAAGATGTCCTCCTTGAGGATGCGCTCGCTGATGAGAATGGAGTCCTCGAAGTTGTAGCCCTGCCACGGCATGAACGCGACCACGACGTTCTGGCCGAGCGCCAGCTCGCCGGTCTCGGTCGCCGGGCCATCCGCGATCACGTCGCCCTTCCTCACCCGGTCGCCCTTGCGGACAATGGGCTTCTGGTTGAGGCACGTGTTCTGGTTGGACCGCTGGTACTTGAGCAGGTTGTAGATGTCCACCTCGGAGGACACGTCGCTTAGGCTCGCGGGCGTCTCCGCCTTGACCACGATGCGGCTGGCATCCACGGACTCCACGATGCCGTCGCGGCGGGCCACGCAGGTGACGCCGGAGTCGCGGGCGACGATCGCCTCGATGCCGGTGCCCACGAGCGGAGCCGCCGTGCGCAGCAGCGGCACGGCCTGACGCTGCATGTTGGAGCCCATGAGCGCGCGGTTCGCGTCATCGTTCTCGAGGAACGGGATAAGCGAAGCGGCCACGGACACCAGCTGGTTCGGCGACACGTCCATCAGGTCCACGTCCTCGGCCTTGGCCTGGACGAACTCACCCCCGCGGCGGGAAGAGACGAGCGCGTTGACGAACTTGCCCTTCTTGTCCATCTCCGCGTTGGCCTGACCGATGGTGTGCTTCTCCTCCTCAAGCGCCGAGTAGAAGGCCACGTCGCCCGTCACCGAGCCCGCCTCCACCTTGCGGTAGGGCGTCTCGACGAAGCCAAACTCGTTGACGCGGGCGTAGGTGGACAGCGACGCGATGAGGCCGATGTTCGGGCCTTCCGGCGTCTCGATGGGGCAGATGCGGCCGTAGTGCGTCGGGTGCACGTCGCGCACCTCGAAGCCCGCGCGCTCGCGGGTGAGGCCGCCGGGCCCGAGCGCCGACAGGCGCCGCTTGTGCGTGACTTCGGAGAGCGGGTTCGTCTGGTCCATGAACTGCGACAGCTGGCTGGACCCGAAGAACTCCTTGATCACCGCCGTGACAGGCTTGGCGTTGATCAGGTCGTGCGGCATGAGCGTCTCGATCTCCTGGAGGCTCATGCGCTCCTTGATCGCGCGCTCCATGCGGACCAGACCAATGCGGTACTGGTTCTCGAGCAGCTCGCCCACCGCGCGCACGCGCCGGTTGCCTAGGTGATCGATGTCGTCGATCGTCCCCTTGCCGTTCTTGAGGTCCACCAAGTAGCGGATGACCTCGAGGATGTCGCGCTTGGTGAGGATCTGCCCGTCGAGGGGCTCCTCGATGCTGAACTTGAAGTTCAGCTTGAGGCGGCCGACCTTGGAGAGATCGTAGCGCTCGGGGTTGAAGAACAGGTTGCTGAAGAGGTTGGTAGCCGTCTCTGGCGTGGGCGGATCACCCGGGCGCAGGCGGCGGTAGATCTCCATGATCGCCTGCTCGGGCGTCTCGATCTTGTCCATCATCAGCGTCTCACGCAGGTACGGACCCACGTTGAGGTTGTCGATGAACAGGACCTTGAACTCCTTGATGCCGCGCTTGAGGAGCTCCTCCACCTTCTCCTGGCTGACCTCCTCGTTGCACTCGAGGATGACCTCGCCCGTGTTCTCGTCCACCACGTCGTAGGCGGACACCTTGGTGAAGAGCTCGTCCGCGTCGATGGGCAGCGTCTTCATCTTCGCCGCCTCGAGCTTCTTGATGGCGGCGCGCGTGAACTTGCGGTTCTTCTTGACGATCAGGTCGCCCGACTTGGTCTTGATGTCGCGCGTGGCGCGCTGACCGGGCAGCAGCTCCAGCTCCACCGACTTCTCGAACTCGGAGGCGCTGTGCAGGTAGATGGTCTCGGTGGCGTAGTAGTAGTTCAGGATCTCCTCAGTGGAGCCCCGGAACTCGAGCGGGTTCTTCTTGGCGGTATCGGACACCGCGCCCAGCGCTCGGATGAGCACCGTGGCCGGCAGCTTGCGGCGCCGGTCGATGCGCACGTACAGCAGATCCTTGTGGTCGAACTCGAAGTCGATCCACGAGCCGCGGTACGGGATGATACGGGCGTTGTAGAGCAGCTTGCCAGACGAGTGGCTCTTGCCCTTGTCGTGGTCGAAGAAGGCACCCGGACTGCGGTGCAGCTGGCTGACGACCACGCGCTCGGTCCCATTGATGATGAAGGTGCCGTTCTGGGTCATCAGCGGGATCTCGCCGAAGTAGACCTCCTGCTCCTTCACATCGCGGATGGACTGGGCTCCGGTCTCCTCGTCCTTGTCCCAAACGACCAGGCGGACGACTACCTTGATGGGCGCGGAGTACGTCATTCCGCGCTGGTGGCACTCATCAACGTCGTACTTCGGCTTCTCCAGATGGTAGCTGACGAACTCCAGCGAGGACGTCTCGTTGAAGTCACGAATCGGGAACACCGACTTGAAGACACCCTGAAGGCCGATGTCCTCGCGCTTCTCGGGGGCGATGTCGGCCTGGAGGAACTTCTCGTAGGACTGCTTCTGGATGTTGATAAGATTGGGAATGTCGATGATCTTCGCGATCTTCGCGAAGGTCTTCCGCACGCGGAAGTTGTTCTGGATCTGCGTCGGCATTCATTCTCCGGGGACGGGCACTGCTCGGGCGGGCAAACTTCAGTAACGCGCGGTGGCGTCGGGAAATTTGGATTCTTCAAATGGGCAAAGCCGGCACCCCCTTCTAGGGAGCGCCGGCCTGCTCATCCGGTCAGGTAAGCGCCTGGAAACTTCCCAAAACCAGGCGCCTCCTGAAAGGAGCTACTTGACCTCGACGGTGGCGCCAGCCGCGACGAGCTGGTCCTTGATCTTCTTGGCGTCGTCCTTGTTGACGCCCTCCTTGACCGTCTTGGGCGCGCCCTCGACCAGGTCCTTGGCCTCCTTCAGGCCCAGGCCGGTGATGGCACGGATCTCCTTGATGACGTTGATCTTGTTGGCGCCAGCGTTGGCGAGGATGACGGTGAACTCCGTCTGCTCCTCGACCGGAGCAGCGGGGCCGGCAGCAGCCGGGCCAGCAGCGACGACGGCGGCGGCGGCGGAGACGCCCCACTTCTTCTCGAGCTCCTTCACCAGGTTCGCCGCCTCCATGACGGTGAGCTGGGAGAGCTGGTCAATCAGCGCATTCAGGTCTGCAGCCATTGAATTCTTCCTTCTGAGTTCATCTAACCGGCGAGCACCCTCAGGGTGAGCAAAGACCGGTGGGTTGGTAGTGGGAATGCTTCTCGATTCGTTTACTTGGACTCGCCCTTGTCAGCATTGGCCTGGAGGACCCGCGCCAGCTGCTGCCCGGGGGCCGCCAGCGTCCGGACCAGCTTGCCCGCCGGCTGGGTCAACATCCCCAGCAGCTGAGCACGCAGCTCCGGCAGTCCCGGCATCTTCGCCAGGGCCTTCACGCCCTCGACGTCGACCTTCCGGCCCTGGACGACAGCGCTCCGGATCTTGATCGTCTCCAAGTCCTTGATGAACTCGGTGAGGATCTTGGCCGGGGCCGCGACGTCTTCGTAGCTGATCGCCAATGCAACCGGCCCCGTGAAGTCGTCGGAGATGACCTCCACCGACGTCCCCTTGGCCGCCCGCCTGGCGAGCGTGTTCTTGATGACCTTGTACTCGACCTTGCTCTCGCGGAACTTCCTGCGGAGCTTCGTCACGGTCTCCACGTCCAGCTTGGAGAACTCGGCGACGATGGCGGTCTGTACTCGCTGAAACTTCTCAGTGAGCTCCTTGATCACTTCTTCCTTCTCGCTCTTCAGCACCTTGACTCACCTCCTCACTGTGCCCACCTGTTGGGTGGGCTTGATGCCTGGGCCAAAGCGGCAGAGCGAGAGGAGCCCTCGAGAGGCACCACACCGCACCTCCAAGTCTCGGCAGGGCTGACCTTGCGGTCGTTTGAACTGGAGAGAGCGCCGCACCATCCGACCGGTTGGCCGGTTGCCAACGGAGGGTGCACCGTCTCCCCAGTCCCTGCTGTCTGGGACCAGGGTTGGACGCCCCGTCTAACGACATGGCGTCCGAATTGCAGAAGCCGGGGCCTATATCCCCGGCTTCTTCAAAGATCCAGTCTTTTCTGAACGAAAACTGTTCGGTCCCTGACAGGCGGGCCTGAGCGAGCCGTCGCCGAGCCGACAGCTCACCGGCTAGCGGTGGCGGGCGAGGATCTCGTTCGTGTCGATCTTGATGCCTGGCCCCATGGTGGTGGAGACGGCGATCCCCTTCAGGTAGACGCCCTTGGCGGTGGCCGGCTTGAGCTTCATGACCAGGTCCACCAGGGTGTTGAAGTTGGCCTCAAGCTTATCGGCTGGGAAGGAGGACTTGCCCATCTTCACGTGGACGATGCCGGCCTTCTCGGCGCGGAACTCGACCTTGCCTCCCTTGGCGTCGGAGACAGCCTTCTTCACGTCCATGGTCACCGTGCCCACCTTGGGGTTGGGCATGAGGCCGCGAGGACCGAGCACCTTACCGAGCCGGCCGACCACGCCCATCATGTCCGGGGTGGCGATGACGGTGTCGAAGTCAAGGAAGCCACCCTCGATGCGCTTGGCGAGCTCATCCCCACCGACCACGTCCGCGCCGGAGGCCTCGGCCTCGGAGGCCTTCTCGCCCTTGGCGAACACGGCCACGCGCACGGTGGCGCCGGTGCCGTGCGGGAGCACCACGGCGCCACGAACCATCTGGTCCGCGTGCTTCGGGTCCACACCCAGGTTGATGGCGACGTCGACGGTCTGGTCGAACTTGGTGGCGCGGGCCTCCACGGTCTTCTTGAGGAGCTGGAAGCCCTCGGCGATGGGGTAGCGCTTGTTGCGGTCCACGAGAGCGGAGGACGCGGCGAACTTCTTGGCAATCTTCGGCATGACAGGAATCCTTTCGAAGGGAGGGCGTCGGCTAGCCGACGACGTCGATACCCATGGAACGCGCGGTGCCGGCGATGGTGTTCATCGCCGCCTCGAGAGAGGCCGCAGTGGTGTCCTGGATCTTCTTCTTGGCGATCTCCTCGAGCTGCTTCCGGGTGATCTGCCCCACCTTCTCCTTGCCCGGCTTCTTGGCGCCCGAGCCCTTCTTCTTCTCCGTGTGCAGGCCCGCCGCCTTCTTGATGAGGATGGCCGCCGGCGGCGTCTTGAGGATGAAGGTGAAGGAGCGATCCTGGTACACGGTGATGATCACCGGGATGATCAGACCCTCCTTGGCCTCCGCCTGGGTCTTGGCGTTGAACTGCTTGCAGAACTCCATGATGTTCACGCCCTGCTGACCGAGCGCGGGACCGATCGGAGGGGCGGGGTTCGCCTTGCCGGCGGGAATCTGCAGCTTGACCTGTCCTGTGACCTTCTTCATGAGCTGACAACTGCCTTTCGATTGGGTGGTCCGAGCGGGCCTTTGACGAGGACCCTCCCACCCTGAGCTCCGCGGCCAGGAGCCGCGGAAGGGGTTAGCCGGTGGTCTTCTCCACCTGCATGAAGTCGAGCTCGACAGGAGTGGCGCGTCCGAAGATGCTCACGAGTACCTTCACGCGGCCCTTCTCCGGGTTGACCTCTTCCACCGTGCCGTTGAAGTTGGCGAAGGGCCCGTCGATGACGCGGACGGTGTCGCCCTCCTCGAACTGGACCTTGGGCTTCGGCTTGAGGGTGCCCTCAGAGATCTGCGAGGTGAGCCGCGCCACCTCGGCATCCGAGATGGGCGTTGGCTGCTGGTTCTGCGCAGTGCCCGGAAAGCCGGTGATCTTGGGCGTGTTCTTCACCAGGTGCCAGGTGCGATCATTGAGATCCATCTGGACGAAGATGTAGCCCGGGAAGAACTTGCGCTTGGAGGTCTTCTTCTCGCCCTTCACCATCTCGACGACCTGCTCCATCGGGATGAGAATCTCGCCGAACTGTTCACCCAGGCCTTCGAGCTTCACCTTCTCTTCGAGGCTCTTCTTCGCCTTGTTCTCGAAGCCCGAATAGGTATGGACGGCGAACCAGCGCTTGACAGGCTTCTCTTCAGCCATTGACCTTCCCCCACACCAGCGGCAGCCAGTCGACCATGAGCTTGTAGGCGAGCGTGTCGATGCCGAACAGCATCACCGCCGCGACGAGGGAGGCGACCACCACCGCGAAGGTGGAGACGCGGGTCTCCGCCCAGGTCGGCCAGGTCACCTTCATCAGCT
>NZ_DASPHO010000463.1:0-11528 GCF_035629615.1 Hyalangium sp. | reverse complement strand
TGATCACCATCCTGGGGCCGGGGGGCATGGGGAAGACCCGGCTGGCCACGCACTTCGGGAGCCTCGAGCTGGCCACGCGGGCCTGGGAGGGCGGGGTCTGGTGGTGCGATCTCACCGAGGCGGCGACGCTCGAGGACATCTGTCATGTCCTCGGCCAGGCGCTGGGCGTGCACCTGAATGGCGGCGTGGGAGCGGATCTGGTGGGGCAGCTCGGCGGGGTGCTGAGCGGCCGCGGTCCGGCCCTGGTCATCCTGGACAACCTGGAGCACCTGCTCCAGCACGTGCCTGCCACGCTCCGGCGCTGGATCGTCCTGGCGCCCGAGGCACGGTTCCTCGTCACCTCCCAGGAGTCACTGCGCCTGGCGGGGGAGCGGATCCTGGATCTGGCGCCGCTGGGCTTGCCGGGCGATGAGGATCGTTCCTTGGAGGTGATCTCCCGCTCGGAGGCGGTGCGCCTGTTCGTCCAGCGGGCGCGAGCGCTGCGGGGGAGCTTCGAGCTGACAGAGGCGGAGGCGCCGCTGGTGGCGGACATCGTCCGGCGGCTGGACGGGATTGCCCTGGCGATCGAGCTGGCGGCGGCGCGCACGGCGTTGCTGGGGGTAGGGCAGATCCGGGAGCGGCTGTCCCGGCGCTTCGAGCTGCTGCGCAGCGGCCAGCGGGATGCGGTGGCGCGGCAGGCGACGCTGCGAGGTGCGATTGACTGGTCTTGGAGCCTGCTGGATCTGACGGAGCAGACGGTGCTGGCGCAGTGCTCGGTGTTCCGCGGGGGCTTCACGCTGGAGGCCGCCGAGGCCGTGCTCGCGCCCGTCTCCGGTGGGCCGGAGGTGCTGGAGACGGTCCAGGCGCTGCGCTCCAAGTCGCTGCTGCGGGCGGGGGCCTCGGAGGCCGTGCCGGGCGAGCTGCGCCTGGGCATGTACGAGAGCGTTCGCGAGTACGCCTCGTCGCGGCTGGCGGAGCAGGGCGAGGGCGCGGCGCTGGTCGTGCGTCATGCGGAGTACTACCTGGCGCTGGCGCGGGAGCTGCGCGGGCCGGCACGAGGGGGCGGGGTGGAGGCGCTGCACCGGCTGATGCTGGAGCGGGAGAACCTGCTGGCCGTGTGTGATCACGCGCTCGCGGCGTGGCCGCCGACACCGGAATCCGTGAGCCGGTCGCTGGAGGCATTGGTGGCGCTGGAGCCGGACATCGCCTCGCGGGGGCCGGTGGGGATCACCCTGCCTCGGCTGGATCGATCGCTGGAGCAAGCGGCGACGCTCTCCCAGGACTCGCTGCTCCGGGCCGAGGCGCTGGCGGTGCGAGGCCGGGCGCATCTGGAGACGGGGCAGCTCGCGGCGGCCCGGAGGGATCTGGAGAAGGCGCGGACCTCCTGTCGCGCGTTGGGGGAGAAGGCTGGGGAGAAGCGCATCCTGGTCGACCTGTCGATCGTGGCGCGGCACGAGGGGGATGTGGAGGCAGCGTGGCGCTTCATCCAGGGGGCGCGCAGCCTGCCTGCGGAGGGGGACCGATGGCTGGAGGCCTACACGGTGGGAAACGTGGGGATCATCGAGCAGGTGCGCAGCGGCCCGGGCGCGGCAATCCCGCACCTGCATGATGCGCTGGCGCTGTTCCGGGCGGTGGGGGACCGGACCTTCGAGGTGCTCTTCCTGAACAACCTGGCGCTGGCGATTGGGGAGTGCGGGGGGACGGCGGAGGCGGTGGGGTTCCTGGAGGAAGCGCTGGCGAAGGCGCTGGGAGCGGGGAGCCGGGCGGGTCAGGCCTTCGCGCGGTTGAACCTGGGCTGCTGCCTGCTGGACGCGGATCGGGCCGCGGAGGCGTGCGAGCACCTGGAGGCGGTGGTGGCGCTGGGGCGGCAGCTTGGGATGCGCATCGTGGAGGGGTGTGCCCGGGGTGAGCTGGGCCGGGCCTACCTCGTGTCGGGGGCATGGGAGGTGGCGGAGTCCCACCTGACGAGCGCGACGTCGATCCTGGCGCAGGTATCGCGGTGGCACTCGCTGCGGTTCTCTCTGCACCTGGCGGCGGTGCGGGCCTTGAGAGGGGCGCTGCCGGAGGCGAGGAGTGGCTTCGCGGCGCTGGAGTCGGCGCCCGAGATCCAGAACGATCTGGTGCTGAGTGAGCTGGCGGCGCTGCTCTACGCGACGGTGGCGCTCGCCGAGGCGCGGTCCACAGCTGCTGGGAGCGCGGAGGCAGCGCGGAGCCGGGAGGAGGTCCTCAGGCGGCTGGAGCGGGCGCGGGGTGTTCCCACGGAGGGCGCCTCGTCTGATCTGCGGGGCTGGCTGAAGCTCCTCGAGCAGGAGCTGAGCGCACGCGGATAGCCACCTCGCTTCCATTATCGTTAGAGGGCAACCCTTATCGTGACACCGAGGATGATATGGCCAGTGCCAAGTTCAAGGAGTCGAGCACTGGAGGCTCGGCGACCGTCGTCGTCGGGGTCTCCTCGGGAGGAATGGACGCTCTGACAAGGTTGGTCGCGCAACTCCCTGAGAGCTTCCCTGCACCCGTGTTCGTAGTCCAACACATGTCAGCGGACACCACGGGTGACGCGCTTGTCAACGCAATGAACAAGCACGGCAAGCTCACGTGCACCCATGCACGGGATGGAGAACGGTTCGTAGGCGGACGCATCTATCTGGCTCCGTCCGATCACCACCTGATGATCGGCAAGGGCAAGATGTTGGTCACGAAGGGCGCTCGGGAGAACCGCTCGCGTCCGGCCATTGACCCATTGTTCCGGTCAGCCGCCGTGGCCTATGGAAACAGAGTGATCGGTGTGTTGCTCACCGGCTATCTGGATGATGGAACCGCCGGCCTGACAGCGATCAAGAGGAGCGGGGGGACTTGCGTTGTGCAGGACCCTAAGGACGCAGCCTACCCCGACATGCCGCAGAATGCCCTCAATCGCATGAAGGTCGACTATTGCCTGCCGCTGGCGGAGATGGGCACTCTTTTGTCCAAGCTCGTCCGGAGGAAGTTCGGCAAGCGTAAGCCCGTGCCCAAAGACATCGCCATCGAGGCGAAGATCGCAGAGCGAGTCTTGAGCGACTTGCATTCGGTCGAGGCGCTCGGGGAACAGGTGCCATTCAACTGCCCCGGTTGCGGCGGCGTCTTGTGGCGCGTCGAGAAAGACAAATCCCTCCGATTCCGCTGCCATACCGGCCACGCCTTTACCGCACCCGTCCTCTTGGCCGAACAGACGGCGAAGATCGAAGAGACACTCTGGGTTGCCCTGCGGATGTTCGAGGAGCGGCGAAACCTCCTGCTCAACATGCAGACTTCCCACGGTGGCAGCAGCTATCGCTCGGCCTCCGAGCGGGCACGAGAATCCGAGGTCCACATCAAACGCATCAGGGCCCTCTTGAAGTCGGACAACAAGGCGACCGACGATGATGTGTCCGAACAGTGAGCGCTGCTGTGCAGGGGACAGCCGACCCACACCTTCGCTGAGCGTTGGACTGGTCAGTGCCGGGGGTTGCTGGCTCGCGGTGAACCAGGCCGGGTTGGGGACGCCGAACGCGCTCTGGGCATAGCCCATGTCATTCAACTCGTTGACGAAGACACCGAGCGCGAGCGGGATCGTGCCCTTGGCAGTGGTGCCTGCACGGGAGTGGCAGGTGATGCACGAGGAGGTGCTGACGAAGCCGGCCTCGGTGACGGAGTTGCCCAGGTGGGTGGGCTGCCCCGTCGAGTCCGTGAACTCGGTCTGCGATCCCTTTATCCGGTAGCTCTTCCATGCCCGGTCGTAGCGCGTGGGCACCAGCGTGGGGTTGTCCTTTGTCCCGATCCCCAGGCCATTGAAGACGCTCTGCAGCGCGGGAGTGATGTCGCCACCGGCGTAGGTCTTCCCCGTGTCGTAGATCCAGGAGGGGAGCAGCAGGTCGTCGCACTTGAGGTGCGGCATCGTGAAGTTGCTGG
Source organism: Hyalangium sp. (assembly GCF_035629615.1). Classification (GTDB taxonomy): domain Bacteria; phylum Myxococcota; class Myxococcia; order Myxococcales; family Myxococcaceae; genus Hyalangium. The sequence continues at coordinate 7,622 of NZ_DASPHO010000463.1, read as the reverse complement.
CCTGGCCGGCGCTCACCTTGTCCGGTGAGCGGTACCCGAACGAGTCGTTGCAGCCCGTGTAGTCGCACCGTCCCAGGTTGTTGACGTGCTCGAAGGTGGTCCAGACCCAGTTGGGTGTGTCCTTGCTGGAGATGTGGAAGGCGAGCAGCCAGTGCTCACCCGGCTTGAGGATCGTCCCGTTGTTGTCGGTGACGGGGGTGAGGATGTTCATCTTGATGTACGGATTCTTCGGATCCTCCTTGAGGCCGATCTGCTCGGCGCGCTCCCGGTTGAGCCAGTTGCTCTTGATCATGATGGCGTCGGCGGGGAAAGCGATCTCCACCGTCGCGCCGCCGGTGTTCTGCACGTGGAAGGCCGTCCCTTTGCTCACGTTGGCGCTGTTCCGGGTGAAGACTCCGGCAATGCCCTCCTGGTTGTAGAGGTTCTTTTTGAAGACGAAGTCGAACATGGGCTTGTTGCGGAAGACGAGCTCGGCCATGGACTGGCGGATCTCGCGGCCCGGATCGCCGTTGGCGAGCAGCTTCTGGACAGGCTCGCCTCCCGAGGTGCGCAGGTGCGCCTTGGAGGGCTCCCGGCCAAAGCGCAGGGGCGCGCCCTCCTTGTAGCGGGAGAGGAAGTCGCCCGGGAAGTAGGGGCAGAACTTCGCGGGGTTCTGCAGATCGTCATAGCCCGGGTTGTTCTTGCTGCCCGGCTGGCAGCAGTTCGCCTTGATGGGATCCTCTCCGCTCTGGCACAGGCGCAGGGGCTGGCTCTGAGGCCACGTGTACTCGTCCGCGGCCCAGCCCTTCCAGAACTCCTGGGTCACTACCTGCGCGAAGAGCTTCCAGGCGGACATGTCCGGGCACGACATCGCCGGGTTCGTCACGGGCGGCGCGATGACGATGGAGCCGTTCTGGATGCGCATCGCGCATTCGTTTGCATCCTGGGAGCGGCTCAGGGAGTACATCGAGGACGTGATGGAAGAGGTGCTTGCCGAGCTGCAGGGTGCCTTGGGGGCGGAGTCTGCGCGTGGGTTGAGGGAGCGGTGAGCAGGGCCACGAGCAGCGACAGTGCCGCCGTGAGCCGGGATGGGTGCTGGTGCATCAATCCTCCTGGAGTGATCCGTTTCGGGGTGATGCCGCACCCATTGCACCTTGCGTGCCTGAAGTGTCTGTCGGGCAACACCGCTTCGATCCTCGCGTAACTTCTGAGAGGAGAGGCCGGTGGGCGGGAGCGGGGGCTTTGGGCAGTGTATGCCTGCGTCGGGCCTGACGCGGGTGCTTCATGGCCGGACGCAGGGGCCGTGGAGGATGTGCCGGGAGAGCCTGCAGCCAATCAGTCCACCCGTGTCTCCTCGGCTCAGGGGCCTAGAGTATCTGACGATTTTCGCAGGATACGCCCATCTACGCTGAGCGCGTATGTAATACCACCATCGAGCAGACCATAGTTCATCCCGCAGTTCTCCGGCTTGAATGTGATCCGGACGAAGATGATATCACCCTCCCGCTTGGCCTGATATTCATGCGAAACTTGTTGATCACGGCAGGGAAGGTCCGACGGGTCGGGATTCAGGAAGTCGTCCGCGGCGATTCGGATGGCTTGAAGCATATACCCATCAATCTCCGCATCCACTTGCAGCCTACTGTCGAAGACTGGCAGTTGGACTCGCATATCCGCAAACTCGGGCTGCTCTCGCTTGGGTACGCACTGGCAGCCAAAGATTCCTGCTAGGGCTCTGCACGGTCCATGGGCGCACCCCGTGAACAGCAGGCCAATCATGATGAAGAGCACTTTTGTCATTGATCTCATCGCGGCGGCCGATCTCGTATCAGGACATCTAGTTTTCAATGATGGTGACTTCCAATTTGCCGTTCTTGGGATTCCGCAGGTAGTCCACTGTGGCTGCGTCCCGAGATTGCCAGTCTCCATTCTTGGTCATAGTCCACATCTGTATGGTTCGTGCTGAGGTACTGTATTGGAAGAAGCCATCACAAGATGGCTCGTCGCGATCTTCCCGAGAGAAGAAGGCGGCCATTCCAAGCCGAATCTGACCATTGTCGTGTAGGGTTTCCTGGATATACTGCTCCGTCTCGACAAGGTAGATGATATCCTCTTGGGTGAAGATACGCGGGGAGGGGTGGCTATGGATGGCGATGGCGTACTTGATGCGCTTGTCCGGATAGCCAGGCTCATCAACAAAGCGGGTGTCGATGATGCGGCGAGGCAGACTGCAGAATCGCCGATCCCCCTCTCTTTGAATTTCAGGAGTAGCAATCAGGCTGATCTCATACTCGCTCTTGGGAGTGTAATAGATCCACGCGCAGTACTCCGTGGAGTCATCCCGGGAATACTGAACGTAGAAGTCTCCGAGCCGCTTTAACTCGACCTTTTGCTTGGAGGCACCAGGCAACGACATCAAGCGGGGGCACGCGTGCACTAGTGCATCAAAGTACGTCAGGAATGGGCCACCCTTGAGCGGAGCAGGGAGAGCGTACTCATACCCACGAGCAGGGCGTTCTGCAGGAATTACAACCACATCGGGCGGCAGGGAAGGAGCCAAGGTACAGCCCGACGCTAGAATCGCTGCCATCACACGTGGAAATCGCACCCTGGAATCGGTCTCTGCCCTAGGCGCGAACGATTGCAATGGATCATTCATCGGGAATCCGGAGGTTCCAGAGGAGGACCTTGTCCTCTCCAGAGGGCCGATGCAAGCAGCGCAGCGGTCCATCCTGAGATGCCACAAAGGTTAGTCCTCCCGGATGTTGGTTTGCGAAGGATGCTGCTGCTCGATGCCGCGAGCCATGTTGTCCAATGTCGTATGGTTCGCAGGGCTCACCACTGAGCGTTTGGGTCTCATAGACCGTAGGCTTCTGTCCTTGAGTGGGAATCGGATAGCCGGCACAGATGACTTCAAGGTTGGGACCGAGCAGGAGCGCATTATCTACTGTTGTGAGCTGGCCGATGGTGCCCACGAGGGCTTCGAGTTCCTCTTCATCGTGCTCCTTTTGTTGGTGGGCTATAGCCTTTTCGAGAGCCTCATCGTCCGACTCTGGTGTGTCCTTCGTTGTGCGCTGCCAGAAAAGATTTTCAAGGCCGGTGCGCGATGCAACATAATCTTTTAGGCTGTTGCGCAATACAATTCCAGCTTCTCGAGGGATCCTGTACTTGCCTGTGGTTCTGGCGGTGTCGATAGCGTTTGAGTCAGGGAGAAGGGCAATCAACCCGCCATGTCGCATTTCCCTCATTCTATTGACGAGGTTATAGATGACATGGGAGATATGCCCGGCCTTGTTCTCTGGTAGTCGTAGCCAAGACTCTGCCAGTTCGGTCAGAATTGATGCGCACATCTGCATGAGTGCAGATTTGACAATGCTGCTTGTGTTGAAAAGGAGGTCGTGGAGCAGGACCCTGCGCGTCGGTGCAACAAGGCTTCCCTGCTCGTACCGAAAAACCTCCTCACCCTCAATGCTCAAGGTGAGGTGGCCTGGCTCGGGTGCGCAAAATACAAGCACACTCTCTTCATTGGTTTCGTAGATGTGTTCATATTCAACCCTGCGTGCAATGCCTTGGATGGTGAGTCGGCCATTGCAAGGTCCCACGACGACAGATGTGCGGGGAAGATTGGCAGCGGGGGCAATCTTCATGAGAGCCTTGACGCTGAAGTCCGTAATGGCAGGCTCAGCCTCAAATGGAATGAGTTCCCATGCTCGCCGAGCGTAACGAGCACTCCCAACGAGGACGTGCTCGCGAATGTCTTGAAGTCCAGCAAGCCCGTGCAGATGGTAAACCACGCGAACGCGAGTGAGTTCTCCTTCTTCTTTCCCGAGGCTGGCAAAGAAGAGCGTGTCGGCGAGTTCTGCAAGCAGTTGTAATTCCTCCCCAGAATGACGCGACGCTCCTCTTTGTCGCTGCAGCCAGTCATGCAAGCTCTTGCCTGGGTACTGCAAATTGGATTCACTCATGTTGGGGCAATCTACAGTGCCGGGGCAGGCGGGAACGACAGTCTCAATTCAGCTGTTTCTGCTTGTTTACGCCCTCAGAGCCACCACGGTGACGCCGTCGCCACCCTCGTGGCTCTCGCCCGGGCGAAACATGCGGATGTAGGGCGAGTTGGCCAGGTAGTCGCGGATGGCCTGCTTGAGCGCTCCCGTGCCGTGGCCGTGGACGATCAGCGCCGCCTCCTCGCCGTTGCGCATGCCCCGGTCGAGGAACTGCTCCACCTCCGTCAGCGCCTCGTCCGCCCTCATGCCCCGCACGTCGCAGCGGAAGCTCGTCGCCTGGACCTCCGCGGGCGCCGCTGCCGAGGCCTTCCTCATCGCCGCTTCCTGCTTGTTGCGCTCAGGGAACCGCACCTGCGGCTTCGCCGTCCGAGACCCCGACAGCTCCGACACTGGCACGCGCATCTTCAACACCCCTGCCGCCACCAGCGCCTCGTCGTCGTTCACCTCCAGGATCTCCACGTCCTTGTTGAGCCCCGCGTGCCGCACCCACGCACCCACCTTGAGCGTCGGCGGCTGCGGCGCCTCCACCTGGTAGAGCTCCGCTCGCGCCTCCTTGGCCCGCTTCTGGGCGTCGTCGGCCCGCTGCAACAGTGCCGTCCGCGCTTCCTGCGCCGCCTTCTCGCTCGACTGCGCGCGCAGCGCCTGGAGCAGCCCTCGCACCTCCGCCGCCGCGTGCTCGCTGGCCGCCGCCACGTCCTCGTTGAAGCGCATCATCTTCTCCTTGCGCTCGCGCTCGAAGACCTGCTTCTGCGCCTCCAGCTCCTGGCGCAGCTTCTCCGCCGCCGCCGCCGCCGTCTTCGCACGCTCCAACTCGTCCGTGAGCTGCCGCCGCTCCTCCTCGGCCGCCGCCAGCGCCTTGGCCAGCGGACCGCCCGCGTTCATCGCCAGCTCCCGCGCGCGCTGGCAGATGCGCTCCGGCAGCCCCATCCGCGCCGCCATCTCGATGGCTGAGGATGCGCCCGACGCTCCCAGCTGCAGCCGGTACGTCGGCACATTCCGCTTGGAGTCGTAGCCCACCCTCGCGTTGAGGAAGCGCTTGTCCATGTGCGCCAGCGCCTTGAGCTCCTCCAGGTGCGTCGTCACCAGCACCACCGCGCCCTTCTCCAGCAGCTCCTCCAGCACGGCGATCGCGATCGCCGCGCCCTCGCGCGGATCCGTGTCCGCGGCGATCTCGTCGATCAGCACCAGCGAGCCCTTGCCCACCAGCGCGGCGATGTCGCGCAGCATCACCACGTGCGCGCTGAACGTGGACAGGCCCTGGGACAGATCCTGCGCGTCGCCCACCGTGGAGTTCACCGAGCGGTAGAGCGGCATCTGCGAGCCCTCCTCCACCGGGATCGGCAGGCCGCAGCGCAGCATCAGCGAGCACAGGCCCACCGCCGTCAGCGTCACCGTCTTGCCGCCCGCGTTGGGGCCGGACACCACCAGCGCCCGCGCCTCGCCCGAGAGCGTCACGTCATTGGGCACCACGTCCGTGCCCTTGAGCGCCAGCAGCGGGTGCCGCAGCTGCCGCAGCGTCAGATCCTCCACGCCGGTGAACTTGGGGGTGCTCGCGTCCAGATCCGCCGCCAGCAGCGCCGCCGCCTCTGCCTCGTCCAGCTCGGCCACCGACGCCAGCCCCTCCAGCACCCGGTCCGCCTCCTTCCCGAGCTGGTTGGACAGGTCCAGCAGGATCCGCCGCTCCTCCTCGGCCACCATGGACTGGGCGATCGCCAGATCGTTGCCCATGCTCACCATCGCCTGGGGCTCGATGAAGAGCGTCTGGCCCGTCTGGCTCGCGTTGTGGACGATGCCTGGCACCTCGCCGCGGAAGTTGGAGACGACGGGCACCACATACCGGCCATTGCGCAGCGTGTAGTAGTTCTCGCGCAGCTTGGGCACGAAGCCCTCGTCGTGGAGCAGCTCGTCCAGCCGCGTCTTGATGCGCCGGTGCAGCCCGCTGGCGCGATCCCGCGCCTCCTTCAAGTCAGGGCTGGCCCGGTCCGAGATCGTCCCGTCGGGCTCGAAGCTGCGATCGATGCGAGACGCGAGCGTCTCCAGCATCGGGAGCCGGCGGCCCAGGGTCGCCAGCATGGGGACGGCCTCCTCCCGCTCCTCCAGGGCCTCGCGGGTGCGGGCAAACGCGTAGAGGAGCTGCGCGGAGGCAATCAGATCCCGGGGTTCCAGCATGCCCCCCTTGGAGGCTCGGCCCACCGCGTCCCTCAGGTCACTCACCCCGCCAAGGGGAAGGGAGAACTGCTCTTGCGCCAGCAGCCGAGCCTCGGCCACCAGGGAGAGCGCGTCCGAGACCTGGTCCTCGGTATCCAGGAATGGCCGGGCCTGTGCGCGCTCTCTTCCGGGCGCCGTCCGGCAGCGGTGGGCCAGCGCGCGGAGCACTTCTGCGTGGCCGAGATCCTCGAGGGTTCGTTGGGCGATCTGCACGGACATGGTTTCATGCCTGGCCCTAGGGGCCGTCAAGGGATCATTGAGGGGACTGGCCGCCTCTGTTATCAGCCGCCCATGGTGTGGCTCATCCTGGCAGGCGCATTGGCGGGCGCCGTGGACGCCCCAGCGAACACGGCCCTGACACAGGCCCTCGCTCGGGAAGAGGCGGGGGACTCCGCGGGGGCGCTCGCGGGCGTGGAGTCCGTCCTCAAGGCGTGGCCGGCCTGGGAGCTGCCTCGCATTGAAGCCGCGCGGCTGTTGCTCAAGCTCGGCGGAGAGCTGGATCGGGCCGAGGCCCACCTGGAGGTCGCCTCCGCGCTCGCTCCCGAGAATCCCCGCGCCCACTACCTTCGTGGGCTGCTGTGGGAGGAGCGGGGCAAACCCCTGCTGGCCGCCCAGGCGTACGAGGTGGCGCTCCTCTACCGCCCCTCTTATGAGGAGGCCCGGTTCCGAGCCGCCGGGCTCTGGATGGCCCAAGGGGACTGGCTCAAGGCCGAGTACCACTACCGCCTCCTCTCCAAGGCCCGCCCCGAGTGGGTGCAGGTACGTCTACTGCTGGCCCAGGTCCTGGAGCGGCAGGAGCGGATGGAGGAGTCGGAGCGCGAGCTGCTCAGGGCACGTGAGCTCCAGCCGGAGAACCCGCTGGTCCTCCGGCGGCTCGCCGAGCTGTACGAGCGGACGGGCAGGGCGAAGCTCGCCGAGAAGCTGCGCAAGTCGGTCGAGGAGCCCGCGCCGAAGCGCCGCATGCGCACGCTCAAGCCGTCCCGTCGGTAGGCGGACGGACGGGGCCCAGGCCGATTGCGCTGGGAGCGCTGGCGCATAGACTGCGCGGGCCTTGAAGACCGCCAACCTCGCCATCGTCTTCACCGACATCAAAGGGTTCACCGAGCGTACCAGCCGGCAGACCCATGTGGAGAATGAGCGCCTGCTCCAGGTGCACCATGATCTCCTCGCGCCGCTGTTCAAGGCGTTCGGTGGGCGCATCATCAAGTCCATCGGGGACGCGTTCCTCGTGACTTTTGAGTCGCCCACCCAGGCGGTCCTCAGCGGGGTCGCCATCCAGGATCGGCTCTGGCAGTACAACCGCTCGGTGCCCGAGAGCGCGCAGCTCCACGTGCGCGTGGCCGTCAACGTGGGCGAGGTGCGTCTCGAGGCCAGCGACGTGTTCGGCGAGCCCGTGAACATCGCCTCGCGCGTGGAGGGGATCGCCGAGGC
>NZ_DASPHO010000462.1:0-23454 GCF_035629615.1 Hyalangium sp. | reverse complement strand
CGGAGTGGTGCTCATCCGCGCGGGGACGGTGGCGGGGGCAGGGAGCTTCAGCGCGAGGGGCCTGTCGGTGGGGCCCACGACTCAGGGGGGAGACGATGGGGCGGGAGGAGGCGGCGCGGGAGGCGTCATCTCCCTGCGGTCCGCTGGGGAGCTGGCTTGCGGCGCCGCGGAGGCCTCGGGCGGAGCGGGCGGAGACACTGTGCATCCCTCCTTCCTGATGGGGCCCGGGGGAGGAGGCGGCGGTGGCTTCGTCTTCCTGCAGGGCGAGCCCCTCTCGTGTCCCGTCACAGTCCTTGCGGGTTCGCCTGGGCGCTCGATGTCAACGGGCGACAGCCGGGGAGCGGGACCGGCCAGCACCGACAGCGGGAGCTCCTACGGCAGCGACCAGTCCATTCCCATCGCCCTGCGGGTGCCAGCGACGCCCACAGTGACGCAGCCGGCGAATGGAGCGGTCGGCGTGGCGCTTCGCCCCCGTTTCGAGGGCGTGGCCGAGCCGGGCGTCATGGTTCAGCTCTTCCTGGATGGAGTGCCATATGTGAGGTTGGCCGCGGGGGGCACGCTCGGAGACTTCGCCTATGGGGCCGTCGCGGATCTCTCGCCAGGCCCGCACGAGCTGCGCGCCTCCGCCGAGGTCTTCGGCATCCGCAGCCCCCTCTCCGAGCCCAGCCGCTTCGACGTCGTGGCACCGGCCGATGGAGGCGTGCCCGACGGCGGTGTGGCTGATGGCGGTGTGGCTGATGGCGGCATCGGTGCAGGGCCCATCGTGGTCTCTCCCGCGGAGGGCGAGCAGGTCGATCCCACCCCTCTGGTTGCGGGGACGAGCGCGAGTGGCGTCTCGATCAGCCTCCAGGTGGATGGAGTCGAGGTGGCCCGCGTGCCGTTGGACGGGGCGGGCCGCTTCTACTACACGCTCACGGCGGCACAGGCGCTTGCGCCCGGTGAGCACTCCGTCACCGCCCAGGCGTGGGACGCCCAGGGCAATCCGGGCCTCTCCTCGCGGACCACGACCTTCGAGGTGCTGGAACCCGCGGAGCTCGACGTGGCCTGCGGGTGCGGGGCCTCTCCGGGTGTGGGGCTGGGAGCCGTGGCGCTGCTGTTGGCGGCGGGGTTCGTGCGAAGGCGCCACCATGACCGTGTTGAGCCGCAGCGCCCCCTTGTTGAATGAAAGGACGTGCCCATGGGCCTTCGAACTTTCTTCGGGCTCCTGCTCCTCCTCTCCTCCTGTGCGACGACGGAGCCGCGCCCGAGTGAAGTGGTGGCCCAGCACCCGAGGATCGCCAATCTTCAGAGGGCGGCAGCGCTGCCCTGGAGGGACGATGGGCGGTGTGTGGCCCAAGAGGCCGCCCAGCCCTGGCCGGTGGTGGTGGAGAGGTGCTTTCACGCGCTCGACACGGGCGGGGTCCGTTTCAACGATACCGTGGGGGTATGCCCGGGATTGGGCAGGGACTGGTTTCCCCCGAGCCCCCCGAGTCCCGGGAGCCGCGAGAGCACCGCCCGGAGTGCACCCCCAGACGGGTGCCGCCCAAGGGTGGACACCCCTTCCATAACGAATGCGCCGATAACATTCCGCTCAACGCCTTCCGTGGCGCCAACGCGCTCGTCAACGGCAAGGCCTTCGACGCGCTGCAACCTCCCACGCGCACTCTCTGGGAGGTCAAGACCGACAACTTCGACACGTACACGGACGCCCTTCAAGACATTGTGATCGCGAGTCAGGGGCCGAAGTTGCGGAGCGAGCGCGACCTTGCGAGGGCCTGCGGGTTTGACTTCCGAGTCGGGGTGCGCAGCGCTGCGCACAAAGCCGAACTTGAGAACGCGTACCCGGATCTCCAGGGACTCATCGTTGTCATGGACTGGTGTTGAGATGACGGCCAAGCGACGAATTACCATCATCGTCTACGCGCCTGCGCTCGTGGGCGAAGATGGCCGCCCTTTGGCCGTTGTTCATTCCATGGAACGCGCGCTCCCAGGCCTGCGCCTGGGGTGGGCGATTTCTGACGAGGGGCAATTCATCCCACTGCCGCAGCGCGAGGCATGGCTCGCCCGAGGGAGGCCGGAAGGGGGATTTCCGCTCGTTTGCAACGGCAACGAGAGCTACCTCGTGTCGCTTAACGGAACGGAAACCTCGGCGGGCAGCTCGCCGGGCGGTCAGGCCCAGTTTGAAGTCCATGCAAACCTGCGTCTGCCCGCAGACGACATCGCGGTGGCAGTGGATGTGCTGGAGGGCGTGGGGGAGGGCGCACGCGCGTTCTGGGGGCATGCGACGCCGTTCAGTGCGGGGGTGGATATCGCGCGCCAGACGAAAAACTGGGCGGCGAATCCGCAGCCTCCACCACGCGGGCTCCCGGCGCTCAAGCTCCCGTGGGACATCCGCTCGCCCGAGGTTCCGCATCGACTCGGGTGGCTGAACTACTGGTCGGCCGCTGCCGCTCGGGCCATCGGGTTTCCGGACCCTGCGCGCGACGCGGACCTGCTCTCTCGGGCGCGGCAGACAGCGATGGGTGGGTGGGTTGTTCGGCTCACGGAGGTGCCGCTGGATCTCGACAACCCCGCGCACCTGGACGCGCTCTTGAGCGCCTATGAGCGCTTCCCGGAGATTGGCGGACGCGTCACTCCGCGCTGAGGGTCGCTGCTGCGCGTCTCTTGGCTTTGCCACTGAAGCAAGGCAGGGCGAGGGGACTCCAGGGACCAGCCTCGGAGGAGGGCCGCGGCGGGGGCTCGGGGAGCAGCCCCCGCCACAGTGCTTACGGGCAGATCTCGCGATCGTTCAGCGGGTTGATGTGGCCCTCGGCGTTGCCCGTGAACGACTTGGCGTACATGCCACCATCCCAGCTCCCGTTGCTGAAGTTCACATGGGCGTAGGGCGCCAGCACCGTGCCCCAGAAGCCGAAGCCCTGGGCGTTGATGCGGGTGGTGTCCACGAAGTTGAAGAGCACGCCGTGCTGGTCGATGCCGCCGCTGAAGTGGATGCCGAAGCCGCCGAAGTTGGCCGTGGCGCCACGGATGTTGACCACCACGAAGGAGCCGGCCGGCGCGTCGATGGACCAGAGCACCGCGCCGTTGAAGGCGCTGGCGTTCACGTCGAAGACGTTCACGTTCGCGCTCGTGCCGCGCATCATCACGCCGCCCCAGTTCTCGCGCGTCGTCGTGCCGTTGGACGCGTGGCTATCCAGCTGCGAGGACAGGCTGCGCAGCTCGGCGAACCGGGCCGCGAAGTTGATGGGGTTGCCCTGCGCCACGGTACCCCGCGGGTAGACGACGCTCGGGTTGGTGCTGAAGGTGCCACCGTACCGGGTGTCACCCCAGACGGCGCCGCGCGAGAGGGTCAGGTTGCCACCGGCCACCAGGGTGTTGGAGATGTTGGTGTCCGGCAGGCCCGAGCCCACCGCGAAGTCCGTCATGGTGATGTTGCCGCCCGCCGCCACCTTGCCCACCACGTCGTGGCCCCCGTTGTAGTCCTCGAGCAGGAACAGGTTGTAGCCGTCCAGGTCGACGTTGACGCAGGTGGCGCAGGAGCCCACGGTGAGCATGCGGACCGCGGTGCCCACGTTGCCCGAGGCGTCCGCCACGCGGTAGGTGACGGAGTATGTGCCGGGCCGGGTCTGGTCCAGGTTGGTGGTAGAGGTGACGCTCGCCGTCAGATCCCCGGCGCAGGCGTCGGTGGCCAAGGCGCCCGGATCCACATAGGGCGCGCCGTTGCACTGGATGGCGGAGGGGCCGGAGCGCGGCTGGATCTGCGGGGCCTGGGTGTCGCGGACCGTCACCGCCCGGCCGCCCGTGGCGGTGGAGCCAGAGGGATCCGTCACCGAGTAGCTCACGGCGTAGGAGCCCGGCGCGCCGGAGTTGACCGTGCTGGAGGTGACGATGGCGGAGGTCAGGTTGCCGGCGCAGACGTCCGTGGCCGTGGCGCCCGCATCGGTGTAGGCCGTGCCGCACTCGACCTGCGCGTTGAGCGAGCCAAGGACCGTGAGGGACGGCGCCAGCGTGTCGCTGACGTTCACCTGACGGGCGAGGGTCGGAGCGCTCCGGCCCGCGGGATCCGCGACGTTGTAGAGCAGCGTATAGGCGCCCGGCACCTGGTGGTTCACCGAGCCCGTGCGCTGGATGCGGTTCGTGACATCCCCGAAGCACGCGTCCTGGGCCACGGCGCCCGGGTCCGTGTGGGGCGTGCCGCACTCCAGCGCATGGCTGGCAGGACCGAGGAGGGACAGCGTGGGGGGCGCACTATCATTCACCGACACCGTCCGGACGATGGCCGAGGTGGTTGTGTTCCCCGACGGATCCCTCACGCTGTAGGCGATGGAGAAGGTGCCCGGCTGGCCCGGGTTGCCCACCTGGGTCGCCTGGATGGCGGAGGTCAGGTTGCCGGCGCAGACGTCGTTGGCCGTGGCGCCGGGATCCACGTAGGCCGAGCCGCACTCGAACGTGTCATGGAGCGGGCCGAGGACGGTGATGGACGGCGCCAGCGTGTCGCGGACCGTCAGCGTGCGGGTCGTCGAGGCGCTGTGGCCACGGCCGTCATTCGCGCTGTAGGTGAGCGTGTGGGGCCCCAGCACCCGGCTGTCCACCGTGCCGGTCTTCGTGACGATCACCGGGCCCACGCACTGGTCATGGGCCACGGCACCCGAGTCGTGGAACGTCGAGCCGCACTCGAGGGGCATGGTGGCCGGGCCGTTGAGCGTGAGGGTGGGAGGCAGCGTGTCGCTCACCGTCACCGTGCGCTGGCTGGTCGTGCCGCCCATGTTGCCCGAGGGATCCCGTGCCGAGTAGATGAGGTTGTAGGTGCCCGGCCAGGTGGTGTTGACCGAGCCGCTGGTCGTCACGGGCACGGAGCTGGCGCACGTGTCGTTCGCCGTGGCGCCCGGATCCGTGTACGTGCCACCGCACTCCGCCGTCTGGTTCAGCGCACCGACGACGGTGATGGTGGGCCGGGTCGTGTCCACCACATTGACCGTGCGGCTCGCCGAGCCCTGGTTCCCGGATGCGTCCGTCGCGCTGTAGGTCAGCCCATAGCTGGCGGGCTGCCCCATATTCACCGTGCCCGTCCTCACGACGGACAGCGGGCCCTCGCAGATGTCGTTCGCGGTGGCACCAGGGTCCTGGTACACGCCGGTGCGGTTGCACTCCTGGGCAACGAGGGCCAGGCCGTTGAGGGTGACCGTCGGCGCCACCTGGTCCACCACGGTCACCACACCCGTGCACGAGGCCGTGTGGTTCGCCCGATCCCTGCAGGTCAGGGTCACCGTCGTGTTGCCCGCAGGGTACGGACCGGCGGGGCTCTGCGTGCAGTCCAGCAGATCGTTGTCCGGGTCATAGGACCCGTTGTCGACGTAGGCGTCGACGCCACAGGTGTACTCCGCCACCACCGTCACGTTCTGGCAGAGCGCGTGCGGAGGGTTGCTGGGAGGCGGCGGGAGGTTGGGAACCCGGCAGAACGCGCTGCAGGTGCCGATGTTACCGGAGGCGTCCTGGGTGCGGCCGTTGTAGGCGCCCTCGTCGCACTCCTCACCGAAGATCGCGTCCACGACGCCGTCGCCGCACCAGTTCCGCCGGCAGGAGTACGAGCAGCTGTTGAGCGGATCCTGCCCCGGCATGATGGGCTGGCCGTTCATGAAGTCACCCAGATCGCACTCCTCACCGGAGGGGACCGGGTCCATGCCGCAGCCGGCCGCCAGGGGCGAGGTGCCGCGCGCGAGGACGTAGGGCGTGCCCGCGAAGAACGTCTCGGCGTCCGGCTCCACGAGGAAGTCCGAGAAGAGCTGCTCGCCAGGGATCGAGCTCCCAGAGGAGCCCTGCGCGACCGCCACGAAGGAGAAGTTGCGGTTCGGGTAGGAGGTGAACACCGAGCGCGCCGCGCACCCGTCGCCGATGAGCATCGGATCCTCCAGGCCGTCGGAGAGCAGGGGAGTGCTCGTCGTGAAGACATGGCCCGAGCTGGCGCAGCCCGGCACGCCCTGCACCTTGAAGGTGCCGAAGGGCTCCAGCAGCGTCACCACGGTGTCGGCGGGGGCGCTCTGGTAGGCGCAGCCCAGCGCGATGTACATGCCCGTGCGCCTGTACTGCGAGTTGAGGACGAACCGGATCGCCTTCTCCACCAGCTGCGGCGTGTGGTTGCTGGTCGGGTCCGTGCTGATCACGGCCACGTCGCCGTCGACGATGGCGCCCCACGTGGCGCGGGTGTCCACCGCGGCCTGGAACGCGGCCGTGCCGCTCTGGCACGCCGCATCGCCGATGATGAGGGCCTTGTACGACATGAACTCCTGGACCGTCTTGCTCCGCCACTGCTCCGGCGACGCGAACTCGATCGAGGTCGCGGGCGACAGGGCGGCCACGGCCTGCGCCTCACGGCTCTGACGCTCGCCTGCCACACTGCTGCTCAGGACCAGCACCTTGTTGGCGCTGACGAGCACCTGCGCCCCGGAGCCAGGCGTCAGCTCCGTCAGCTCGGACGACGACTCGTTCGACCGCTCACCGGGCTCCTCTCCACAGGAGAGGGCGGTCAGCGCGGCAAGCAGCAGGACGGCTCTCGAAACGGAACGTGGTGTCATCTGACTTCCCCGGAGGTGCTGGACTCCGACAGGTCCAGCCGAGACAGGGAAAGCATGACTTCTTTCGTGAACAGTAGCAAGCGAAAAGTTCACGAGGGCTGTATGTGTGAGTCCTGGGCTTACCCGTCTGTTCGGGCGGGATCCGCTTGTTGATAAGGAGGCAGGGCTCCCGTAAGAGGCGCACCGACATATGGCGATGAACGAGCGTTACGAGCCGCAGACGATCGAAGGAAAGTGGCAGATCCGCTGGGAAGAGGCGGGCGTGTTCCGGGCGGGCACCCGGCCTGGGGCGCCGAAGAAGTACATCCTCGAGATGCTGCCGTACCCCAGCGGGAAGATGCACATGGGGCACGTGCGCAACTACCTGATCGGGGATGTGTACGCGCGCTACTTCCGGATGAAGGGCCATGACGTGCTGCACCCCATGGGGTGGGACGCGTTTGGCCTGCCGGCGGAGAACGCGGCCATCAAGGACGGCGTGCACCCGGCGGTGAGGACGCAGGAGAACATCGACTCGTTCAAGGCGGAGATCCGCTCGCTGGGCTACAGCTACGACTGGGCGCGGGAGCTCAACACCAGCCAGCCCGAGTACTACCGGTGGAACCAGTGGTTCTTCATCCAGATGCTGGAGCGCGGGCTGGTGTACCGCCGCTTCAGCAAGGTGAACTGGTGCACCGGCTGCCACACCGTCATCGCCAACGAGCAGGTGAAGGACGGCACGTGCGAGCGCTGTGACTCGCCGGTGGTGGACAAGGAGATGCCCGAGTGGGCGTTCCGGATCACCCGGGACTCGCAGGCGCTGCTGGACGGGCTGGACAAGCTGAAGGAGTGGCCCGAGCGCATCACCAGCATGCAGCGCAACTGGATCGGCCGCTCGGAGGGCGCCGAGGCCGACTTCGCGGTGAAGGGCAGTGAGGAGAAGATCCGCGTCTTCACCACCCGCATCGACACCGTTTATGGCTGCACGTACGTGGTGCTGGCACCGGACCACCGGCTGGTGGCCAAGGTGACGACGCCGGAGCGCCGCGCCGAGGTGGAGGCCTTCGCCGCGAAGATGGCGGCCATCAGCAAGACGGACCGCACGGCGGAGGGTGCCACCAAGGAAGGCGTCTTCACGGGCGCCTCCGCGATCAACCCCTTCACCGGGCAGCCGGTGCCCATCTGGATCGCCAACTTCGTGCTGTCCGACTACGGCACGGGCGCGGTGATGAGCGTGCCGGCGCACGACGCGCGGGACTTCGAGTTCGCGCGCAAGTACAGCCTGCCCATCCAGGTGGTGATCCAGCCGGCCAGCGGGGACAAGCTGCCCTCGGGCGACACGCTGGAGGCCGCGTTCACCGAGTACGGCGTGCTGGCGGACTCGGGCGAGTACTCCGGGCAGCCCTCGGAGGAGGCGCGCCGGAAGATGGCGGCGAAGCTGGAGGCCGAGGGCCGCGGCAAGGCCACGGTGACGTACCGGCAGAAGGACTGGGGCTTCAGCCGGCAGCGCTACTGGGGCACGCCCATCCCCATCGTCTACTGCGAGAAGTGCGATCCGGAGCGCCGCGGCATCCCCGTGCCCGTGGCGCAGCTGCCGGTGCGCCTGCCGGAGATCGACACCCAGGCGGTGCTGACGGGCAAGGGCGAGCCGCCGCTGGCCAAGGTGGCCTCGTGGGTGAACACCTCCTGCCCGAAGTGCGGAGGCCCTGCGCGCCGCGAGGCGGAGACGATGGACACCTTCGTCGACTCCTGCTGGTACTTCGCGCGCTACCTCTCGCCGAGGTACGACGCCGCGCCGTTTGATCCAGCGGAGGCCCAGCGCTGGCTGCCGGTGGACGTGTATGTGGGTGGCCCCGAGCACGCGGTGATGCACCTGCTGTACTTCCGCTTCTGGACCCGGGTGATGAAGGAGCTGGGCCTGTCGCCGGTGGACGAGCCCGTCACCCGCCTGGTCACCCAGGGCATCGTCAACGGTCCGGACGGCCGGAAGATGTCCAAGCGCTGGGGCAACGTGGTGACGCCCGCCACCATCGTGAAGAAGTACGGGGCGGACACGGCGCGCACCTACGTCCTGTTCGCGGGCCCGCCGGAGCGCGACTTCGACTGGTCCGACGCCCAGGTCGAGGGGGCCTTCCGCTTCCTGAAGCGCGTATGGATCCTGGCCGCCACGCATGAGGGCGTCGCTGGCGCCACGCACGCCGGACCCTTCGAGGGCAAGGCGCTGGAGATCCGCCGCGCTGCACACAAGGCCCTGAAGCGGGTAGGGGAGGCCATCGAGCGCCTGTCCTTCAACACGGCCATCGCCGGCATCATGGAGTACATCAACGCGCTCTACGCGGTGGGTACGCCCGAGACGCCCCAGGAGAAGGCCGCCATGGCCGAGGCCATGCGGCTGCTGGCCGTGGTGCTGACGCCCTTCGCCCCGCACATCGCAGACGAGGTGGCCGAGGTGTACGGCTCGAAGACGTTCACCGTGAACCAGGAGTGGCCAGCCTTCGAGCCGGCGCTGGTGGTGGATGACGAGATCCCTTACGCGGTGCAGGTCAACGGCAAGCTGCGTGCGGAGATCAAGGTGCCGGCGGAGGCGGCGGAGGCGGACGTGCGCGCCGCGGCCGAGGCGGACGAGCGGGTCAAGGCCGCCATGGTGGGCAAGACGGTGCGCAAGTTCGTCTTCGTCCCGAAGCGGTTGGTGAACTTCGTCGTCGGCTGATCGGAGGCCTGGGTGCCGACCGAAGTCCTCGTCATGTGCACGAGGTGCAGGAGGCCGCAGCCGGCCCGCGAGGGCCCCTGTGTGGCGTGCGGGGAGACCCTGCCAGAGGCACCGCTGCCCGCGGGAGCGGCACCGCAGGCGCCGTTTCTCTTGATGGAAGGGGGCGGGCACGCCATCTCGGGCGTGGACCGGCGGCTGACGTACCACGCGGAGGCCTCCGCGGCCCCCGTCGTCGTCGAGCTCGGCAAGCTCCAAGGCGTGGCGCTCGGCCGCCGCCTCTTCGTGGAGTCCCTGGCCTTGGTGCCGATCGCCCTCGTCCTCGCGCTCGTCGTCCCGTCCCTGAGGCCGGTGGCGGCAGTGCTCTCGGGGCTCGGGCTGCTCGGGGCCGTGCTGTGGCGTCGGTACTTCCTGGTGGTGAAGGCGGGTGGCGAGCGCCTCCAGTGGCCGCTGGGCCTGGTGAGGCTCGGCTCGGACCGGGCGCGCCTCCTGGATGCGTCCTGGACCGCGGCGGCTCAGGCCCTGGTCTCACGCGGTGTGGCGGTCCGCGATGGCCCTGGCGCGCTCGGCCCCAGCGCTTGACCGGCGATCGGGGCCCGCTACTGTGGGCGCCATGGCTCGGCTCTGTGCGGCGGTGGCGGCGGTGCTCGTGGCGGGACTGGGGTGTGGCTACCGCTTTGTGCCTCGAGACACGACGCTGCCCGAGGGTGTTCGCGCCGTCTGCGCCCCCGTCTTCCTAAACGAGACACCCGAGCCGGGCCTGGAGACCCTCTTCACCCGGGCGATGCGCCAGGAGCTGGTTCGCGTGGGGACGCTGGGGGATGGGGCCGTGTGCGAGGCCCGCCTCGAAGGCGTCGTGACGGGCGTGTACAGCTCACCCACCATCGTCACCGAGCCCACACCCGAGAGCCCCCCGCAACTGGCCAGCTACCGCGCCTTCGCGGAGGTGCGGCTGCGGCTGCTGAAGGACGAGCGGGTACTGGCGGAGACGAGCGTCTCCGGTACGGAGGACTACCTGCCGGGCAGCGGGGATGTCCTGGAAGCCGAGGCCAACCGCCAGGCCGCGCTCCACCGTCTCTCGGAGACGTTGATGCGCGAGGGCTACGAGCGGCTGGCCCGCAACTGGTGAAGCGCTCGGGGGCGCTCCGGCCCGCGGACTACTTGGCGGCCTTGGTGGCCTGCGCGGCCTTGGAGAGCCGGGCGATGCGGCGCGAGGCGTTGCGCGGGTGGATGACTCCCTTGGAGGCGGCCTTGTTCAGCGTGCGGATGGCGTCCTTCAGGGCGTCCCCGGTCTTCGCCGTATCCTTCGTGGCGATGGTCTCACGGGCCTTCTTCAGGGCGCCCTTCACCGAGGTGCGCACGGTGTTGTTGCGGGCGCGGCGCTTCAGGGCCTGACGGTTGCGCTTCTCTGCAGACTTGGTGTTCGCCAAGGTAATCTCCAACGGACAACTGTGGAAAAAGAGGGGGCCGTACCTACAGCGACGCCCCCCGAGCGTCAAGGTGCACGTTTTACACGGTGTATTCCCAGAGCAGTCCGGCCGGATCCCGGAAGCGGATCCGCTGGGGCTCGGCGCCCTGCACGGCCCCCGGGTGCGAGGCCTCCAGCGCGACCCGGAGCCGCTCTACCGCCCGGACGGATGGGGCCCCCAGGGTCAGTGAGGGCGCCGCTCCGGACAAGGAACCCGCGGCCGATCCGGGGGTGAACACCAGGCGCAGGGCCCCATCGCCATAGCAGGCCTCGCTCGGAGCTCCCCGCTCGGCCTGCCAGCCGATCAGCGGCGCCACGGCGTTCCAGAATGCCTCCTGGGCGGCGACGTCCGAAACGCAGAAGCGCAGCGAGGTGAGTGGGGCCCGGGGCAGGGAAGCGGGGGGCGGGAGGGCCTTCTCCGCCGCCTTGGCCGCCTGCCAGTGTCGCTCCATGTGCTCCAATGTAGCCTCACCCAGGGGGATGCCCTCGGCGCGGAGCGCGGACTCGATGTGCTGGAAGCGGGTGATGAAGCGGCGGCCGGCCATGCGCAGCGCATCCTCGGGCGGCGTCTTCAGGAAGCGGCCGAGGTTGGCCAGGGAGAAGAGGACATCGCCCAGCTCGTGCTCGAGCTCGTCGCGGTTGCCGGAGGCGATGGCCTCGTCCAGCTCCTGGAGCTCCTCGTAGAGCTTGGCGCGCACGCCAGCCACGTCCGGCCAGTCGAAGCCGATGCGGCTGGCCTTCTCGGTGAGCCGCTCGGCGCGCAGCAGGGCCGGGGCGGCCGTGGGGACGCCATCGAGCACCGAGCCCTCGCGGCCCGTCTTGCGCTTCTTCTCCTCGGCCTTGATCTTCTCCCAGTTGAAGAGCACCTCCTCGGAGCCCTTCACCTGGCCATCAGCAAAGACGTGGGGGTGGCGGCTGACGATCTTGTCGCTGATGGAGCGGCAGACATCCTCCATCGTGAACTCGCCCTTCTCCGCGGCCAGCTGGGCGTGGAAGACGATCTGGAAGAGCAGATCCCCCAGCTCCTCGCAGAGCGAGCGCCAGGGGCCGCCGTAGGCCACCCGGTCCATCTCGTCCAGCACCTCGAACGTCTCCTCGACGAGGTAGGGGCGCATCGAGCGCAGGTCCTGCTCCCGGTCCCACGGGCAGCCACCCTCGGCGCGCAGGCGCGCCATGATCCCGACCAGCCGCTCCAATTCCGCCCCGCTTGCACTCATGAGTGAACCAACCTCCAAATCCTCCGGCCTCTGCCTGGGCCTGCCTGCTTGATCCCTGGAAATGGCCGCCTACCCGGTAAGCCAGGGGGCGAGAGGGGTGGGATTGCTTTCGCAGTGAGGGCCCTCGCCTATCATCGAAGGTCCGGATGCCTCACTCCTTTTGTTACCGCCTCCTCCCGGTGCTCTTCTGCCTTGCGCTGCTCTCGGCGGTGAAGGCGAACGCGCAGATCGACATTCCCACTCCTCTCCAGGAGGTGGATCCCGACGTCGCGCCGTCCGATGACTCGGAGGAGGACGACTCGGTCTACGAGGACGAGGACCCGCCCCCGAGGAAGGGCTCGAAGAAGAAGCCCAAGGGCCGGGACCCGCAGGAGGAGGAAGAGGAGGAAGCCCAGGCGCCCGTGCCGGAGGAGAAGAAGCCGGCGACGCCCGCGGCGCCTCCCAGCACGCCGGAGGGGACTGCTGCTTCGGCGAAACCGGCGGAGGCTCCGACGCGTCCCCCGCCGCCGCCCCTGCTGGCGCCCCGTGTCTCGGACGCGGATCTGCTGGCTGTGTGGGAGCGCTGGAGGGAGGCGCGACAGAAGGGAGATGCCCAGGTGGCGGAGCAGAGCCGCAGGGATCTGCTGAAGCTGCGGGATGAGGTGTCCGCCACGGACTTCGACACCTTCAGCGTGAGCCTCTTGAGAGAGGCCCAGGAGAAGCTCAAGGCCAAGGATCACACCCGGGCGGTGCAGCTCTCCGAGGCCGCGGTGGCGCTCTCGCCGAACCTGCCCTATGCCCGCTTCGCGCTGGCGGATGCCTATGCGCGCAAGAACCTGGGAGCTGTGGGCAACTACGCGGGCGAGATCCAGGCGGGGCTTGGAGCGCTGGTGAGGGATCCCCGCTTCTGGCGGCCGGCGCTGGCGAACCTGGGGGCCATGGCGCTGCTGGCGCTGCTGGCCACGGGGGTGGCCGTGGTGGGCGTGCTCTTCGCGCGGCGCTTGCGCTACGTGCTGCACGACTTCCACCACCTCTTCCCGCGCGGCATGGGGCGCTTCCAGTCCATCGCGGTGGCGGCAGCGGTGCTCCTCACGCCCGTGCTGCTGCGGCTGGGCGTGGTGCCGGTGCTGATCGTCCTGTTCGCCGCGATGGCGCTCTACCTCACGATGACCGAGCGGGCCGTGGCGGCCGTGCTGCTGGCGCTGGTGGGGGCGATCCCCCTGGTGGCGGGCCAGATGGCCCACTTCACCGCCTTCGCGGGGACGGTGGCCGAGGACGTGTACCTGCTGGAGCGCGGTGGCTTCACCGGGGATGAGGCGGCGTCCCGGGTGCTCACGCGCCACGCGGCGAAGGAGGCCACCTTCGCGGAGCTGTTCGCCCTGGGGCGCTACCAGTCCCGCCGCGGACAGCTCGAGGATGCCGCCACGGCCTACAAGGCGGCGGCGGCCCTGAAGCAGCGCAACGCGCTGCTGCTCACCAACTACGGCAACGTGCTGCTGGCCTCTGGGGACATGGATGCCGCCACGCGCATCTACCAGGAGGCCCAACAGGCGGACTCCTCGCTCGCGGCCGCGCCCTACAACCTGGCGCTGCTCTACCGGCACCAGGCGCGAGGGCTGCCGGACGCCCAGGTGGGCGCCGCGCTGGAGCGCGCCCGACAGACCATGGAGGTGGCCCAGCGGCTGGACTCCTCTCTCGTGGGGCGGGATGTGCCTCCGGACGATCGCCTCCTGGTGAACCTGCTGCTGCTGTCGCCGAACCTGCCCTCCTCCGACATGATGTCCCTGGCGGTTGGGACGGCCACGAGCGAGCGCGTCGAGACCCAGCTCGACCGCCTGCTGTTGGGGACCACGGGCACGGCGGCGCGGATCTACCCCGCGGTCTTCGCGCTGCTCTTCTTCCTGTGGGGCTATGCGCGCGATCGGCTCCAGGCCTCGAAGTCCTGCGACAAGTGTGGGCGCCCGGTGTGCCGCCGGTGTGATCCCGACCTGGGGATGGGCGCCTTCATGTGCAGCCAGTGCACCAACGTCTTCGCCCGCAAGGGGGTGGTGCCAGAGGCGCTGCGCGCCCGCAAGCAGGCCGAGGTGCAGCGTCACCAGACGTGGATGGGACGGCTGGCCCTGGCGCTCGGGGCGCTGGTGTCCGGCGCCGGCCACGTCTTCTCCGGGCTGCCCATCCGCGGCGCGGTCTACACCTTCCTCTTCCTGCTGGCTCTGGCCGCCGTGCTCCTGCGCGATGGCGTGTTCCGGGCCCCCTATGGCGAGGCGCCGGTGTACCTCAAGCTGCTGCCCGTCGCCCTGCTCATCCTCCCCCTCTATCTCCTGTCGCTGCGCGGGCTGCGCAAGCGCCAGGCGGAGTAGGCCCGCAACCCCATGGCTCTCCAGGGAACCCTCAAGGACTTCGGAATCGCGGACATCCTGCAGCTCATTGGCCAGCAGCAGAAGACAGGGCAGCTCTGCCTGGCCAACAAGGAGCAGGAGGTCAACATCTTCTTCAAGGACGGCAACATCGCCCGGGTGGAGAGCGTCACCCGCAAGAAGAAGGATCTCATCGGCAACATGCTCGTCCGCGCCGAGATCATCACCGAGGCCCAGCTCGAAGAGTCCCTGGAGACGCAGCGCCGCACCCTCAAGCGGCTAGGAGATGTCCTCGTCTCCAGCGGGGCGATCACCGCCGATCGCTTCAAGAAGATGATGCAGCTGCAGGCCACGGAGACGATCTACCGGCTCTTCAGCTGGGACGCGGGCACCTACGAGTTCAAGGCCGAGCCCGTCGAGAACGACTCGGAGGCCATCACCCCGCTGCGTGCCGAGTCGGTGCTGATGGAAGGCTTCCGGATGGTCGATGAGTGGCCGGTGATCCGCAGGAGGATCAACCGGCACGAGATGACCTTCGAGACCCTCAAGCCGCTGCCTCCGCCCGTCCACAAGGAGGAGGATCTCGACGCCGCGTTCGACGACGCCTTCTCGGAGAAGAAGAAGGACGAGAACAAGGGCGACTTCAAGTCGGTGGGAGACTCGGAGCGCGCTGTCTACGAGAAGGTCGCCCCTGGCCGCGATGTCCGGAAGCTGATCGACGTGTGCTGTCTGGGCGAGTTCGAGACCTGCAAGGCCCTGCTCAACCTCATCAACCTCGAGTACATCCGGCCGCTCACGGGGGATGGCCGAGGCCCCAGCACCGAGCGCAACGGCGTGCTGCAGAAGGTGGGGCACGGCCTGGGCAACCTGGGAGCCAGCATGGCCGCCCTGGGCGCGATCGTCTTCGTGGTGGCCCAGCTCTCGGGCGTTGTCTCCCTGGCCAGCTCGCCTGCCTCCACGTTCTCCGATCCTGCGGCCCAGCGCTTCATCTCTCGGGCCCAAGTCAAGCGGATAGAGGCCGCGCTGGAGGTTTTCCGGCTGGAGAAGGGCGAGCTGCCGGAGAAGCTGGATGCGCTGGTGGAAGCGCAGCTGTTGAAGCCGGAAGAGCTGCGCTACCCCTGGCGGGAGCAGTACTATTACCGGCGGCTGGCTGCTCGGGAGTTCGTGCTCCTGCCTCCCTTGCAATAGCCAGCCCGCCTGCCTCCCTTTCCCGGGTCAGGGGCCGACGTTACGTTCAGTCCGGGACTGTTTGAGTCGAATGGAGGAACGGACCTCTTTGAGAAACCCTGCCACGTTGGAAGCTCCTGCCGTCCGCCCCACCTCTGCCAAGGTCGATGTCCAGGACAACGCGACCGCCCTGGCCCTCTGCGGCAACCAGAACGAGAACCTGAAGCTCATGGAGCGCCGCCTCGGCGTGCGCGTGGGACAGCGCGGCACCGAGCTGCACCTGTCCGGCCCCGCTGATGCGGTGGCCTTCTCCGTGCGCCTCGTCGAGAACCTCGTGGAGATGATTCGCGCCGGCCGCTCCGTGTACCGGGAGGACGTGGAGCAGGCCATCAAGGTGCTGGGCCGCGGCGGCGCCGAGACCCTCGGTGAGGTGATGCTGGGCCCCGTCCTCAAGAGCTCGGGCAACCGGCAGATCGCCCCCAAGAGCATTGCCCAGAAGCGCTACGTGGAGGCCATCCGCGCCTACGACATCGTCTTTGGTGTCGGTCCGGCGGGTACGGGAAAGACCTACCTGGCCATGGCCATGGCGGTGGCCTTCCTGCAGGAGCGGAAGGTCAAGCGCATCATCCTGGCGCGGCCGGCCGTGGAGGCGGGCGAGAAGCTGGGCTTCCTGCCGGGCGATCTGGCGGAGAAGGTGAACCCGTACCTGCGCCCCCTGTATGACGCGCTGCACGACATGATGGCGGGCGACCGTGCCACGCAGCTGCTGGAGCAGGGCGTCATCGAAGTGGCTCCGCTGGCCTTCATGCGCGGCCGGACGCTCAATGACGCCTTCGTCATCCTCGATGAGGCGCAGAACACCACCGTCGAGCAGATGAAGATGTTCCTCACGCGCCTGGGCTACAACAGCAAGGCCGTCGTGACAGGTGACGTGACCCAGGTAGACCTGCCGGTGGGGAAGATGTCCGGCCTGAACCACGCCCGGGCCATCCTCAAGAACATCGAAGGCATCTGCTTCTCTGAGTTCACGGAGGTGGATGTGGTACGCCACCCCCTGGTTCAGGAGGTCATCCGGGCCTACGAGCGGTTCGAGGCCTCCAAGTCCGTGACGGCCAAGGAGCAGGCGGCCCGGGAGGCGCAGGACCCCGTCGAGCCGGAGACGCCGGAAGTGGAAGAGCCCATCGCCACGTGATTTCAGGAGGTTGGCCGTGAGGCCAGCCTTCGAGCAAGCAAGGAAGAGGGCGGGAAAAGCCCTGCGTCCTTGATAGGGCGGTCAAGGCTTGCGTAGGGTCGGGGGTTCCATGGCCGAACCGGAACCCTCCTCCCCCAGGCCGAGCCCCCTGGACGCGCTCATGCGCCGTCTAGGTCTGGGCGACAAATCCTGGGGCCGCCGCCTGAGCCTCATCGCGCTGCTGCTCGGGGTGTCGGTGGCTGCCGGGTTCGTCATCTCTCCGGGGCTCTACAGCCAGCAGATCCCCGCCCTCACCGACGAGTCTCTGGGCAAGCCCTTCCGGGCCAACTCACCCGCCGGCTTCAAGGCCGCGCGGGACTACGAGATCATCCACAGCGCCATGACGGAGCAGCGGCGCCAGGAGGCCCGCAACTCCGTCCTCCCTGTGTATGACCTGAACCCGGCCGTCGTGGACCAGATCCGCGGCTCGGTGAAGTTGGCCTTCTCGGAGATGCGGGTGCGCCTGGCCACAAAGGCCGCCGAAGAGAGCCGCTTGAGTGAGGAAGGGGAGGGAGAGGTACGCAAGGAGGGGGAGGGGCGGAAGGAGGGCAAGGCGACGCAGGCGCCCAAGGTGAAGAAGCCGGTGACGCCGCTTCCGACGCCAGAGGAGCTGGAGCGCCTGCGCAAGGAGCGCGAGGCGCTGCAGGGGGACTTCCAGGAGCTGTTGTTCCGCCAGCGGGACACGGCGGTGGAGGTGGAGGACTTCCAGGCGCTGCTGGCCAACGGGTTCTCGGAGGAGGCCGAGGCGGCGACGCTGGTGCTGTTGGAGCGCGCGTATGGCTCGGAGCGAGGGCCGCTCTTCATCGCCGGCTCGCGCGAGGAGCTGACGCGCGAGGGCCCGGCAGGGATCACCGTCCGGGATGTGCGCCACAGCGGGGAGCAGACGCTGCCGGGCAACGCGGCGAACGTGATGGACACGCGCGAGGCGTACGCGGAGATGGACCGCTTCGCCTCCATCCCCGGCAACCTGCTGCCGGACGCGCCGGGCATGCAGCGCCGGGCGGTGCTGCGGCTGGCGAAGCGGCTGGTGCGCCCGGATCTGACCATCAACATCGCGGAGACGAACGCCCGGCGCCTGAAGGCGGCGGGGGCGGTGAAGGACGCCGTCCTCTCGATGAAGAAGGGGCAGCGAGTCATCGGTGACGGCGAGCTGGTGAACGAGACGCACCTGGTCATCCTCAAGGGGATGCGCTCGCAGACGGACCAGCTGGATCTGATCCAGCTTCAAGTCGGCGGCACGGGGCTGGTGGCGCTGCTGATCTCGGCGTCCTTCGTCTTCTGCCGCACGGCGTTCCGGCGGTTCCGGCCCACGCGCAAGGACGGGGTGCTGCTGGGGCTGCTGCTGGTGGTGATGCTAGGGCTGCTGCAGCTCTGGGTGTCCATCGCGGACGCGGTGCAGGATCGCTACACGGCGCTGCCCATCGAGGCGCTGTACTACGCCTTCCCGATGGCAGCGGGCGCGATGCTCGTGCGCTTCATCCTCTCCGAGGAGCTGGCGCTCTTCTTCGCCATCGTCCTGGCGTGCCTGGCGGGCGTGATGCTGGGCAACTCGCTGTCGTTCGGCGTGTACTCGGTGGTGGGGGCACTGGTGGCGGCCGACCGGATCACCAGGGCGCGGGATCGCGTGGGCATCTTCAAGGTGGGCTTGATCACCGGGGCGGTGAACCTGGTGGCCGTGCTGTGCCTCTTCATGGTGGAGGGCAAGGGGCTCACGGGGGAGACAGCGCTCACGGCGGTGTTCGCCTGCTTAGGCACGGCCATCGCGGTGCCGGTGATGGTGATGGCGCTCACGCCGCTGGTCGAGGCCATCTTCGGCTACGCCTCGGACATCAAGCTGCTGGAGCTGGCCAACCTGAACCATCCGGCCCTCAAGGAACTCATCGTCCAGGCGCCGGGCACGTACCACCACTCGATCATCATCGGGACGCTGGTGGAGAACGCGGCGGAGGCCATCGGCGCTAACCCGCTGCTGGCGCGCTCGTGCGCCTACTACCACGACATCGGAAAGGGCCGGAACCCGCTCTACTTCGGGGAGAACCAGAGGGGGGAGAACCGGCACGACTCACTGGCGCCGGCGATGAGCGCGGTGATCATCAAGCGGCACGTGACGGAGGGGCTGGAGATGGCGCGGCAGTACCGCCTGCCCAAGCTGGTGGCGGACGCCATTCCTCAGCACCACGGTACGCGGCTGGTGGGCTACTTCTTCCACAAGGCCGTCAAGGAGCAGGAGGGCAAGGAGAATCCCCAGCCCATCGACGAGAGCATCTACCGCTACCCCGGCCCCAAGCCCCAGTTCCGCGAGGCGGCGCTGGTGATGATCGCGGACGCGGTGGAGGCCTCCACGCGCGCCATGCCGGAGCCCACCAAGGCGAAGCTGCAGGCGCAGGTGCAGAAGATGATCAACCTCATCTTCTCCGAGGGGCAGCTGGATGAGTGTGACCTGACGCTGAAGGACCTGAACCTGATCGCCAACTCCTTCCTGCACACGCTCGAGGGCATCTACCACGCCCGCCCAGAGTACCCGGCTGGGGCGCTCGGAGGCGGTCCAAAGGGCGGCCCGCTCGTGGTGGCGTCCACGTCCAAGCAGGATGGCAAGGCCCGGAGCGCCTGAGGCCGTCCCCCAGAGGGTGGAGATTCGTGAGACTGCGCAAGGGAAAGCTCATCCCCCGCGAGGATGGCAAGCGCATCGAGGAGTTCATTGGCGCGGCCACCACGGGGAGTGCCTCGGTGTCCGTGGCGCGGATGCTGGCGCCGCCGGGCTGGTCCGAGCCCGCGCAGAAGCCCGAGTTCGACGAGGCCGTGCTGGTGCTGCGCGGCGAGCTGACGCTGGTTGTCGACGGCAAGCGCGAGCGCATCGCCGCGGGCGAGGTGGGGTGGGTGCAAAAGGGCCGGCGTGTCACCTACCGCAATGACGGGCAGGGGGCGTGTGACTACTGGTCCATCTGTGCACCGGCGTTCCGGCCCGAGCTGGCGCATGTCGAGGTCGTCGAGGAGGCGCTCCCGGCCAACGACGTCACCGTGCAAGTGGCGCACGCCCAGGGCGAGGCGCTGGCCCGGCCGCTCGCCTCGCTGGGGCGCACCTACATGGAGCGGCTGGAGCTCCACGGGTGCGAGCTGTCCCTCTCGCTGGTGGGGGACCGGGCCATCCGCCGGCTCAACCGCACCTGGCGCAAGAAGGACAAGGCCACGGACGTGCTGAGCTTCCCGGCGGGCGATCTGCCGCGCGGGACGCCGGGGCCCCGGCAGCTGGGGGACGTGGTCATCTCGCTGGACACGGCGAAGCGGCAGGCCAAGGAGTACGGCCGGACGCTGGAGGCGGAGGTGGAGCGCTACCTCGCGCACGGCCTGCTGCACCTGCTCGGGCATGACCACGAGCGCCCCCAGGAGGCCCGGAAGATGGCGGCCCTGGAGGAGAAGCTGCTCGGGGAAGGCGGCATGGTGGCCGACGCGGTGCGTGCCAGCCGCGCCCGGCGGCTTGTCTGACAGTCGGGCGAACCTCTCCGTTGTGTCGCGCGACGCGCATGATAGGTAGGTGTGCCTCCAGTTGTTGGACGGAACATGCCCCGCTCTGCGCCATTGATTGCCTGCCTGCTCGGCCTGCTGCTCGTCGCGGCTCCCGCCCATGCGGCCCCACCTGCACCCTGGGGTACGGGGGAGAGCAAGGGCGAGGACCTGGCCATCTCGCTGGTGACGTTCAGCCCTGGCGATGATGTGGCCTCGTGGTGGGGGCACGGCTCGCTCGTGGTGGAGGACCGGCGCCTGGGCGCGGCGCGCCTCTACAACTACGGGATGTTCTCCTTCGACTCGACCATGCTCGGGCGCTACGCCATGGGGCGGCTCGAGTTCTGGGTGGCCGAGGCAGGCCCCTCGGGCACCTACCGCTACTACCGGGCGATGAACCGCGATGTGCGCCTCCAGGAGCTGAACCTGACGCCTGCGCAGCGCGTGGAGATCGGCCGCCTGCTTGCGGACAACGTCCTGCCGCAGAACCGGGAGTACCTCTACCACCACTACAACGACAACTGCGTCACCCGGCTCCGGGACATGATCGACCGGGCCGTGGGCGGGCAGCTCCGGCAGGCCGCCGCCGCCCCCGGGCGCATGACGTTGCGCGAGCACACGCGCCGCTACACCGCGGTCAGCCCTCCGATGAGCGTGGTGCTCGACTTCCTGATGAACGACGAGATCGACCAGCCCATCACCCGCTGGGAGGAGGCCTTCCTCCCGGACGAGTTGGAGCGGCAGGTGGCCTCGCTCCAGGTGACGGGGCCGGACGGGCAGAAGGCGCCGCTCGTCGCGAAGAGCTGGGACTTCTTCAAGTCGGACCGGCCGCGTCCTCCTGAGGAGCCGCCGCGGTATGGGCCGTGGATGCTGCTCCTGGGGCTGGCCGTGGGCGGCAGCGCGGTGGGGCTGGCGTACTGGGGGCGGCGCGGGGCTCGGCTGCCGCGCGTGCTGCTGGGGCTGGAGCATGTACTCCTGGGGCTGGCGCTCGGAGTGCCGGGCTTGGTGCTGGCCATCATGTGGCTGTTCACCGATCACACGGTGGCGTTCCGCAATGAGAACCTCTTCCTGGCCAGCCCGCTGACGCTGGGGGTGGTGCCGCTGGGCATCGCGCTCGCCTGGGGCTCGGTGAAGGCGCGGGCCTGGCTGCGAGTCGTCTGGCTCGTGCTGGCGGGCCTTGGCGTGCTGGGGCTCCTGCTGAAGGTCATCCCCGTGTTCAACCAGGACAACTGGCGGCTCATCGCCTTCATCCTGCCCATCTCTCTGGGCTTCGCGGGCGCTTTCCACCTGGATCGGCTGCTGGAGCGGGCCTCCGCGGGAGGCCGTGAGCCGCGGCAGCAGCCCCTTCCTTCTTCCCTGAAGTCTCCCTAGCGCGCGGGTCGCGCGTTCAACGAGGATTGCACCATGGCGAACGACACGATGGAGAAGATCGGCAGCCTTCGGGAGCGCCTGCTCGCGCTCCGGGGGCATCTTTGACCTCGACCGCAAGAAGTCTCGCATCTCGCTGATCGAGCGTGACTCCACGCAGCCTGGCTTCTGGGACGACAACACCAAGGCGCAGGCGCTGCTGAAGGAGAAGTCGACGCTCGAGGCCAGTGTGGCGGCGTTCGACAAGACGCTGCGCGGCCTGGACGACGCGCAGACGCTGCTGGAGCTGGCCCAGGAGGCCAACGACGAGGCCAGCGCCCAGGAGGCGGAGGGTTCGCTGGCGGGGCTGGAGGCGGAGGTCGCCAGGCTGGAGCTGGCGCGGATGCTCTCCGGAGAGTTCGACCGCAGCAACTGCTTCATGGACATCAACGCGGGGGCCGGCGGCACGGACAGCATGGACTGGGCCGCCATGCTGATGCGCATGTACACCCGCTTCTGCGAGCAGCGCGGCTGGGAGGTGGAAGTCAGCGACATGGTCGCGGGCGAGGAGGCGGGCTTCAAGAACGTCTCGCTGCACATCAAGGGCGAGTACGCCTACGGCTACCTCAAGGCGGAGATCGGGGTGCACCGGCTGGTGCGCATCAGCCCCTTCGACGCGAACGCGCGGCGGCAGACAGCCTTCGCCTCGGTGGACGTGTACCCGGAGGTGGACGACTCCATCAAGATCGACATCCCGGAGAAGGAGTACGAGCTGAAGTTCATCCGGGGCGGCGGCGCGGGCGGCCAGAAGGTGAACAAGACTTCGTCCACGGCTCAGCTGCGCCACCTGCCCACCGGCATCTTGATCACATGCCAGACGGAGCGCTCGCAGTCGGCCAACAAGGACATGGCCTTCAAGATCCTGCGCGCGCGCCTGTACGAGCTGGAGCTCAAGAAGCGCGAGGCCGAGCGCGACGCGGCGGAGGCGCAGAAGAAGGACATCTCCTTCGGCTCGCAGATCCGCAGCTATGTGCTGGCGCCGTATCGGATGGTGAAGGA
Organism: Hyalangium sp.; assembly: GCF_035629615.1. Classification (GTDB taxonomy): domain Bacteria; phylum Myxococcota; class Myxococcia; order Myxococcales; family Myxococcaceae; genus Hyalangium. The sequence continues at coordinate 894 of NZ_DASPHO010000462.1, read as the reverse complement.
CCTGCGCACCGGGGTGGAGACGGGCAACGTGGACTCGGTGCTGGACGGAAGCCTGGATCAGTTCATCACCCCACAGCTGCTGGGAGTGAAGAACCCCAACCGCAGCGCCGCCGTGGACTGAGCAAGCCCCTGGGAACCTTCTCGCGGCCCGGCTGTCCAAGGGTCCGCGGGGCAGCCGGAGCCGGTGTAGTAGGCTCGGAGGGGTGCCCTGGGAGCCGGTCCACGGAGGGCACAGGTGTCTTCGAGCGAGCTGCTCGACATGGGGCAGGAGGCAACGGTGACGGCCAGGGTGCCGGACGGGGAGGGTGATCGTCTGCTCCTGGCGCGGCTGCGCCGGGGCGAGCCCGAGGCCTTCGAGGTGCTCGTTCGCGAGCACCAGGACCGGGTCTACGACTTCTGCCTGCGCATGCTGGCCGACCGGGAGGAGGCGAACGATCTCGTCCAGGAGATCTTCGTCAGCGTCCACCAGAACGTGGGCAAGTTCCGCGAGGACGCCAAGCTCTCCACCTGGATCTTCCGCATCAGCAAGAACCAGTGCATCAACCGCCTCAAGTACCTGAAGCGCCGAGGGCGTGGCCGCTCGGATGAGTATGGGGAAGTAGGCGAAGATGTGTTATTGGGCGCAATGGGCGCACCCCAGACTCCAGATGCGGCGTTGGATTCGGCGCGGGAGCGGGCGCGGGTGCAGTGGGCGATCGGGCAGCTGGAGCCGGACGCGAGGATGTTGGTCGCGCTGCGAGACATCGAGGGTCTGAGTTACGAGGAGATCATCGAGATCACGGAGCTGGCGGAGGGGACGGTGAAGAGCCGGTTGCACCGGGCGAGAGAAAAGCTGGCGGACTTGCTGGGGCGGCTTGAGGAATGAGGGGACTTCAGCGGAGACTGATGGACGTG
>NZ_DASPHO010000461.1:0-16603 GCF_035629615.1 Hyalangium sp. | reverse complement strand
CTTCGTGGGTGCCACCCACGGCCAGCTCCTCCCGAAGCTGCGCGAGGCGATGAAGCACCGGAAGAGACCGTACGAGCACATCGAGCTCTTCGCGCTCGCGGACGAGCCACTGCGGGAGCTGCTCCTGGACGGAAAGACGGGGGACGCACTGCTCGAGGAGCGAGATGAGAGCCTCCGCGCCCTCCGCGAGTATCTCACCCAGCAGAATGTCCCGCATCGCATCTACATCTACACGCAGCCATACGTCTTCGCGTCGTTCTGGGATGTAGAGCCTGAGAAGGCTCGCGCGGACAACGGGCCACCCGCCCACCTCCACGTGAGCAACGCGCTCTGGGGCCTGGACCTCCGCCATGCCGTGGGCCAGGACCTCGAAGCCCCGGCCGGTGAGCCGCTCCCGTCGGCGATGCAACGCCGGGTGGAGGCGCTGGCCCACCTGCGGAAGACGAGCCGCGAGCTGAAGTAGTCGCCGGATGCAGCCCATGGCCTGTGCGCGTAACATCCGCGGCCCTCGGCACTGGGAGCATGCATGGAACGCCACACCCCTAGCGTCGTCGCCTACGTGGTCTGGCACCCCTCCTTCGAGCGCGGCGCCTCCCTCGCCCGGCAGCTGTTCACCTTCCTGAATCGCGATCTGGAGGATCCGGAGGCCCGCGCCATCGGCATCCCCGTCTATTTCCGAAGCGCTCCACTCTCCGGCGGTGCGCTCCCGCCGGACATCACGCCCGCCCCGGACACCCTCAGCTTCGTCATCCTCCTCGTGGATCGCCGGATGGGCGAGGATCCCCGCTGGCGCACGTACATCGAGAGCCTCCTCGCCCGTCTTCCCACAGGCCACGTGCTGGCGTGCGTCTTCACCCGCGTCACTCCCGAGCTGGGCCCGGCCTTTGGCCGCCTCAACTCCGTGCGACTCCTGCCAGACTCGGTCCCGGAGGCCGAGCAGCCCCAGCGGATGCTGCACGAGGTGTCCCACGCCCTCAGCCGCCTCCTCCTGCACCCGCCACAGCTCCCCCTGGGCCAGCTCCCTCCTCCTGCCATCTCCCTCTTCGTCAGCCACGCCAAGCGCGACGGCCTCCGCTTCGCCGAGGCGCTGCGGGGCTACATCCTCAGCCACACCCAGGGGGGCGTGTTCTTTGACACCACCCACATCGCGCCGGGCTTTCCCTTCGATGTCCAGATCTTCACTGGGATCGCCCGCTCCGCGCTCATCGTCATCAAGACGGACGCCTATGCCTCCCGTGAGTGGTGCCTCCGCGAGGTGATTGAGGCCAAGCGCCATGCGCGGCCCATTGTCGTCCTGGATGCAGTCCAGAAGGGCGAGGAGCGGAGCTTCCCCTACCTCGGCAATGTCCCCACGCTCCGCTGGATGCCCCCTCCGGAGGATCCTCAGGATCCCGTCAAGAGCCGCGAGCGCCTGGAGCAGTCGACCCAGGAGGCCTGCCGTGCACTCGTCGATCTCACCGTGCGTGAGGTGCTCCGCGCCGCCTTCTTCACGCGCGAGATCGAGCACCTCAAGGCCCTCTATCCCTTCCTGGCGCAGGCCAAGGTCCTCCCTCGCCCGCCGGAGCTGCTGACCGCCCTGCATCCCGAGCGGGGAGCCCCTGCGCCGCCCGTCATCTACCCCGATCCGCCCATTGGTGACGAAGAGCTGGAGGTCATCGCTCCCTACCACGGTGCGGCGCTCACTCCGGTTCTCCTGCCCGGGTTCCTGCACGGCTTGAAGCCCCAAGAACCCCTGCTGGATAAGTGGACGCTCGGCATCTCCATCGGCAACCCCGAGCCCGAGGAGCTCACCGCCCTTGGGCTGTCGGAGGAGAACGTCCGCGAGGTGACCATTGAGTGTGCGCGCTACCTGCTCGCCCACGGTGCGCGGCTCGCGTACGGCGGCAACCTCAGCCCCGGAGGCTTCACCGAGCAGCTCATCACCCTGGTGCACCGCCACAACCGGGCCGGAGGAACGCCGTACCGCCGGCTCGAGAATCACCTCGCCTGGCACCTCCACCAGGGGCTGTCGGAAGACTCCGAGGACCGGGCGATGTCCGTCCAGACGGTCCGGGTCTCCCTGCCTGAGGACCTCCGGAGCAGTGGGGGGGAGCCGCGTCCACCGTTCGACGCGTACACGAGGACGCGCTGTATGACGGCCATGCGGGAGCACATGAACAGCGCCGTTCACGCGCGCGTCGTGCTGGGTGGGAAGCTCGTGAACTACTCAGGGCGCTGGCCTGGAATCATTGAGGAGGCGTACCTGCTTCTCAAGGCCGGGAAGCCGCTCTTCCTGCTGGGAGGCTTTGGCGGCGCTGCGGGCTGGCTGGCGCGCGTGGTCAGGCAGGAGATGCAGGAGGTGCCAGTCCTCCCCCAGGCGCGCCAGCAAGACCTGGCGGACCTCGGAGGGGAGTACGCGCGGCACGGCCGTCAGGGCCTGGAGGGGACGGACCTCACCGAGGCGCTCGCATTCTTCCGGCAGGTGTCTCCCAGCGACTTCCGCAATGGCCTCGAACCGGCTGAGAACGACATCCTCCTGCGCACCACCTCTCTCTCGGAGATCCTCTCCCTCCTCATCAAGGGCTTCGCACGGCTCGCCAGTGGGAGTGGGGAGCCTGTGGCCGGCCGTAAGTCCTCGCGATAGTCCTTCGGGACGTTTGCCGGCGGATGTGACGAGGTGGCGAGCCTCCCTGGAGCAATGAGGAAGATGCGGCCGGCCACGGCATCGTAGGTGGGGATGACAAGACGGCAGCGTGCCTGGCCGAGGAGTCTTTACTGGAAGATGTCAGGCCCCTTATTTCGGTAGAAGTCACGGACCTCCGCGGCTGGGCGCCCCAACGCTAGACCGAGGGCGATGATTCCGCCGGTGGACGTGCCGGTGATGAGGTCGAAGTGATCGACGCATGAACGGCCCGTCGCCTGTTCGAGCGTCGCAAGCACGGAGGAAGTGAAGGCACCGCGGATCCCTCCACCATCCAGGCTCAAGATACGAAACCGACTCATCATGCCCTCATTGATGGTGCTGGGAACACCATCAATGTCCGTTTCGAAAGGCCACCCTGACTCAGTCTACTCTGGCTCTCGCACGTTCCAGCAATTCTAGCACCCGCCCCTCCAACTCCTCGCGGGATCTGACTGGAAAATGGACGAGATTGCGTATGCCAGGAGGCACGATCCGTGTATCGTCCACGCACAAGATCCACAGATTGAGAACTCCCTGACTGTGCCGTTTCAGCGCCAGCTCAAGTTCGTCGAAGCACCATGGGCTACACGCATATTCTTTGCACCAGAGTGCGATGAACACGTTGGCCGAGTGGATGGCCTCCTGAATGCGGCCGGGGATTTCATGACCAGCGCCGAAGTCTGTTTCATCGCGAAAGACCTGCATGTTCCTCCGGCGTAGAAGCGTTTCAACATGGTCCGCCTCCAGAGGACGGGCACGCGGGTAACTGATGAAGAAGCGCAGCGGCATTCCTCTTTCACCCTTGGGGCGATGCTCTTCCAACGCCGACAAAGCGCTACGTTCTGCCAGCACGACGAGCCCCTCAACTGATTCCTTATCCAGGAGCATCTCGGCGCCTTTACCGAGCCGATCCTGAAGCTCATAGCGGCGTCGATAATACGCTTGCTGAGCAGCACCACCGAGAAAGGTGACTGGGAGCACGACCTTCCTTTTCGCCTCAGCAAGCAGGAGCAGCATGTTCGCTGCGCCTTCGAGCTTTCCGCCCACCGCGATGACTACTTGGCTGCTCTCCAGTGCACTGAGCTGACAGAGCAGCCATGCATACCGCCACGCATCCGACGACATGTGCCCTTGGGGCGGCATGTACGGGTACGGCTTTATTCCGACGAGACCTAGCTCGTGCTGCACCTCATCGAGGCGCTGCCTTACAGACTTCTCGTCCGGAAAATGCATTTCGATGTTGACCGGTGTGGTGCCTCCAGCAGCAGCGACTCCGCGAAGCACTTCTAGATCAGCGCTGTCCGGAAAGGGGCTGCACAAAACTGCCGTATGACCAGCTACTCGAATCGCCTTGCCAAGACCCTGGCAGGTTCGCTTGAGCAGCATCTTCTCGTTGGGAAAGCCGGGGTCATTTTCACCCACGGCGACGCTACCGATCACGAAGATTTGCATTGGTCCCCGGGGATCAACTCCAAGAATCAGTGGGTCGATTGTACTGGTACAGCTACGCGTAGCCGCTCGGGATGGTGCCGTATGGCCGCGGAGAGAGGAAACTCCCAGCAAGCCTCCACATGAGCTGAACTCAGTATCGCGGAGCGTCGGCGTAAATGGTGGGTTTGTGTCATTGCATGGGTCTTCTCCCATAGCACATGCCTCCTGCGTGGCAGGTAGCAGGCAGAACCTGAAGCACGATACTACGGTCGGCGTCTATTCGCCCTCTGGATGGCTCGACTCGATTGCTTCGGGGCGCGACGCGGAGGTCGACCGTCCCAACTGCCACTGCTGAGCAAACTCGAGCAGGACCATGGTGTATGCCGCCAGTCAATCATCGGACGTGTCGCAGCGGTCGGCTGTCTGTCGCGCCCGTTGGTAGGTATGAATCTGGGCCAGAGCTTCCGCAGTGCGAGCACAGAGCGCTTGACGTCACCCGCGATGGTTGGCAGCGCGAGGCGGGCTTCCTCAGAGGGTGTTGAGCAGGAGCAGAGAGGCAGGCATCCTGAGCCAGCATCCTGCGCTCGGCCGTTTGCAGGTGAGTCGAGCCATGTCCTGGCAGGAGCGGGCGGGACCGTGGTGCGCGGCTGTCGTCTCCCCATCTTCAGAATCCTGCGGCACGGGCCCCTGACGCCGCCTGGCGTGCGTGACTGTTCGGAAATGTCGGGACCTTTCGCGCCCAAAACCCCCGACATTTCCGAACAGTTGGCCATGGGGAATGCCCCACCCGCGAGGCATGAAAGGGGCTTTTTCTTTCTAGATGAGGTGTGTTGCCGCTTGAGTCCCAGGGCGTACCGCGCCGTGAAACTGCTGGGGGGTCACTCGGAGGTGTTGCCCCACTTGCGCCCGAGGCCCAGCAGGACCAGCCCCACTTGCTCCACGGGGTCCTGCGATTCGATCAAGCGGAGGTTCTCCTTGTCGTCGAGGCCGTTCTTGAGCCCGGAGAGCCCCATCTTCCCCAGGCGGGCCGTGATCGCATCGAAATCGACGGGCTCGAGCGCGGGCCACTCACGCCCGCCACTCTTCACCTTCCCATGCGTCCCCGCCCGAGCCGCTGTGTCGATGGAGGTGCGGATCTCTGTCTGCTTGCCCTCCTCGTCCTGGAAGGCGGTGGTGAGCTCGCGCGGCCGCTCGCCCTGCAGAGCCCGCGCGATGACGCGCGTCATGCCTCCGAAGCCGCCGATGAGATAGACCGGCTTGTCGAGGTCGACGAAGGTGAGGAACTCCTCCACCAGCCCGGGAATGGGGCTGACGGCGACGAGCTGACCGCCGACCATCACACGTGCATGGCAGTCGTTCGCCATGCTCCTGCGCATCGCTGTCATCCCCAGCGTCCAGGCGAGCCGCTCCTGGGGAACCATTGTCTGTGGCTTGATGAACGTCTGGGAGTCCACACCGTGGACTGCTGGGATTCCCGAGGGGTGCAGCGAGAAGACCGACGGCAAGCTCGCCTTGATCGTGTCCGTGAGTGAGAGGTGGACGGGCCACCCGAGATACAGATGGATGTGCTCATCAGGCAGCTGTGCTCCCGAGTCGATCGCTCCGCGCACGAGCTCGAACAACTGCTCCGTATAGCCGCCTTGCCGGAGATCGCCACCGTATGCGAGCTGCGCCTGAGTCTGCAGGAGGTGCGTCGCGACACGCGTCCAGATTCGCTCCAGGTGGAGCTTGCTCATGCCGAAGGCCGAGAGATCAGGGGCTTCCGAGATGGAAACGGCAATGCGCTTCCCCTCGAGCTTCTGCGCATGGTGGGCGAGCGCCTGGGTGAGGCTCACGATCTCGATATCGGAGCGATGCTCGGCGATGAGCTTGCGCTCGTTCACGGGCAGCGGCGGATCAGGATGGATCAGCTTGCCGCCTTGCTTGGGAAGTGTCGCCAGCTCGGGGCGGAACGGGTGGACGTGCACCGCCTTCAGCTCAAAAGCGGCCTGGGCCTCGCGCAGCCGGCTCTCGTCGTGCCGCAGGCGCAGCAGCTCGAGCAGCGCGGCGGAGACGATCCGCCGACGGCGCGGCACGCTGTCGCGGTCCTTCGGGTCCCACCTGAGCGTGTGTGCGTTGCCGAGGTAGCTGAGGCTCTGAGGCTCGCCATCGTGGAGCGCATCGACAACGAGGATGGGGCGGCGTTGGAGCTTGGCCTGGAGCGTCTCCCAGCCGCACCAGTACCGGCTGGAGAACCGATCCGTATGCAGCACGACCATGACGGAGGATGCCACGCCGGCCTGGAGGACATCTTTGAACGGGTCGGTGGCGCTGATCTGCACCTCGTCGAAGAACGCCACGCCCGACGGGCGTTTGTCGAGGAACTCCTTGAGCGAGAGCGCGAACGCACGCCCATCGTCTTCCTTGGCATTCAGATCGGCGTATTTCTTCGTGTGGCTGATGAAGAGCGACGTGTTCTCGTTGGGGCCAAGCATCTTGCGCGCCAGGGCATGCGTCACACGCAGGAGGAGCTCGGTCTCCCGTTCAGCGGCGTCGAAGTGATCGAGGCGCACCGCCTGTTGCGCCTGAAAGGCGGGCCCCAGGTTGCCGCAGTGCTCTGTGTCCGAGCAGGTGATGAGCTGCGGCCCCCCTGGCTTCGCCTGCTGCTGCGCCCACTGCCGCCACTCGGTGCTGCCGGCCATCGCCACTCCGGCGAGGACGACGAGCACCTCCTGCCTGGCCTGCCCCCACTTGAGCTCTGGCGGCTTCTCGCCATCCACAGAGGTCCAGACGAACACGGGGATGTCCGCCTGCGGTGCGGCGAAGTCCTCCGGGTTGCCGTTGAGCCATTTGACGAGCGCCTCGGCCCAGCGCTTCGCGTCCTCGTGACGCGGGTGGTGGACGACGTGGACGTGCAGAGGAGGAACGTATGGGCCCATTCGCCCCTCGTAGACGACGGCACCCGTGGGAGTCCAGCCCAGGCTTCGCAGCTCCCCAAGAAGTGCTGATTGATCCACAGGTGTGCGAGTACGGAAGTCCTGCGGGACCTCAGGGATCTCCGCGACTAGCGCATCCCACGGATATGATAGAGAGGGACCCATTCCGACCCCTCACCGCTCTCCGGTATGTCCCGCCCTCGCATCTTCATCAGCCACTCATCGAAGGAGCCGGTGGGGCGGGAGTTCCGGGATGAGCTGGTGCGGTCCCTGCGTGCCGCCCACTATCCGGTTCTGCTGGACGAGGACATTGACCTGAACCAGGACTGGCGATCCACGCTCAACGCGTGGATCGGCGGGTGTGACGCGGCCGTGCTGTTGCTCTCGGAGGCCGCGTTGAAGTCGAGCTACGTGGCATACGAGGCCAGCCTCCTGGCCTACCGGCACACGAGCGAGCAGGAGGGGTTCAAGCTCATTCCCGTCTTCATTCCTCCCGTCACGGCGGAGCTGATCGAGCAGAGCCCGCTCCGCCCTGCGTGTGTCGCCGAGAAGCAGGCCATCCGCCAGGACGTGCCACGGGATGTCGCCATCCAGCGTGTCATTGCCTATCTGGACAAGCACGTGCCTTCCCCCATGTCTCCCGCTCAACGTCACGCCCGGCGGCTCAGCGCGTTGCTCAAGCACGTCGCCCCCGTCGACCTCGAGCAGGCCGCCATCGAGGCCGCGGTGGACCTGGGGCCCTGGACGCCCGGTCTGGACCTGCCGATGAAGGTGGCCCTCCACCTCATGGCGGCAGGGCTGGAGCGCGCCCCCAAGGGGGTCCGGGTCTTCCGCCAGCAGCTGCCTGCACCGGCCGGTCTCGATGAGGCGGTGACGCTCATCGCCACCTCATGGGTGGATTGCCGCTCCGCCGCCGAGATCCCCGCGGTCGCGAAGCGGCATGGCCTGCTCGCCCTGAATGGGGACAGCACCCGGACGGCCTGGTTGTACGTGGTGGGCTCGTGTCCCATCCGCCCCAGTGATGCTTGGCGCGTGGCCGAAGTGGACGGGGTGGTGGGGAATGAGGGGCTCGAGGAGCTGAAGGGGCTCGTGCGCACCGCCCTCGCCCAGACACTCAAGGTCAGCCCCGCGACTCCCGAGGAGGTCCAGGCGGCCATCCGCGTCTATACGGACGAAGGTGAGCCCGTCTTCGTGGCGCTGCCGCTTCGGGGGCTCAACCTGGCGGCGATCCAGCAACTGCGCACGGAGTTCCCGGAGGTCACCTTCTTCTTCCTGACGGGGAGTGACATCCCTGACGAGGAGCTGGCGCGGCAAGCGGGAATCGAGCTCCTCCAGCCGATGCTCGAGCCAGGAAGAGAACAGCCGTTCTGGGAGCTCTTCAAGCGGAAGAGCAAGTACCTGAAAGCTTCGTGAGGAATCCACGCCATGGCCGAAGCCCCCGCGCTCAAGTACCACAAGCTGTTCAATCCCCCTCGGAGTGTCGAGCCTCCATCCAAGGAGGCGACGGAAGCGGGCGACCAGCGCCGGACCGTGGCCTACGTCTATGGGGATGAGAAGATCGTACTCGCCGTGAACGTGGCGCTGGCGACGCAGCGCCCCCTTCTCGTCCGTGGCCCCTCGGGAACGGGGAAGAGCTCCCTGGCCCTCAGCGTGGCCGACTTCCTGGGCTGGCGCTTCTACGAGTACGTCGTCACGTCCCGCACCCAGGCCCGTGAGCTCCTGTGGCAGGTGGACCTGCTGCGCCGCCTCCATGATGCGCAGTCCCCGCGGCGCAGGCTCGCGGAGGGCTATGTCCCCTATGTGGTCCCGGGCGTCCTGTGGTGGGCGTTCGATGAGGCAGGTGCCAGGGCCCAGCGCTCGCGCAGCACCTCTGGACCCAGCCTGCTTCGAGGCCGCGATCCCAACCTCGGCCGCCCTCACGAGCGGGCCGTCGTCCTCATCGACGAGATTGACAAGGCGGATCCCGACACCCCCAACAACCTCCTGGTGCCCCTGGGCTCCCTTCAGTTCCAGGTCGAGGAGACGGGGCAGCTCGTGCAGACGGCTCCCCAGCGAGCTCCGCTCCTCATCATCACCACCAATGACGAGCGCGAGCTCCCCCAGGCTTTCCTGCGCCGCTGCGTCGAGCTCAGGCTCGAATATCCGGGACGCGAGTGGTTGCTCGAGATCGGGCGGGTCCAGCTCCCGGAGCTCGACGAGGGGCTTCGCACCGCCGTGGCGGATGCCCTCCTGGGTCCCAAGGACAGCAAGCCGACGGTCAGCGCCGCTGAGTACGTCGATGCGCTCCGGGGGTGCAAGCAGCTCCAGATCGCCGCCGGCACTCCCGCCTTCGAGCAGCTGCTGGCGTCCACCATCTGGAAGCATGGGCGGAAGGGACCGGGCAAGTGAGCGGCGAGCCCACCTCCAGCATGGGGGAGCTTGCTCGCGCCTTTGCCGCGCTTCACCCTGAAGACGAGGCGACGCGCGAGGCCATCGCTGCCCTCGTGTTGGGCCCCACCGCCGAGGCGTCCCCCGTCCCGCCTTCCAGGAAGCCGCCCTCCTCATTCTCGCCGCCGCCGGACGGGCGCTCTGCGGTTCCTCCTCCTCCTGTGCAGGTTCGTCCCCCCGAGGTGCCAGAGGGGCCGGCGGGGGTTCCCGTCCCCGTGAACATCAAGCTGCGAAGGAACCAGCTCCCCTCCATGCCAGACTGGCTCTCCACAGCTCCCCCCCTTCCCGCACCGCCTCCACCCGGAGTGACCGTGGGAGTGCCAGCGCCGCTGCTCGAGCCGCACCGAGCCCGGGCGATCCTGGGGAGCCTGGTGGCGGCCCCAGGGGATGGCCCCCTGGATATCGAGGCCATCCTCCGGTCCATTGCCCTTGGGAGAGCTCTGGCCAGCCCCCCGTACCGCCTCGTTCCCACGCTGGCTCGGGGCGTACAGCTGTTGGTGGATCGCAGCGACGCCATGCTGCCCTTCCACCTCGATGTGGAGGGACTCGAGCGCGAGCTCGTTCGCCTCGCGGGAGGAGGCGTCGAGGTGCTGCACTTCGTCGCCTGTCCCTCGCGTGGGTGTGGCCGCGGGGTCCGGCGCAGGTGGACGCCTTACGGTCCCGAGCGGGTGCCCCGCTTGGGGGCGCGAGTCCTGTGCGTGACGGATCTGGGCATTGGCGGTCCTCCTCCTGGCGATTCACCTGCCCAAGCCGAGGAGTGGATGGCCTTCGCTGGAGAGCTGCGCCGGGCGGGGTGCTCGGTGGCGGCGCTCGTGCCCTATCCCCCCGAGCGCTGGCCACCGGATGTGGGACGGGTGATGGAGCTCTTTCACTGGGATCGGTCCCTGACGGTGGCCCAGGCTGCGCGCGGGGTGCGCCACAGGAGGTGACGTCTTGGACGCTCTGGCAACAGCCCGTCAGCTTGTCGAGCAGGTCGCGCAGGAGCAGCCGCGGGTGTTCGAGCTTGCGTGTCTGGCCTCCTTCGCCGTCCGCGTGGATCCACCTTTGCTGAGGCGGCTGCGGCTGGATCTGCTCCCAGGTTCCTCTCCCGCGTTGGAGGCCGACCTGTGGCTGGACGACCTGGTGGCCTTCCGGGGGCCCGAGGGGATTGTCTTCGCCAAGGGAGTGGGGGGCCTGCTGCGCGAGCGCCTCGCGCTCATGGGGGATGAGCACTACGAGAGGGCTTGGCAGCTCACCGAGGGTTCCCACCGCTGGCTTGCGCCCGTGCTGCGGGTGGAAGAGGAGCTCAATTATCTTCAGTTCTCCCGCAAGGGCGGTGCCCACGAGCAGGCCCGCAAGTTGCTGCGGAGCGCACTGGCCGCGCTCGTCCAGGATCGCGAGAGTGGACTGAGCCACTGGGCCGCGGGAGCCGTCGCTCGCCTCCCTTCAGACTTCCTGTACCTGGAGGAAGGGCAGGGGCTGGTGAAAGCAGCGGAGCTGGGTCTCCCAGGCGGCTTGGTGCGCCCGGCGCCTCCCTCCGGGGAGGTGCCTGGATGGCTGGCCTCGTTTGCTCAGGCAAGACTGGAGCGCATCCGGCTCGGCGTGAAGCTGTTTCCCGGGTACGTGGAACTTGGGCCTGAGGGTGACGAGCCAGAGTCGACCATCGAGGTGCCGAGGACGGCTCCGCTGGTGGTGGAGGTCGCGGAGCCGACAGACGACGCACCGGCCGGTGGAAGGCGGGTCTTCATCAGTTATTCACGAAGGCAAGAGTCGCCGTGGCGTGAAGAACTCGTACGAGCTCTTCGCGCCGCCCACCATCAGGTGATCGGTGGCGACCCGTTCGAGCTCAGAGAGTCCTTCATGTCCGTGGTCCATGCGCGGATCCGCCAGAGCGATGCCGCCGTTCTGCTCATCTCGGAGGGAGCGCTCTCAAATGAATGGGATTCCCTCGAGACCCATGCGCTGCTCGCGAGGAAGAGGAAAGAGGGCGAGCGATTCGCGCTGCTCCCGGTGTATCTGAAGCCAGCCAGCAAGGACATGCTCGCTCAGCGGTGGCCCGCTGCGCAGGAGCTTCTCTCGCTCCGGAGCATCACCGTGGAGGACCCCGCCAATCCCCAGTCGCCCACCGCACTGATCCTCGCAGCTCTGGAGACTTCGCCGGAGCCGGTGAAGTCGTGGCAGCGGATCGAGCTGCATCCTCCACGCCCGCATCGGCTTCCCCTCCAGTCGGGGCGGGTGCGCCTGCGCACGCTGCTGGGGGATGAATACATCATCGAGCCCAGGGAACCCGCTTCGCTCCTCCGGATGCCTCCGCCTGACCCCGTGTTCATCGGCTACCGGCGTGAGCTCTCAGACGTCCTGGAGGGGGTCGAGAGAGGTCTGTCCTTCATCTTCATTCACGGACCTGCTGGAGCAGGGAAGACGGAGCTCGTGCGCCAGGTGGCGGCCTCCGTGGCCAGCAGGTTCTCTGATGGCACGTTCTACGTGGAGGGGCGTCAGGGTGGGCCCCGATTCAACGCGAGGGAAGTGATCCGGGAGGTTCTACGGGCACTCGACCCGAGTGCCAGCCAGGACCACCGGGACGAGCCCGATCGCTATCGTGAGCTGACCTCGAGCCGCAGGATCCTGTTGGTCCTCGATGGCGTCTCAGGTCCGTCCGCGGATGAAGGCCTCTCTGTGTCGGACCTCCCCATGCTGGTTCCTGGTCCGGGTTCGCTCCTGATCCTGACGGAGCGGCAGGAGCGCGGCTGGGAGTTCGTCCTGCCCCAGACCGTCATCCTCAAGCAGCCGCTTCGGGGGCTTGAGCCCGAGGCGGCCGTGGAGCTCCTCAGTCTTCTCGCACCACACGTGGGTGAAGAGGCCGCGAGGCTCGTGGATGCCTGTAGCTTTCTGCCGGGTCCTCTTCGCAGGGTCGCGGAGGTGCTCACCCAGCAACTGCCAGAGGTCGCTGTCTCCCACTATGCCTTCTTCCTCGAACGTGCCCACGTGCTCTCTGCGTTCTCGGGGACATTCGAGCGGGAGGCAGCACGTGCGGTGATCGAATCCTTGGTGGCGCAGGGAGCGGAGGCAGGGGAGCGTGAGGGGGGCGCGCCCTTCCTGGTAGACGAGATGGTGCGCCTGCGGTTGGTTCAACCGGCGGCAGAGCTCGGCCGGTTCATGCTCTGGCCGCCGGTACGGCAAGCTGCGGAAGCCTTTTCCGACCAGACAGAGATCATGAATGCGGAGCAACGGCATGCCGGATATTTCGTTGAGGTCCTCGAAGCCCTCAACGAACGGTACAGAGCTGGGGGGGGCGCGCGCGCGGAGGCCATCGTTGCATTCGATCGGGACTGGCCGGACATGGCCGTGGGCTTCGAGCGGGCAGGATCTCATGAGAGTGCTCATGGAGAGGTGGAGGAAGGCTTCGTCAACATGGGGTTGATCCGCCGGTACTCGCTTGCTGCTGGGCCCTTGATGAGATTGCGGCGGCCGCCGCGCGAACGCGAACGCTGGCACCGGATGGCTCTGCGAGCCACCACCGCAGAGCAATCTGGATACGCAGCGCATCGTCTCGGCCTCGGTCTCGCCCTCGCGGATCTTGGAATGAGGGACGACGCCATCATTCCATCCACAGATGATGCCCAGGCTGAGCTCGCGAGGCTGTATGTCGATGCGGGTCGCTGGGAAGAGGCTGAGAAATTATTCTTTGCGGTCGTTCTGCGCACTGAAGCAGATTCACGCGAGGTTCATCAAATCGCTCAGCTTCAGTATGTCGCTGCTTGCCTCGCCCGGCATTCGGGTAGCTTGGATGACGCCGAGCAGAAATTCGAGTCTGCGCGAGATTGGGCGGCACGCGCGGCCGATGTCCGGCTCGAGGTGGATGTGATGCTCGGCCTTGCGGGCGTTGCAGTGGAGCGCGGGGTGTGGGGCATCGCGGGAGCGCGATTCATCGAGGCCATGGATTTTGCCCGCGACCACCGTGACGAGCGAGGACTGGCACTCGGCTCCTGGGAGTTCGGGCGGCTCCGTGCGCGCCAGGGTGATCTCAAGGTGGGCAGGGAGTTCATGCAGCGCCTTGTGGACTACCGTCGCTCCATCGGGCACGTCGAGGCCGAGTCAACAGCGCAGGAAATGGAACAGGAGCTGGACCGCGCCGACAGTCGCGGGGGCGACCGCATTTCCCATTGAGACCCGGATTAGGGGGAGCGTCTCCTCGAAGGCTCCCCCCGTGTACTCCGTGACGACACGGCGCCAGAAGGCAATGGCGGCATGATTGGCGCGGAGCTGGGCCAGCTCCCACATGCCGCGGAACCGATCGAAGACGGCCATGGCCGCACGCTGGCCCAGGCCGCGGCGGCGCTCCGAGCGGAGGATGAAGAACTCGCTCAGCAGGTAGTCCCGGCCGGCCGTCATGTAAGGGAAGGGGGCCTGGCCGACGAAGGCGAAGCCCACGGGCCGCTCGTCGAGCCGGAAGAGGAGCGGATGCACCTGCTCGCTCTCGCAGAGCCACGTGGGCAGGTAGTCCGGCTGCCAGATCCCTTGGGGATCAAGCGTGTACAGGTTCCCAAACTCGCTCAAGTCATGAAGGTAGAGCGGATAGAGGTTCCGAAGGAGCGGGTACTCGCTGGGAGTGGCGCGGGTGATGTGGAGGGACATAGGGCGCATGGGAGGGTAGCGAGCCTCGAGCACCTGCGCTCGAACCATTGCCCCCATGCGCAGGCTTCCCCTCAAAGGAACTCAGTCCGGCTCGCCTCGATGAGCGCCTGGACGATGCGGCGCATCTTCTCCGTGGAGTGGACGAGCGACTCGGCGGCAGAGATTTCGACAGGATCCCCATCTGAGGCCCGGAGCTGCTGCGCCAGCCCTTCCGCAGACACCATCAGCAGGTCCAGCGGCGTCTGCAGCTCGGATACGATGAGCTCCAGCGAGTCATCCCACTTCGGATCTTCAGGAAGGCACACGCCTCCCGTAGCATTCACTTCCATCGGTCTCCGCCCCCCCAGCTCAGGCATGCCCACGCGGGCCTGCCTGTGCATGGCTGTGTCACGAGTTGCTGCCAGCTCGCATTATCTGGGGAAGAGGCTTCGGGGAGTTACGCACTGGAGGGCATGTCGCATTCGCTCTCACCGGTGGGCCCCCCCCCAGCGCAGCGCCGGGAGGAGAGGGGGGGCGGTAGCTCCTCAGCTGGCGCTCGCGCGAGCGAGCACGGGGGATCTCGACAGGGCGAGAAGGGGTGGACGGAGGCCCGCGCGGCACGCCAGGACGGCCAGCTCGGTGCGGTTCTCCGCGCTGAAGAGAGAGAGCAGCGCGGAGACGTGGGCCTTCACGGCCCGCTCGGAGATGCCGAGGTTCGCGGCGATCTTGAGGTTGTCCGAGCCGTTGGCCAGGAAGCCCAGGACGTCTCGCTGCCGGGGCGTCAGCATGGACCAGAGCTTCCGCTCGTGCTGCGCCTCGGCCTGGCTCTGCAGCGCGTCGGGAGACCCCTCGGGCGGCGGCGTCAGGCTCGCCACGGCGCACAGCATCTGGGCATCCGCCTGGGACGTCTCCCTCAGCGCATCAGAGGTGCCGGAGGCCACGCTGCTCTGCTGGGCCGCTCCAATGATCATCACCGTGGTGCCAGGCACGCGGCTGCGCAGCTTGCGCAGCAGCACGATGGGATCATCCGCGCTGTGCTCCATGTCAATCAGCACCATCCGGTGCGCAGCTCCCTCGGCCGCACTCAGGAAGTCCGCACCCGAGCGGTACTCGCTGACACGCTGGCCTCCCTGGGATTGGAGGAGCTGGACGATCCCCTCTCGAAACGGGTTCTGATCCGACACAACGGCAATCTTTGGCTCACGCACAGTGGAATCCCTTTCGGTTCTCTCTGTGGTGCAAGCCTCGTTCCCATATGAACCAAAGGGAGGCTCGGCGCGCGGCGCGCAGTTCCTGCGTCTGGGCCGAGTCCTCCGCAGATCCTGCGCGCTCCCCCGCTCGACCACCTGCTCATCCTGGAACGGTGTGTTCCTGGCGCATGACCAGGCAGGTTGTCCCTGAAAACACAACGGGACGGATTGCGGATGCAGCCAGCCGTGCTAGGACGGGGCCTTCCGGAGCATCAGTGACACCAGGATGTGCGGCGGGGCTCCGGACCGCTGCCTCGCGAAGGAGGCCCCATGCTCAAGCCAGGAGACGTGGCTCCAGAGTTCAAGGTCCAGGATCACACCGGCCGGACACACACGCTGTCCGAGTACCGGGGGAAGTCGGTGGTGCTCTGGTTCTACCCGAAGGCGGACACGCCGGGGTGCACGGCCGAGGGCTGTGGGTTCCGCGATCAGAGAGCGCAGTATCAGAAGAAGAACGCGGAGATCCTGGGCATCAGCTTCGACACGCCCGAGGAGAACAAGGGCTTCGCCGAGAAGTTCGGGTTCAACTTCCCGCTGCTGTGCGACACCGACCGGAAGGTAGGGGTCGCGTATGGCGCGTGTGATGATGCCCAGGCACCCAACGCGCGCCGGGTGGGCGTCATCATCGGGCCGGACGGGAAGGTGAAGGCGTACTACCCCAAGGTGGACGCGCGGGCGTTCCCGCAGCAGGCCCTCTCGGAGCTCTAGTCCGCTGGTACGGCGGCTCCAGCGCGCGGGTTACGCCCCTCAAGGCGCGTAGCTGCGCGTAGGCAGGCGCGCGCGCAGGAAGAGCGCCACTCCCGCCAGCAGCAGCCACGGCACCAGGTGGCCGAGCATCAGGTGCCCGGCGGTTCCGTCAGGGCAGTGCAGGTGCAGGACGAAGAGGCTCACGCCGGCCGCGGACAGCCCGGCCGCGAAGGCGCGCACGGGCTGGAAGGCGGAGCGGCACAGCAGCACGAGCGCCAGAGCCAGCGGAGGAATGGACAGCAGCACCTCGGACGTCATGCACCCCATCACCCCCGCGACGAAGCCCTTCGCCTGTGCGTAGCCCGAGCCGCCTACCACCTGGAGGATCGCCACGGCCCCCGCGCCCGCGGCCACGAGCACCCAGGGCACATGTCGGCGCGCCGGAGCCAGGGCCAGGTACGCGCCGCCTCCCACCATCAAGAGGATGGAGACTGCCAGCCCCGCTACTACCGGGACGGAGGCCGTGTTGAACACGAGCCCGTTCCGGCCCAGGGCGAACAGGCCCCCCATCATCACCGCGGCGTACGTCGCCAGCAGCATGAGCAGCTCGCGCCACCACGGTGTGGCCAGGGGCCTGG
>NZ_DASPHO010000460.1:0-3617 GCF_035629615.1 Hyalangium sp. | reverse complement strand
CGCTCCCAGGGAGGAGCCCCCCGTGAAGATCATCCTCGCGTCCGATCACGCGGGCCTCGAGCTCCGCCAGGAGCTGGTGGCCGGGCTCCGGGAGCGGGGCGTGGCCTTCGAGGATGTGGGCCCCTCCTCGCGCGAGTCCGTGGACTACCCGGACTTCGCCACGAAGGTGGCCCGCGCCGTGGCTGCCGGGCAGTACGCCCATGGGGTGCTCGTGTGCGGCACGGGCATCGGCATGAGCATCGTGGCCAACAAGTACCCGGGCGTGCGCGCTGCCCTGTGCACCACCGAGTTCGAGGCGCGGATGGCTCGCGCCCACAATGATGCCAACGTGCTGTGTCTGGGACAGCGGGTGGTGGGGGCCGGGGTGGCCAGGGCCATTCTCGAGGCCTTCCTGGCCACGCCGTTCGAGGGTGGGCGGCATGAGAAGCGCGTCCAGAAGATCCGCGAGGCCGAATCGGAGCGATGAGGCCCGCTTGAACCCCTACGTTTCGAGGGAGACGACAGATGGAGAACACCCGCACGCTCGCTGAGGTTGATCCCGAGATCGCCCAGGTCGTCCGTCAGGAGACGGAGCGCCAGGAGGAGGGGCTCGAGCTGATCGCCTCGGAGAACTTCGTCAGCCCGGCCGTCATGACGGCCATGGGCTCGGTGCTGACGAACAAGTACGCCGAGGGCTACCCCGGCAAGCGCTACTACGGCGGCTGCGAGGTGGTGGATGTGGCCGAGACGCTGGCCATCAACCGCGTGAAGGAGCTGTTCGGCGCCGAGGCCGCCAACGTCCAGGCCCACTCCGGCAGCCAGGCCAACATGGCCGCCTACATGGCGCTGATGAAGCCGGCCGACACCCTGCTGTCGCTGGATCTCAACTCGGGCGGCCACCTCACGCACGGAGCGACGTTCAACTTCTCCGGCAAGCTCTACAAGGTGGTCCACTACGGGCTCACCCGGGACACGGAGACAATCGACTTCGCTCAGGTGGCCGCGCTGGCCAAGGAGCACAAGCCGAAGGTCATCGTCGTGGGCGCCAGCGCCTACCCGCGCACGCTGGACTTCGCGAAGTTCCGCGAGATCGCCGACAGCGTGGGCGCGGCGATGATGGTGGACATGGCGCACATCGCCGGCCTGGTGGCCGCGGGGATCCACCCCTCGCCGGTGCCGATGGCGGAGTTCGTCACCTCCACCACGCACAAGACGCTGCGGGGCCCGCGCGGTGGCCTCATCCTGTGCAAGGAGCAGTACGCCAAGACGGTGAACAGCCAGATCTTCCCGGGCATCCAGGGCGGTCCGCTGATGCACGTGATCGCCGCCAAGGCCGTGGCCTTCAAGGAGGCGCTCACCCCCGAGTTCAAGGCCTACCAGCGGCAGATCGTCGCCAACGCCAAGGCGCTGGCCGAGGCGCTCCAGCGGGCGGGCCTGCGCCTGTGCTCGGGCGGCACGGACAACCACCTCATGCTGGTGGACCTGCGCCCCAAGAAGCTCACCGGCAAGGTGGCCGAGGAGGTGCTGGGCAAGGCCGGCATCACCGTGAACAAGAACATGATCCCCTTCGATCCGGAGAAGCCGATGACCACCTCCGGCGTCCGGGTGGGCACGCCCGCTCTCACCACCCGTGGAATGAAGGAGGCGGAGATGGCCATCGTCGGCCAGCTCATGGGCGAGGCGCTGGATCACGCCTCGGACGAGGCGCAGCTCGGGCGCATCCGCGGAAAGGTGAAGGAACTGACGAAGTCCTTCCCGCTCTATGCCTCGCGGCTGAGGTAGTGTCCCCTCCCCCCGATGCGCTGCCCCTTCTGCCAGGACACCGAGAACAAGGTCATCGACTCGCGCGAGTCGCATGAGGGCTCGGTCATCCGTCGACGCCGTGAGTGTCTGGAGTGCAAGCGGCGCTTCACCACGTATGAGCGGGTGGAGGAGCTCTACCCGCTCATCGTGAAGAAGGATGGCCGGCGCGAGGCGTTCGATCGGGACAAGATCGTCAACGGGCTGAAGAAGGCCTGCGAGAAGCGGCCGGTGTCGGTGGACCAGGTCGAGCAGACGGTGGGGGCCATCGAGCGGCTGCTCCAGGGCATGGGCGAGAAGGAGGTGCCCTCCAGCGTCATCGGCGAGGAGGTGATGCGCCGGCTGCGGGCGCTGGATGAGGTGGCCTACGTGCGCTTCGCCTCGGTGTACCGGAGCTTCCGCGACATCGCCGAGTTCATGAACGAGCTGCGCGAGCTCGCGGATCAGCCGAAGGAGGGCCGTCCGAAGCCTCAGCCAGGCAAGGGTGGCCAGCCGTCATGAGGCTGCTGACGCGCGCACGGATGAAGGCGAGCAGGGCCCCCAGGGCGAAGCGGGCAGCGGACTTCGACCAGGCCGTGGCCGAGTTCTTCATGCGCATCGCGCTGGAGGAGGCGGCCAAGGGCCTGGGGCGCACCAGTCCCAACCCCTCGGTGGGTGCGGTGCTGGTGAAGGGTGGGCGCATCATCGCCCGCGGCTACACCCAGCCCGCGGGCCAGGCGCACGCGGAGGTGATGGCGCTGGCCGCCGCGGGGCCTCGGGCTCGGGGCGCCGACCTCTACACCACGCTCGAGCCGTGCAATCACTATGGGCGCACACCCCCCTGCACCCTGGCCATCCTCGAGGCCGGGGTGCGCCGGGTCATCAGCGCGTCTACGGATCCCAACCCCCAGGTGAATGGCAAGGGCATTGCCCGGCTGCGGCGCGCTGGCGTGGAGGTGCTCACGGGTGTCCTCAAGGACGAGGCGGACCGGCTCAACCGCTCCTTCTTCAAGGCCATCCGCACCGGGCAGCCCTACGTCACGCTCAAGGCAGCGGTGACGCTGGATGGCAAGCTGGCTACTGCCACGGGGGACTCGCGCTGGGTGACAGGCGAGCCGGCGCGCGAGTGGGTCCACCGCCTGCGCGATCGCGTGGACGTGATCCTCGTGGGCGCCAACACGGTGCGCCTGGACGATCCGAAGCTCACCACGCGGCTGCCAGGCGGTGGAGGCAAGGACCCGGTGCGTGTGGTGGTGGACTCCCGCCTGAGCCTGAAGCCCACGGCCACCGTCTTCACCCAGCGCTCTCGGGCGAAGACGGTGCTGGCCACGCTGGAGGATCCCGCCGCCCGCAAGGCCCGCCGCTTCGCCGAGCAGGGCGTGGAGGTGTGGCAGCTGAGCGAGAAGCGCGGCCGAGTGGATCTGAAGATCCTCCTCGCCCGCATCGCCCAGGAGGGCTTGAACCATGTGCTGGTGGAGGGCGGCGCGGAGATGTACGGCTCCTTCCTCCGCGATCGGCTGGCGGACGAGCTGGCCCTCTTCCTGGCCCCCAAGCTCATCGGCAGCCAGGGGCTCTCCTGGTCCGGTGAGCTCGGGGTGAAGCTGATGTCCCAGGCGCTCCCACTGAAGGACCTCACCGTCGAGCAGCTCGGAGCGGATCTGCTCCTCCAGGCACGGCTCTGATGGATTCGTTATAAGCCCCGCCGATGTTCACCGGTCTCGTTCAGGATGTGGGCGTGGTGGATCGTGTCGTCCCAGGTGGGATGACGGATCTGTGGATCCGCACGGCGCTGGGGGCTGCCAGCTTTGCCCTGGGTGAGTCCATCTCCGTGGACGGCGCGTGCCTCACGGTGGTGGAGC
>NZ_DASPHO010000459.1:0-5992 GCF_035629615.1 Hyalangium sp. | reverse complement strand
CCTCCACCACGCCCCTGCTCTGGTTCTTCGCCGCCACTGCTCCCGAGTCCCGCATCGCCTCGCCGCTCGCCTTCCTCTTCACCGTCCTCGCGCTCCTCGCCGGCGGCCATGCCTTCTCTCAAGCGCTCCAGCGCTACGGTGCCTCGTTCGCCGGCTCCACGCGCATCGCCTTCCTCGCCCTCCACGCCATCACCTTCGCCCAGTGCGCTCACGGCGTCGGGCTCTCCTGGCGCTGAACCCGCTCTCCACTCCCGAGGCCTCCCATGTCCACGTCCATGATCGAGCCCGCTGCGTCCACCCTTGCCCCCGCGTCCGTGCCCACCCTGCCGGCCACCCTCGCTGCCGCCCCGCCCACCGTGTCCTCCGCGCCCGCCGTCTCCGCGCTGCCTCCCGCCACGAGCATCCTGCGCACCGCAGAGCTCCTCCTGCGCAACCCCTCCGCCGTGCTCGCCCAGGTCCAAGCAGGGGGTCCCGAGCTGCGCGAGCTGCCCCTGCGCCTCACCGTCTGCGCCCTCGCCGGCTTCGGTGTCTTCGGCTTCCTCCTCGGCTTCACCCGCTCGCCGCTCGCTGGCCTCGCCGCGGCCCCCAAGCTCATGATTGTCGGCCTCGGGAGCCTCGCCGTGTGTCTGCCCGCGCTCCATGTCTACGGCCGGCAGCTCGGCGCCCGCATCTCTCCCCTCCAGGCCGTGTGCGAGGCCCTCGTCGCCCTCGCCACCACGGGCCTCACCCTGCTCGGCCTGGCTCCCGTGTGGCTCGCCTTCGCCAACGCCGTCAACCACCCGCCCACTGGCTACTTCCACGTCATGCTCGGCAGTCTCTGCTTCCTCGGCGTGGCGGCCTTGCGCGGTGTCTGGGTGCTCGTGAAGGCCCTGCGGGCCCAGGGCCGCACCGTGCTCCACCTGCTCGCGTGGACCGCCCTCTATGGCATGGTCGGCGTCCAGATGGCCTGGGTCGTCCGCCCCTTCGTCGGCAACCCCGGCAGCCCCACCGTCGCCATCCGCCCGCTCGAGAGCAGCGCCTTCGACGCCGCCGCCACCCTCTGGCGCTCCAACGTCGACACCCTCAACGGTGAGTGGCGCCCCCGCTCCTCCGAGGACTCCCAGGAGAGCTGGTAATGGTCGCGCTCGTCACCGTCGTCACGTACTGCCTCGCCGGCATCGCAGTGGCCATGGTGCTCGGGCGCGGTGAGCCCCGAGGCGCCATGAGCCTCGCCCGCCTGGGCCTGCACGCCTGCCTCTGGCCCCTCTTCCTTCCTGTCCTGCTCCCCTCCTCCTCCGCGCCCGCGGGCACCGAGAGCTCTCGCATCGACGCCGCAGAGGCCACCCTCCACGACGCGCTCCAGCGGCTCGGCCGTGAGCTGGGAGATTCGCTCACCCTGGAGACCACGCGGGTGCGCTCGCTCGGCACCGCCCTGCGCTCCGCGGCCCGGCGCCTGGCCGAGCTCGACGCCGTGCTGTCCTCCCCGGATCATGACGGGGAGAAGCTCGCCCGCGAGCTGGCTGCGCTCGATGCGCGCCAGGACTCCAAGCCCGTGGCGGACATCCTCCGCGAGCGCCTGGCCCACCTCTCCCGCCTGGAGGCACTGCGCGCCCAGGCCCGCGTGGATCTCGAGCGCGCCTTCGCCCGAGCTGGCGAGCTGGCCACCCGCCTCACCTTGCTGCGCTACGAGGGCGCCACCGCCCAAGCCGCTGGCCGCGCCCGCGAGCTCACCGACACCATCGACGAGCTGTGCCGCACGCTCGAGGCCGTTCGCGCAGCGTAAGGGGCTTGCGCCGGTGAGGTAAGCTGAAGCACGCGATGGAACGCTCCCGCTCACCCCGTCCCTCCGAAGACTCCGCCCCCGAGGCGATCGGGCACGTGCCGGAGCCTTCCCCCCTGGCCCCGTTGCTGGAGGCGGTGCGCTCGCCCCATGTGATCACGATGGACGTGGACGCGCTCATGCGAGGACTCGCCCGCCCGCTGGCCAATGGCGAATCCCCTCGAGCCCGGGCCGATCTCCTGCTCTCCCTGATCGAGTCTCCCCTCCTTGGAAGCATGCAGGACAGGAAGGGAGCCTCCCTGAGGACTGGCGCGGTGAAGGCGCTGCTCGATCTGGGATACCCATATGCCCTCGAGCTTCCCCCCGAGGCTCTCGCCGAGGCGCTCCACTGGCGCAAGGGCTCCCAGGTGCGGGAGATCCCCACCGTCGGTATCGCCATCACCCTCGTGGGCCTAGCCTTCCAGGCCTACCACTTCCTGCCCGCGAGCTGGCGCCTCCTCCACGAGGACCTGAGCCCCACCCTCTCGTTCGGCGCGATCCTGATCGGCGCCGCCCTGGGCCCTTCCTGTGCGGCGCTGCTCGGAGGAGCGTTCCGGCTGTTTGCACTGCAGCAAGTGGGCGTGACGTTGATGACCCTCCTGGGCAGCCTCTGGTTGATCGCCTTCGCTTACGGGCAGCTCATCCTGGGACTGCCGATGGACTCATTCGGTCTCCTCGCGCTGGTGTCAGGCCTCTCGATGGTGGTGGGCTCCCGCCTCTTGAAGCGTCCCGAGTGGCTCGCTGAGGCCACGCTCCCCCCTGGGAAGGACGCTCCCTAGCCACCGCTCAGGCGGTGCCAGTCACGCAGGTGTGGTGGCCGGGACCTCCGAGCGCTCAGCCGTCCCGTGCGCCATCTCGCGCCCCAGCAGCCCCGGGTCGAAGTATGCGTAGAAGCGTAGGATCCGATCCCCATCCCACTCGATGATCGAGACGCCCTCGTAGCTCACCGCCGCGCCGTTGTGCGCCGTGCCCTGCGTCTCCCACTCCAGCGCCACCCGATCCCCTGACTCGATCATGTTCCGGAAGGTGGAGCGCACCTGCGCCAGCGTCCCCTTGTAATCCCTCCAGAACTGACGCACCTCCTCGAGCCCGGAGAACACTCTGCGCGAGGCCACGTTGCTCACCTGCGCGTCCTCGCCAAAGAGCGACACCAGAGACTCCACCTCCCCGCGCTCCTCCAGCTTCGCCAGTGCGTCCACGAACCGCTGCGCTCGCTCCATCCCCATGCGCTCCTCACTCGGCCCGAAAAGGGTGTCGCCGGAACGGTGCTCATGCGGTGCGCACCCTGCTCCAGGTGACGCCCGCTCCCTCGTCCGGCAAGGGGCCTCCGCCCACGAGCCTGGTCCCCTGCTCTCCCGTCTTCGCTGAGCTCGCCCCCTGAAACGCAACGAGGACCGCGGCCCATGGAGGGGCTCACGGTCCTCATCACTGCTCCCACCGGCGAACCTCTACCGGCGGGCGCGGGGCTCAGCTCACAGCGCGGCCAGCGCGCGCTGGTAGTAGGCCTCGCGGCTGGCCAGGCCGTTGTAGCCGCCATTGATGCGGCGAGTCACTTCGCGGAAGTTCCCCGCGTCCGCGTACTGGTTCAGGCCGCGGCTGTTCCAGAACCACGCGGCGGTGCGGAAGCCCACATCCGGATCCGCGGCGCGCTTCGGGTTGTTCTCCAGGTCGATGCCCAGCGCCTTGCCCGCCGCCCGGTAGTTGGAGCGCCCGGTCAGCTGGATGGGGCCGCGGCCCTTGAAGCGCACGCCGTCGCCCGGCTGGGTGTTGCCCAGATCCTTGCGGCCCTCGTACGCCGCGCCCGAGGCGATCTCCTCCATGTAGCGGAACTCGCCGCTCTCGTGCGCCAGCTGCGCCATGAACATCGCCTGCCGCTGCTTGGTGTTGATGCCCGCCTCCTGCATCGCCTTGTTCAGGTGCGGCAGATACTCGCGCGCCTTCGCGTCCGACAGGTTCGGCATGACCTTCTTCAGCTGCGCCAGCGTCACGCCCTTGCCGTCACCGGCCGGAGCGCCCGGATCCGTCACAGGGCCCGCGCCGCCCGAGCCGCCCACCTTGGCGCCCAGCTTCTCGAACGCCGCGCGCGTCTTCGGGCCGTACTGGCCGATGGCCTCCACGCCGTTGGCCGCCTGGAACTTCTTGAGCGCCGTCTCCGTCTTCGGACCGAAGGTGCCCGGGCCCGTGTTCATGTCGGCCTGCGAGAGGTGGCCCGTCTTCACGAGCGCCTTCTGCAGCTGCTCCACCTCAGGGCCCTTCGCGCCGCGCTTCAGGTTGCTCGCGGGCAGGTTCACGCCCTTCAGGTCCGCTCCGCGCCCAGGAGCCGAGCCACCCGTGGTGCCGCCCACGGGAGCGCCACCCGTCGTGCCACCCGTCGTGCCACCCGACGGCGCCGTGCCCGGACGCGGGTTGCCGCCGGAGAACGTCACCAGCTCGCCCGTGGACTTGTAGCCCTTGGGGCCGCCCACCAGCCGGCCGCCCTCCGCGCGCAGGGAGATCTGCGCCCCGGTGGCCGGATCATTGGCGTAGTAGACGTCCTTGCCACCCTCCTTGCCGCGGCCGGTGACGGTGATCCAGTGGTCAGTGCCGTTGGCGCCGCCGTTGCTGCCGGCCTTGTAGTCCACGCCGATCACCACCGGGCGGCCCGCGTCGATCTGCTTGTTGATGTTGCTGAGGTTGAAGGGAGTCTTGCTGGCGCCCAGGCCGCCCATCTGCGCGGCCTTGCCCCAGATGAGCCCGTTGCCCGAGTACCCGCCGTTCTTGTCCAGCCACGCGTCCATCTGGCCGGGGTTGATCGTCTTGCCGGTGATCTTGCTGACGGCCATGGCGGTGGCCGTCATGGCGCAGCCGGCCGCGGCCAGGCTCGAGCTGGAGCCCAGGGTGCGGCTGCCCCACTCCGCGTCGCCCTGCTTGAACTTGGGCGTGCCGTCGGCAGAGGTCGGGTACTGACGGCCGTTGCTGTCACGGACCGGTCCCGCCGAGCCGGTGGGCGCGCTGGGGGCGGGGCTGCCGGCGGGCTGCGTGGAGGGGCGGCTGGTGGGGCGGTCGAAGCCGTCGGGGATGACGAGCTTCTGGCCCACGTTGATGCGGTTGGGGTTGGCAATCTTGTTGGCCTTGGCGATGTCGGACACCGAAGTGCCGAACTTCTTCGCCAGGGCGCTCAGCGTGTCGCCGCTGCGAACGGAATAGGTCTTCAAAGGGAATGCTCCCGCAGTGAGGGGGGATAGAGCTCTTCTCATTGTCGTGGAATGCGCACAAAAGTTGCGAGGGGTACCCCATGACCCTCCGGAGGAGCCCGAGCGCCCTACCTGCCGCTGGCCTTCACCCCGAGCGCAGCTCCGTGGCTCCGTCCCGCGCCGCCAGCTTCGCCACGGACTCCACCAGCGCCTCGACCTCCAGCGGCTTCGCCATGTGCACCTGGAAGCCCGCTCGGTAGGCCCTGCGCGCGTCCTCCGCTCCCGCGTAGGCCGTCAGCGCAATGGCCGGGATCCACTCGCCCTTCGCCTCCGCCCACGCGCGCACCCGCTTGAGCACCGCGTGCCCGTCCTCCCCCGGCAGCCCGATGTCCGAGATCAGCACGTCCGGCAGCGCCTCCGCCAGGCGCTCCATCGTCTCGCGCCCGTTCACCGCCGTGCGCACCTCCGCACCCCGCTCGCGCAGCACCAGCGCGATGAGCTCGCGCGCATCCTCCGCGTCCTCCACCAGCAGCACCCGCACCCCCTCCAGCCGCGATGGGCTCGCCTTGCCCTCCCCCGTCGCCGCCGCGCGCTCCGCCTCCGGCAACACCGCCGGCACCGGCAGCCGCACCGTGAAGGTGGCTCCCAGCCCCCGCCCCGCGCTCTGCGCCTCCACCGTGCCCCCGTGCAGCTCCAACAGGTGCCGGACGATCGCCAGCCCCAGCCCCAGCCCGCCGTGCTCGCGCGTGCTGCTGCCGTCCGCCTGCCAGAAGCGCTCGAACAGGTGCGGCAGCGCCTCCTCGTGGATGCCCTGCCCCGTGTCCTTCACCTGCACCCGCCATTCCGCCCCCACACGCTCGATCCGCACCTCCACCTGCCCCCCCTCGGGCGTGAACTTCACCGCGTTTGCCAGCAGGTTCCAGAACACCTGCTGCAGCCGCCCCGCGTCCCCCATCACCTGCCCCGCCCCCGCTCCCAACACCACACTCAGCGACACGTCCTTCTGCTCCGCCCGCGGCCG
>NZ_DASPHO010000458.1:0-3120 GCF_035629615.1 Hyalangium sp. | reverse complement strand
GAGCGCGGCGAGACGTATTCGAGCAAGGGCAACCGCGACCGGACCTCTCAGGCGCTGGAGCAGCTCGAGGCCGTGGCGCGGGGCTCCGGCGGCCGCTGGGCCAAGGAGGCCCGCGGGATCTTCTTCCGCATGGCGCTCCGGCAGATGGAGCAGGATCTCTACAACACGAAGCGCGTGGAGGGGCTCTGCGACCGTGTGCTGTCCTTGGAGCCCTCTGCCCAGGACCGCGCCCATGCCCGCCTCCTAAGGGCACGCGCGTGGATGCAGACGGGGGTGAAGGAGCGCCTCGCTCGCGCGGAGAAGGAGCTGCTGGAGATCGGCGGCGGCCAGACCGAGTTCGCCGATGACGCCCTCTTCATGCTCGGGCAGCAGAAGGAGAGCGCCAGCCAGTACCCGGCGGCGCTCGGGCACTACGGCCAGATCCAGTCTCGCTTCAGCGGTACGACCAGCAACGTCTTCGACCAGGCGCGCTCCCGCATCGAGGACATCCGCGGGCCACGACTCTCCGTCAGCACGCAGTACATCGAGCAGCCGGGCGTCAAGCCGACGCTGCAGATCTCCTTCCGCAACCTCGAAGAGGTGACGCTCACGCTGCGTCGCGCCGATCCGCTCCAGCAGAGCCCGGAGAAGCTCCTCCACTCCGAGCCCATGGGTGCTCCTGGCGCGGTGGTGAAGCAGTGGACGCGCAAGCTCACCACGCCCGCGCCTCACATGCCCTCCTCGCTGGCAGAGCCGCTCGAGGTGCCGGGCCCTGGCGCATGGATCGTCGAGGCCGCCAGCGGAAAGCAGACCGCGTCCGACTGGCTGCTCATCACGCCGCTGGCCATGGTCCTCAAGGTCGCGCATGAAGACGTCGCCGTGTTCGTGGCCGACGCGACGACGGGCGAGGCCGCCCGGAACGCGGAGGTCGTGGTCTTCGTGAGCAGCTATGACAGCAAGACGCACTACTTCAGGCTCCAGGGTCGCACCGACGAGGCCGGTCTGGCGCGGATCCCCCTGAAGCTCCAGGGCCGGCTGCAGGAGATCACCGCCTGGGCGAGCGGGGGCGGCCACGTCACCTTCGCGCGTGGCTGGGCGAGCGGCTACAGCTCGGACGAGCGCCGCGAGTGGCTCGTCTATGTGCTGCCGGATCGGCCGCTCTACAAGCCGGGCGAGGGCGTCGGGGCCAAGCTGTTCCTGCGCAGCCGCGCACATGGGCCCTCGACTCCGGTGGGAGGCCAGGCCGTGCGCGTTCGCGTCTTCGACGCGCAGTCCCGCGAGGTGCTCGCGAAGGAGCTCACGACGAACGCCTTCGGCACCGCGACACTCGAGTTCCCACTCGGGAAGGACGCGGCCCTGGGCCAGTGGCGCTTCCATGTGGAGTCCGCCGGAGGCGAGTCCCTGTACCTCCAGCAAGCCAGCAGCGTGTTCCGTGTGGAGGAGTTCAAGCCTCCGGAGTTCCAGGTGTCCGTGGAGCCCATGGGGAGTCCCGCTCCGGGCCAGCCGGTGAAGGTGCGCATCGCCGCCTCGCGCTACTCCGGTGGGCCGGTGGCCAATGCGACGGGCCGCGCCATCGTGACGGAGCAGGGCTACACGCACCAGTGGAGCCGCTGGGAGGATGACATCGACATAGGCTGGGGTGGCTATGGCGGCTATCGCGGCTATGAAGACGAGGAGCGCTACTACAGTGGCTGGCGGCACACGTACCGGCAGACGACGCTCACCTTCAAGACGGGCCCGGACGGCAGCGCGGAGCTGGAGCTGCCCAAGCCCCAGGACGCCGGGGATCGCAGCTACCAGGTGCAGGTGTTCGTCACCGACGCCAGCCGCCGTGAGGTGACGGGCAGCGGCACCGTCAACGTGTCCTCCAAGCCCGTCTTCGTCGATGTTCGCAGCAACCGCTACATCTACAAGCCCGGCGAGCCCATCAAGCTCAAGCTCCGCGCCGAGGACGCCAACGGCCGCCCCCAGTCCCCCGCCGTGGAGCTGCGGCTCGTGCGGCTGGAGAAGGATGGGACCCAGAGCCTCATCCTCAAGCGCGCCGCGCAGCTCACCAACGGGCGCGGAGAGGCGACGCTGGATGGCGACGCCGTGGGCTCCACTCGCATCGAGGTCCGCCGGCCTGGAGCTCCTGACAACGAGCCCCCCTACGCCACCACCGACGTGTGGCTCACGAGCGACGTCAAGCCGATCACCCCCCCCAACATGGGCTTCGCGCTCCTCACGGACCGTGCACCGCTCTCCGTGGGCGGGACGATCCGGGCGCTCCTGGTCACCCCGACCAGCGGGGGACATGCGCTCATCACGATCGAGGGACAAGCGCTGCACACCGCGAAGGCGTTCCCACTCAACGGGCGCGCGCGCTTCGTGGAGCTGCCGCTCACCGCCGCCATGACTCCCAACGCCTGGCTCCATGCCGGACGCTTCGAGCAGGGCTTCTTCCGCCAGACTCAGGCCGTGGTGAAGGTCTCCGGCACGGACAACGCCCTCCAGGTGAACGTGTCCCACTCCTCGGAGGTGGTGGAGCCCGGCGCCCCTCAGAAGGCCCGCGTCGAGGTGAAGGGCGCCCAGGGTGAGGTGGAGCTCATGGTCTCCTCCGTGGACGAGGCGATCTTCGCCATCGAGCCCGATCGGAGCGATCTGCTCTCCTTCTTCGGCCGCCGCCCGCAGCAGCAGTGGGTCACCACCGCAACCACCCTGAACCAGCGTGCGTTCCGGCCGGTGCAGCCCAAGGAGCCGGAGAAGATCGCGCAGTCCAAGAATGACGACGACAGCGCGCCGCTGAATGCACCCGCGCCCGCATCGCCCGCGATGTCCGCGGGGCCAAGGGATCAAGAGGAGAGCTCCGGCAAAGAAGCCCGGAGGCAGAGTCCGGCGAAGAAAGCGAAGGGGGCGTCCGCAGAGGACGCTGCGCCCGCCGAGCTCGCCTCCGCCGGACCGGGTGGCGGGGGTGGCACAGAGCCTCCCGTGAAGGTCCGGACGAACTTCAGCTCGTCCGCAGGCTGGTTCCCTCAGGTGCTTGCGAGCGGCCGGAACACGGAGCAGGCGCTCCGCGTGCCGGACTCCCTCACCCGCTTCCGCACGCTCGCGGTGGCCATGTCGAGGGGCGAGCAGATGGGGGCGGGCAAGGCCAGCTTCCGC
>NZ_DASPHO010000457.1:0-6381 GCF_035629615.1 Hyalangium sp. | reverse complement strand
CGCGCAAGGAAGAGATGGGTCACCTGGTCGAGGTGTACGTGAAGGCCAACCGGCGCGCGGAGGCCGAGCCCGCCTTCGACGAGCGGGCGCGCGACTTCTTCCGGCGCATGGAGACCGGGGACGCCGAGGCCCTGGCGCTCTGGCAGCAGTTCCGCGACACCTCCCTGCGCGAGTTCGAGCGCATCTACGCGCGGCTGGGCATTCGCTTCGAGCACCTCGAGGGCGAGAGCCGCTACCAGGGGAAGATGGAGGCGGTTATCGAGGAAGTCTCCCAGAAGGTGGGCGTGAAGGAGTCCAAGGGCGCGCTCGTGGTGGATCTGCCCTATGCCGAGGGCGAGCCGCCGGTGATGCTCAAGAAGAACGACGGCAGCACCCTGTACACCACGCGGGATCTGGCCGCCGCCATCGACCGGTACGCGCGCTTCCAGTTCGACAAGGCCCTCTACGTCGTCGCCAAGGATCAGCAGCTGCACTTCAAGCAGTTCTTCCTGGTGCTGGAGAAGCTGGGCAAGCCGTGGGCGAGCCGGCTGGTGCACACCTACTTCGGCCGTGTGCAGGGCATGAGCACGCGCAAGGGCGAGGTGGTGATGCTCGATGACGTTCTGGATCAAGCCAAGGCGCTGGCGATGGCCAAGGTGCAGGAGAACCTGCAGGAAGGGCGCATCCAGACGGACGATCCGGAAGTGCTGTCCGAGCAGATTGGCCTGGGCGCCATCGTCTTCGGAGACCTGAAGCACAAGCGCACCAGTGACTACGCCTTCGACTGGGAAGAGGTGATCAGCTTCGAGGGCCACACCGGCCCGTATCTCCAGTACGCGCACGCGCGCACCTGCAACGTGCTGCGCAAGGGCGGGGGCGCGCCCGCCAGCTACGACGGGGCGCTGCTGCTCCTGCCCGAAGAGCAGGCCCTGCTGCGCGTCATTGCTCGCCTGCCGGAGGTGGTGCGGGAGGCAGCCGAGCAGTACGAGCCGAGCCTCGTTGCACGCCTGTTGCTGGATCTGGCCGCTGCCTTCAGCCGCTACTTCACCCTGGGCAACCAGGAGCGGGACAAGCGCATCCTCGTGGAGGGCAATGAGGGGCTGCGTGCCGCGAGGCTCGCGCTGACGGACGCCACGCGCGTGACGCTGGCAGCGGGGCTGACGCTGCTGGGTATCCCGACGCCGGAGAACATGTAGCCGCGGAGGATCAGCCGCTCAACGCGTGGCGCGCTGGCTCAGCGCCACGCTGCCAAGGATGAGCACACCCGCGATGCCCATGGTCAGCGTCAGCGGCTCGTCGAGCAGCAGCCACGCCCACGCCACGCCGAACAGCGGAACGAGGTAGGTCACGGTCACCGCGCGGGCGGCACCGATCCGCAGGATCAGGCGGTAGTACATGGCGAAGGCGATGCCCGTGCAGAGCACGCCGAGCATGGCCGCGGAGAACCACGACATGACCGGGATCGCATGCTCCGGCCATTGCGCGATCGCGAACGGCAGCGTGAGCAGGGCGGAGGTGCCCAGCGTTGCGGCGGCGACGGCCGCTGGCGGCAGACCTGCCAAATGCCGGCGCAACACGTTCGCGGCGATGCCGTACAGGAAGGCCGCGCTACAGCCCGCGATCACCGCCCAGCCGACGCTCGCGCCCGCTGCCTTGCCGCTGGCGAGCACCACGACACCGACGAAGCCGGCCGCCAGCGCGATCGCGCGTTGCGGGCCGATCTTCTCTCCGAAGAACAGGAAGCCGACGAGCGCGGTGAACAGCACCGCCATCGAGTTGGTGATCGCGGCGACGCCGGCCGGCGCGCGTTGCGCGGCCCAGGCGAACAGCACGAACGGGATCGCCGAGTTGATCGCGCCGATCAGTGCGAGCTTGGGCCACAGCTTCAGGGGAAAGGACGAGCGCGCCCGCCAGAGGAACGGCAGCAGCACCAGCGCGCCCAGCCCCAGGCGGAGCTCGACCAGCGGCACCGCGCCGAAGTCCTTGGCGGCCACACGCATGAACAGGAAGGAGGCGCCCCAGATCGCGCCGAGCAGGCCCAGCTCCAGCGGCGTCGCCCAGGCCCGGGTGTTGGGCGTGCCCAGGGCGT
Source organism: Hyalangium sp. (assembly GCF_035629615.1). Lineage (GTDB taxonomy): Bacteria > Myxococcota > Myxococcia > Myxococcales > Myxococcaceae > Hyalangium. The sequence goes on along the minus strand of NZ_DASPHO010000457.1, from coordinate 4,313 downwards.
CCGGGCCGGTGTCGATCGATCGCATGGGAGGACTCACGCAGAGGAGGGGATAATCCTATTGCTGGCTGGAGTCCATTCTCCTGGGCACTCGGCTCACCAGCCACCTCATGGACGATGCCTTGTTCCCGGTCGCGTCGACGACGCTTTCGTGGCAGGCGGCTCCTCTTCCACGGGGAGGTTCTCCAGCCCGAGCCAGCGCTCGATCTCTTGTTCGAGTGGGGTCAACTCATTCTCATGTTTGAACCCATCGAGCAGGGGGACGGAGTATTCACCTTGCATCAGCGCCTCCAGTGAGAAGGAGCGTGTCTTGCGATGCGGTGAGCGCTTGTCCTGATGCCAGTTCTCACGCACATGGAGTTGGAGGATGTGACGGGTGGGGATCTCCTTCGAGCCAGGCCATGGCACGGGGCCTCGGCGCACGCGCAGGGTCGCCCGGGTCACGACGATCTCCGTCCGGTTCCACAACACCGCGAGCAGCAGGTAGTTGAGGCCGGCGATGACCAGACCGCCGAACGCAGTCGTAAGGATCTGGCCTTTCTGGAAGTCAGCGGGTGCGGTTGCGGCGTAGATCCCGAGCATCATGAGACCGAAGGGAGCGAGGAGCCACATTCCCTTCTGGTACCAGCGAGAGTGCAGGCGGAGCTGCTCCTCGCTCCGTTTCACGATGAAGCGGCTCGTGGGCGAGAGCAGCAAGGGCCCACGTGGGAGAGGCATCTGTGCGCCGCAGTATGGACACCGGGCGACCCCCTCCAGCAGAAGGGCCGTGCCACAGCTCGGGCAGTTCAAGGGACCATGCCTCTCTCTCGATTCGAGGCTCCGGGCGCGAACCACTTGCGCAACACCTGCGGCGATGCCGCGCGGTAGATCGTGTCGTGGCGCAGGTCCGGCCTGGGCTCGTACTGCCACTTCAGCCCGGCCGGTGCAGTCGTGCGGAGCGTCTCCGCCAGGCGCGCGGCGGCGGCGACGATGTCCTCCTCGTCCGCGGAAGAGAGATACAGGGTGTTGCGCAGATCTGTCCCGGCCTTGAGGCGCTCACTGGCCTTGCGCACCAGCTCCTCGTTGTTCCACCAGAGGCTCGGGCTCAAGGCGATATAGGTGTCGAACAGCTTCGGCTGCAGGAAGAACGTCTCCACGATGAACAGCCCGGCGAGGGATTCGCCGATGATCGCAGTCTCGTCCTTCACGCGGTACCGGCGGCGCACCTGCGGCATCAGCTCGTCCCGGATGAAGCCACGGAACCCAGCCGAGCCGCCAACGCGTGCGGCGATCTTGCGGTCCGCGTCCACCTCGGTCGGGCCGGTCATGTCGCGCCGCCGCTCGGTGTTCTCGATGCCGACCAGGATCAGCGGCCGCAGCTCGCCCGCTCGGATCGCGGTGTCGATGGTGGTGGCGACGTGCGGGAAGTCCTCCTGTACGCCACCGTCGGGCATGTACAGCACTGGATAGCGCGTGGCCCCCTTCGCGTCGTAGCCCGGTGGCGTGTAGACGTTGATGCGCCGGGTCTCCTTGAGCGTCGCGGACTCAAGGGTGAACGAGTGGTGCGGCGGCACCGGCTCGGGGTCGGCGGCCGCGGCGCGGTCCGGCGAGCCGACGACGATCGCGGCGAACAGGAACAGGCTGGCCAGCTCTACCGACTGTCGCATTCCTTCTCTCTCCTTGGCGCGTTCTGCAGCGCGCTTCGTACTACCAAAGGGGGAGTGACCTGCCGCTTCATCCCGCCTAGCGCCAGAGGCCCACGTGGTCCTGCACGAACTGGCGCAGCGTGCGCGGCTTGCGGCCCAGCAGCTGCTCAGCGTCCTTTGTCACGCGCTCGGCCTTGCCCGCCCTGCAGTACGCGAACCAGCCCTGGATGGCGTCGACGATGACTGGCGGGAGGCCCGCGCCGAGCAGGCCCTGCTGGAACTTCTCGGGTTCGACCGCGACATAGCGCACGGGCTTGCCGATCGCGTCGCCCATGACCTTGGCCACCTCTTCCATGGTTGACGCCTCGGCGCCCGTCAGCACGTAGGCCTTGCCATGGTGCTCGGTCCCCAAGGAGAGCGCCACCCGCGCCGCGCTCTCGGCGATGTCGCGCGTGTCGATGTTGCTCACCCGGCTCGTTCCGAGCGGCAGGGCGATGAAGCCCTGGCTGCGAATCGTCTGGTTGTTGCGAGCGCTGATGAAGTTCTGGAAGTACTGATTGGGCCGCAGGAGGGTGAACGGAATGCCGCTGTCCGCGATCGCCTGATCCGCCTCTGCATGCCATACCGCCTCGCTGATGAGGTCAGGCTCGCCCACGCCCATCAAGCTGCTGCGCACCAGGTGCTTCACCCCAGCCTGGCGTGCGGCCTGGGCCAGGCTCCTGGCCTGCTGGGCCATGACCGGCGACATGGGGTTCACCTGGATCACCGTGTCGACGCCTTGGAGCGCTGGGGGAAGCGTGTCCGGCCGGTCCGGATCGAGCTCGATCACGCGAACACCGGGGAACTGCTCCTTGGCTCGAGCCACGTCCCGCGAGGCTGCCACGACGTTCACGCCGCCGGCGCGTGCCAACTGCGCCACGATCTCCTTGCCGATGTTGCCCGTTGCCCCGACGACGAGGATGGTCTTCATGTCCAGTGCTCCTGAGCGCGAGCCGTGTCTCTCGCCGCTCATATCATCCCACGGACGCCTGCAATCTCAGCCGGTCTTGCGCAGGTGTTTCTGGTAGCGCTCTTCCAGGGTGGTGAAGTAGCCGCGCTGCTCCCAGAGGGCTGAGGCGAGCCGGTCCGCCAGCGAGGCCACCTCGGCTTCCTCTCCCTTCTCGGGGACTCGGGGCTGTCCGCGCAGCGGGCTCATCAGGGCCTGGGTGGCCTCCGAGAGGAGCAGCCGGCTGCTGGCGAAGAGCCGTCCCAGGAGCAGGTTGACAGGCCGCGAGTCCTGCTCCTTGCAGGCCGCGCGGATGGCGTCGTGCACGCGGCGCGGCGCGTCTCCCCCCAGCGTGAGCGCGGTCAGATCGCCGCGGGACAGGGCATGCTGGAGCAGATAGCCGTGGTGCAGGGAGTACGACGCCATGTCCACGCAGTCCTTCACCCACAGCACGAGGAAGACCTTGCGGAAGAGCTTCTTGACGGGGCGCAGCGCCAGCGACTTGAGCATGCCGAGCACCCGGCCACCCACGGTGGAAGACGTTTGCGAGCCGGCGAGGATCGAGACCGCCTTGGCCGGGGTGGGCAGGCTGTGGTCCTGGAGGAGCGCACGGACCATTCGCTCCCGAACCTGGCGCAGGGCGTAGTCATCGAGGAAAGGGATGGGGATGAGCGGCGTCAGGCCCGAGGCCACGGCGTGGAACGCCACGCGCCCAAGCTGAGGGGGAGGGGCGTTGGAGGGACGTGGGTTCTGCTCGGTCATGGCCCCTTCATACACCGCACAACGGTCGGCGCGTGTTCTGGCAGCCCGGAGCTTGAAGGGATGCTACAAGCGCCCACTGTGAAGGAACCCACAACTCCTGCCGAAGCCAGCTTTGATTCCCTGGGGCTCAGCCCTCCCCTCGTCGAGGCCATTCGCGCCCTCGGATACGAGGAGCCCACCCCCATTCAGCGCGCGGCGATCCCTCCGCTGCTCGAGGGCAAAGATCTTCTCGGCATTGCCGCGACGGGGACGGGCAAGACGGCGGCCTTCGCCCTGCCTCTCCTGCAGCGCCTCACGCCCGGCCGCCGCGCGCCGCATACCACCTCCGCGCTCGTGCTCGTGCCTACGCGCGAGCTGGCCATGCAGGTGGCCGAGGCCATCCACCGCTATGGCCAGAAGCTGGGCATCAGCGTGGTCCCCCTCTATGGAGGGCAGGTGATCGGCCAGCAGCTCCGGGTGCTCAAGCGCGGAGTGGACGTGGTCGTCGCCACCCCGGGTCGGGCGCTCGACCACCTCCAGCGCAAGACACTGTTGCTCAAGGACGTGCAGGTGGTCGTGCTGGACGAGGCCGACGAGATGCTCGACATGGGCTTCGCCGACGATCTCGAGGCCATCCTGTCCGCCACCCCTGAGAAGCGTCAGACGGCGCTCTTCTCCGCCACGCTCCCGGCCCGCATCGCCAGCATCGCCGAGCGCCACCTCCGCCAGCCCGTGCGCGTGCGCATCGCCCGCGAGAAGGTGGAGCCGGGCGAGCTGCCCCGCGTGAGGCAGACGGCCTATATCGTCCCACGAGCCTTCAAGGTGGCCACGCTGTGCCGCGTCCTCGATGTGGAGTCGCCCACGGCGGCCCTCGTCTTCTGCCGCACCCGCACCGAGGTGGATGAGCTCTCTGTCTCGCTCAACGGCCGCGGCTGGCGCGCCCTGGCGCTCCATGGAGGCATGAG
>NZ_DASPHO010000456.1:0-6134 GCF_035629615.1 Hyalangium sp. | reverse complement strand
GCCCTGGAAGTTCTTCAGCCGCACGTAGCCGACGTTGCCGGCCAGCATCTTGTGCTGCACGCTCTCGATCGAGATCATCGCCCGGTTGAGCGTCATCACCCGCGGCTTGTCCCAACCCTTGCGCTTCACGGTGATGACGATCTTGCTGCCCACCGGACCGCGCAGCTTGGAGATGGCCTCGCTGAGCTCCATGCTCACCATCGACTCGTCGCCAATCTTGGTGATCCAGTCGCCCTTCTGGAGGCCGGCCTTGGCGGCGGGCATCTCGGGAAGGACGGTCCTCACGATGAGGTTTCCCTCCTGGAGCTGGAGGATGATGCCGATGCTGCCGTAGACGCCCTTGATGGTCTTCTTCAGATCCGAGTACAGCTCGGGGCGGAAGAGGATGGACTGCGGATCCAACGTGGAGAGCATCCCATTGATGGCGGCGTACTCCACCGCCCGCGTGTCCTCCATCGGCCGCATGTTCTCGCTCATGAACTGGAAGATCTCCTTCAGCACGAAGGACAGCTTCCAGAGTGAGGTCACGTGTGAGATGTCGAACTCGCGCGCCTCAGAGCCGGCGGTGACCTTGATCCTTGCGGAATCGGCGTTGCCGTCGACGATGACGTCCAGGACTACTATCTCCACATACCGCAGCGCCGTCACCAGCATCTGCTTCGGCTTGATGCGCTCAGGGACTGCGTAGTTGTCCTTCACGTAGAGGAGGACCTTGGTGAAGGTGCGCAGGGAGGTGAAGTCATGTGCGGACTTCTCGCCCGAGCCTGAAGCCGCGGAGGGGCCGGAGGGCGAGGTGCCAGCCACGGCCTCGGTGCGGAGCAGCGGGAGGGGGGCGTAGGTGCCAGCGCCCAGGACGAGACAGAGGGTGAGGGCTCGGTGAGGCAGTCGCGCAGAGGGATGTCTCACGGAGCGGTACTCCCAAGGGCGGTTGAGCTCATATCAAAGGCTCGGCCAGGTGGCCCACCACCGTGGAGAGCCGGCGAGCTGGCGAATGATGCAGAGAATCCACCTACGGCCCCGTTGGGGAGCTGGAGGCCAGCACCCGCAAGGGGGTGTCCTGGCCCACGGAGATGAAGGGCGCCCAGTAGTGGGGGTGGGGCCGGCTCTGACGCAACGCCCGCATGGCCGCCCGCAGCGCCGTGGCTCGGTTCATCCCTGAGAGCAGGTTGCGGTAGAACGCCTCCATCAGCTGCCAGGTGGTGTCGTCATTCACCTTCCACAGGCTCATCACCACCGTCTCCGCCCCGGCTGCCACGAAGGCCCGCCGCAGCCCGTACACCCCTTGCCCCAGCTTCACGTCCCCTCTGCCCGTGTCGCACGCCGACAGCACCACCAGCTGGGTGCCCCACAGGTTGAGACCCGCAAGCTCCAGCGCTGTCACCATCGTGCTGTCGGGCCCGGCCCTGGCGGTGTCAGATCCGCTGGGTCCAGCGAGCGCGCCAGCCAGCACCAGTCCCGAGCGCATCAGAGGATTTGGAAGGCTGGGTGCGAGGGCCTCCTGTCCCAGAGCACCGAAGTGGCCCACGGCGCGGGAGTCCTTGGGCACCGGCGCATCCTCCAGGAAGAAGCCGTGGGTGGCTACGTGCAGCACTCCAGGAGTCGGCACCTGCAGCAGCCGCTCCTTGGTGGCCTGGGAGCCCAGGAAGAGCTGTGCCCGCGGTATCAGCCGCTGGATGGCCTCCGCCTCCTGGCGCGTGCCGGGCAGCGGCGTCCACGGCCGCTCCGCCAGCTCCGCCCTCAACGTCGAGAAGGCGTGCTCCACCGCAGGGGAGCGATCGGGCGCCACAGGCACGGTCGCCGGCGAGGCGGCAGGTGCTCGAACGGGAGCGCTGAAGTCCGGGTCGGCGAAGACGACGACTGAGGTGGCAGGATCTGGATCCTTGGGGCGTGGCAGCAGGTCCTTGCCCGAGGTGAGGTAGCTCAACTCAAAGGAGTCCACGAGGAAGCGGCGGCCATCGTGGAGGGCGGCGAAAGGGACCAGGCCGAGCTGCCCATCCGGCGAGAGGAACAGGCGGCGGGTGTCTCCCAGCGCCGGCAGCAGCGGCTGGAACGCGAGCCGGTAGAGCGCCTGGGCCGAGGCCTGGAAGCCGGCATCCCGGTTGGCCAGCGCGTTTCGCAGCCGTGAGGCCGCGGCGTCAATGGGCGCGCCTGGCCCCAGGTCCACGGTGCGGATGTCCCCATCCGGTTCCAGCACCAGCGCCAGGTAGCGAAGCTCGCTGGGGAACTTTGACAGAGGCGTGCCGGGCTTCACGTTGAAGAAACGGTCCACGTAAGCGACGAACTCTACGAGGACACTGTTTGTGGGGAGGGCCCCGGCGACGCGGTCGACGATCTCTGCGGGAGCCGGCAGCGCGGTCAGCGCGCGCAGAGGTGCCGAGCGCTTGGCCAGGTCTGCTTCGAGCGCGTCGCCCAGCTCGCCGAGCTCCTTCAGGCGCTGTTCATAATCCGCAGGGGGCAGCGCGCCGCGGCCTTGGAAGGCCAGAGCGGCGTGCTGGGTGCGCAGCCCGCGCAGCTGCTCGAAGGTGTCCCGGTCCCCTCCGCTCAGGTTCCGGTAGACGGTGCGGGAGGTGTCCGCTGTCTCCGCCACGGAGCGGCCCTTGAGCAGCAGCGCGACGCTGAGCGCCAGGCGGCTTACGTCGGCATCATCGGAGCGCTGGCGCAGCAGCCCGTAGAGCAGCTCCTCGTCGGTGCGCAGGTACTGCAGGAAGCTGCTCAGCCGCTCCTCGGAGAAGTCCAGCGCCTCCCGGCGCAGGCGCCGCTCAGCGATGGTGAATGAGCGCCTGAAGAGCTGCAAGGCCTCGGGGAAGCGTCGCTGGGCCAGGCGCAGCTGGGCGAGCGTGCGGAGCGCTCGGGCGACATCGGGATGGTTCTTGCCCAGCGCCGCTTCGTTGATGGCGATAACCTGCTCGAGGAGATCCTCCGCCTGACCGGTAGACCCTTGGAGCGCGGAGACGATGGCGAGATTGTTGAGCGTCTGGGCCACGTCCGGATGGTTCTTGCCCAGCGCTGCTTCCCGAATCGCGAGCGCACGCTGAAAGTTCGGCTCGGCCCGCTTATGCATCCCCTGGTACATATAGAGGATACCGAGGTTGTTGAGGGACTGGGCGAGCTCGGGCGAGTTCTTGCCGAGCGCCCCTTCTTGAGCGGCGATCGCGCGCTCGTAGAGCGGCTCGGCGCGGCTGTATGCCTGCTGCTCCGTGTAGAGGAGGCCCAGATTGCTGAGCGTGGTGGCAACCTCGGGATGGTTCTTGCTCAGCGCCGCTTCCCGAATCGAGAGCGTGCGCAGCAAGAGCGGCTCGGCCCGCGCATACAGCCCCTGGGCCGTGTAGAGGGCGGCGAGGTTGTTGAGTGCTCGGGCGGCATCGAGCGACTTCTCCCCGACGGCCGCCTCCGAGATGGCGAGTGCGCGCTGGTAGAGCGGCTCGGCCCGCGCGTACAACCCCTGGTTCTTGTAGACCAATGCCAGGTTGTTGAGCACCTGGGCATAGCGGACATGGTTCTTGCCCAGCGCCACGTCGTAGATGGCGAGCGCGCGCTCGTGGAGGGGGCTGGCCCGCGCATACAGTCCTTGAGTCAGATAGAGGTTGGCCAGGTTGTTGAGCGTAGCGGCAACGTCCGGATGCTCCTTGCCCACCGTCGCTTCATAGATGGGAAGGGCGCGCTGGTAGAAAGACTCGGCCTGCGCGTACAGCCCCTGGTCCGCGTGGACCAGGCCGAGGTTGCCCAGCGTCTGGGCGACTGCGAGGTGTTTCTTGCCCGGCGCCGCCTCCGTGATGGCCAGTGCGCGCTCGTAGAGTTGCTGGGCTCGCGCGTACATCCCCTGGGTCTGGTAGAGGCCCGCCAGGTTGTTGAGCGCCGCAGCGAGGTCGGGGTCGTTCTTGTCCAGCGCCGCTTCGTTGATAGCGACCGCGCGCTCGTAGAGAGGCCTGGCCCGGTCATACAACCCCTGGTCCTTGTAGAGACCCGCGAGGTTGTTGAGCGCGGAGGCGACGTTGGGATGATTCTTGCCCATCGCCGCTTCGTAGAGGGGGAGGGCGCGCAGAAAGAGCGGCTCGGCCCGCGCGTACAGTCCCTGGAGCGTGTAGAGGTTGGCCAGGCCCATGAGCGAGGCGGCGACATCGGGATGGGTCGAGCCGAGCACCTCTTCCCGAGTCGCGAGCGCGCGCTGGAGGAGGGGCTCGGCCCGCGCGTACAGTCCTTGGGCCAGGTAGAGCCTTCCGAGATCATCCAGCGCTTTGGCGGCGCCGGGAGAGTTCTTGCCCAGCGCTCCCTCATAGATGGCGAGCGCGCGCTGGAGGAGGGGCTCGGCCCGCGCGTACGTGCCCTGGGTCTTGTAGATGTCAGCGAGGCGCCTGAGTGAGTCGGCAACCTCCGGATGGCTCTTGCTCAGCACCGCTTCCCGAATGGCCAGCGCGCGCTCGGCGAGGGGCTCGGCCCGAGCGTGCGAACCCTGGTTCGCGTAGAAGGTGGCAAGGTTATTGAGCGAGAGGGCGACGTCCGGGTGGCTCTTGCCCAGCGAAGCCTCCCGAATCGCGAGCGCACGCTGGAGCAGCGGCTCGGCTTGAGCGTACAGCCCCTGGCTCGCGTAGAGTCCGCCCAGGTTGTCGAGCCCGGTGGCGAGGTCGGGATGGTTCTTGCCCAGCGCCGCCTCCTGAAGGGCGAGCACGCGCTCGGCGAGCGGCCGGGCCCGCGCGTAGTCCCGCTGGGCCGAGTAGAGGCTGGCCAGGTTGCTGAGCGCGGCAGCGACGTCCGGATGGTTCTTACCCAGCGCCGCTTCACTGATGGCGATCGCGCGCTCATAGAGCGGCTCGGCCCGCGCGAACTTCCCCCGGGCCTTGTGAAGGCCGGCAAGGTTGTTCAGCGTCTGGGCGACTGCGGGGTGGTTCTTGCCCAGCGCCGCTTCACTGATGGCGAGCGCACGCTCATAGAGGGGCTCGGCCTTGTCCTCCAGCCCCTCGGCCACATACAGGATGGCGAGGTTGTTGAGCGCGGAGGCAACGAGGGGATGGTTCTTGCCTAGCGCCGCTTCTTGAACGGCGAGCGCGCGCTCGGCGAGCGGCCGGGCCCGCGTGTAGAGCCCCTGGGCCTTGTAAACCAAGGCCAGGTTATTGAGAGGCAGCCCGACGTCGGGGTGCTCCTTGCCGAGGGCCGCCTCTGAGATGGCGAGGGCACGCTCGTAGAGTGGCTCGGCCCGCGCGTATGCCCCCTGGGCCAGGGAGAGGTTGGCCAGGTTGTTCAGCGTCTGCGCGACCTCTGGGTGGCTCTTGCCCAGAGCTGCTTCCCGGACGGCGAGCGCACGCTGATAGAGCGGCTCGGCTCGCGCGTACTGCCCCTGCTCCGCGTAGACGAGCCCCAGGTTGTTGAGCGAGATACCCACATGGGGGTGAGCCTTGCCGAGGCGTGCCTCTCGAAGGGAGAGAGCGCGCTCGTAGAGGGGCCCGGCTCGGCCGTACGCGCCTTGAAGCTTGTAGAGGCTCCCGAGGTGGTCGAGCGACGTGGCCACGTCGGCGTGTTCCTTGCCGAGGCTTGCCTCCCGAATCTCGAGCCCGCGCTGAAGCAGCGGCTCTGCCCGGGCATAATCTCCCACGAGCACGCGGAAGTACCCGAGCACGTCCAGACACGTGGCGACCTCGGGATGCTTGCCCCCGAGCACCGCCTCGCGCAGCACCAGCGCCCGCTCCCCCCGCGCAATCGCGTCGGCGTACTTGCCCGCCTCGTACAGCGCCACCGCCTCGTTGAAGGCCGTCTGCGACTCCACGAGCCGCTTGTCCTGTCTCGCCTCCTTTGACTGCGCCCCTGCGGCGCAGCACAAGATCGCCACCGTCATCCACTGAAGAATCTGCTGCATACCCCCCCAGGAGTCAGTCCGCGGAGCGACCCTTACCCCTGAATCACCATTTCTCCTACCTGGGGACCCAGCTCCGGCTGGACACTGAAGGACAGGTGGAGCACTTCGAGAAGCTGCTGGAGCGGGTGAAGGGGCCAGCGGAGCGGTGTGGCTCCATGGAGGACGAGGTGGTCAGCGGGGGTCGCCGGGGAGACCGGGCCACCGCGAACCGTTGGGTGTTGGAAACCCGACCCGGTTGGATGGGTGGCCGGGTTGTCGGGCTTGGGGGGGGTTCCTACCTTGGCTT
>NZ_DASPHO010000455.1:0-15349 GCF_035629615.1 Hyalangium sp. | reverse complement strand
TCGGCGCGTGAAGGCGCACCCGGTGGCCTCCAGGGTGCCCGTCGTCATGCTCACCGGAGCCAGCGCGCCCCATGAGGTGATGCTCTGCTCGCGCGCCGGTGCGGACGACTTCCTGCCCAAGCCCGTGGAGTTCGAGGCGCTGACCGCCAAGGTGCTGGCGGTGCGGGCCGCGCGAGAGCAGGGACGGCAGGGGCCGCCTCCCGGGCTCGGCGTGCTGCTGGTGGAGGGGAGCCGCTCCATGGGCTCCTTCCTGGGGGGAGCGCTGGAGCACGAGGGCTTCCATGTCCTCTATGCCCGGCACGGGGTGGAGGCGGAGGCGCTGGCCGTGATGCATGGCACGCGGCTGGATGGGCTCGTCGTGGACGTGTCGCGCTCCTTCGCCTTCCAGGACGGGCTGGCGTTGGCGAACCGGCTGCACGCGCTGCTGCCCCGAAAGCCCCTGGTGCTGGTGGCCGGAGTGGAGGAGCCCCCGGACGTGCACTCCCGGGCCCGGGTCCTCACCGGCGAGCCGCTGCTGGAGCGGCGGATGATGGCGCCCGACACGCTGGTGGCGCGCGTGCTGGAGCGACTCTCTCCCGGTGTGGCTCCCACCCGCGCCGCCGAGCGCGTGCCGCTGTTCTCCGTGGTGGAGTTCGCCACGCGCTGTGGGCCTCCGCTGACGGGGTTCAGCTCGGACGCCAGCCCCGAGGCCCTCTTCGTGCGCACCCTCACGCCGGCGCGCGCGGGGGCCCGGCTGTCGCTTCGGGTGACGCTGGCCGGCCAGCGCATCGCCTCCTCCGTGGACGCGGTGGTGGCCTGGTCCAACCCCCTGCGCCGGGGCTCGGCCTTCCAAGCGCCGGCGGGCATGGGGCTGCGCCTGGAGCGGGTGGACACGGTCCTGGCAGCCCAGCTCCAGCGCTTCGTGCCGCGGGCTCTCGGTTTTTCGCTCGCGATTCCCTCTCGGCCCTCAGGTTTCTGAGAGGGCGCGGCACCCCCAACCTCCCGAAATTCCAGCCTCTTCGCCTCTGGCACGTGGATGGCAGAGCCGGACGCGACACGCGGCCGGGTTGCCCCATCAGGCGCCTCGGCGGGCCGGAGCATCACGGAGGAATATATGAAGTGGTTGCGATACGGGGGACTCGGCCTGGCGCTCATGGGGGTCGGCTGTGATGACCGGAGCGGTATCCCGGAGAACCTGCAGGTGCAGACGCAGGCGCAGCTCACGAGCTTCGACAAGTGCGAGGACCTGGAGTCCTACATCGAGGACACCGCAGTCCTCGACATGCGCGCCCAGCTCACGTGGCAGAAGGAGATGATCGGCAGATGGGGGCGGGGTGGGGGCGTCGTCGATGACGTCAACTCCGCTCCTCCTGGCAACCCCGAGGCCACTCCCGTCGTCGGAGCGCCGGGAGGAGATGTTTCGACGCCAGCGCCCCGAGGGCCGGGTGACTACACCGACACCAACAACCAGGTGGCGGGCGTGGACGAGGCCGACTTCGTGAAGAACGATGGCACGCGCATCTTCGTCGTCTCCGGCCGCAAGCTGTACGTGCACCGCTCCTGGCCCGCCGAGTCTCTGAGCGCGGTCGGCAGCCTGGCGCTCGAGGGCTGGCCGAGGGAGATGTTCCTGAAGGACAACCGCGTCGTCATCTTCTCCGAGGTGGCCCTGCAGGAGGAGGGGAGCAACCCGGGTGGCGACTCGAAGCCGGGCGGAGGGATGATCGACGTCGCGCCGTGCGATCCCCGGGGTGGTTGCGGCTCCTACGGCATGAACGCCACCAAGGTGACGGTGGTGGATGTGTCGAACCTGGCTTCGCCGCGCGTCGAGGATCAGCTCTTCATCCCGGGCCGGTATGCCCAAGCGCGCCGCACGAACAGCTCGGTGCGGCTGCTGCTCAACGACAACTTCCGCTACCCCCAGGAGACGCGCTGGTGGCCCACGTACTCGGAGGGCCTCTGGCAGGACGAGGACCGGCTGAAGCGGGAGCTGGACAAGCTGATGGTGAGCAACGAGCAGGCCATCCGCCAGCAGACGCTCAAGCAGTGGCTGCCGAGCGGCTGGCGCAAGCTGCCGGACGGCTCGAGGGTGGAGGTGGGCTACGACTGCCGCGACTTCTACCGCTCCAACACGCCCGCGAAGCTGGGCTTTGTCACCGTGGCCTCGCTGGACCTGGACGATGCCACCACCACCGAGTCCACCGTGCGCCGCACCAGCCTGGTGGCGGAGCCGGGCCAGGTGTACGCCTCGACGGAGGCCCTCTACCTGGCCAGCCAGCACTGGTGGTGGTGGCCGGAGGACGGGCAGAAGGACTACACGTACCTGCACAAGTTCGACACCCGTGAGCCAGGCCACGCGCGCTACGCGGGCAGCGGCGTGGTGGAGGGCTACCTGCTCAACCAGTTCAGCATGGACGAGTACAAGGGCGTGCTGCGCGTGGCCACCACCATCGCCACGTGGAAGCGGGACAATGACAACCCCTGGGGCCGCCAGGAGACCACCAACCGCCTCTTCACCTTCCGGGAGGAGGAGGGCCGGCTGGTGAAGCTTGGGCAGACGGAGGAGCTGGCCAAGGGCGAGCGCATCTACAGCGCCCGCTTCCTGGGCAACAAGGGCTACGTCGTCACCTTCCGCCAGGTGGATCCGCTCTTTACGTTCGACCTGTCCGACCCGGAGAACCCCCGCAAGGTGGGCGAGCTGAAGGTGCCGGGCTTCTCCAGCTACATCCACCCGCTGGATGAGAACCACCTCATCACCATCGGCGTGCACGTGCCGGAGGACCAGAACTGGCGCGAGCGTGCGCTGAAGCTGTCGCTCTTCGATGTGTCGGATCCGGCGGAGCCCAAGGAGAAGTTCACCCGGCTTGTGGGGACCGCGTACGGCTGGAGCGAGGCCCTCTATGAGCACAAGGCCTTCAACTTCTTCCCGGCCAAGGGGCTGCTGGCCATCCCCTTCTCGGACTACGTGCCTGGCAGCTCGGACTACTGGAGCAGCTTCCGGAGCGAGCTGCGCGTCTTCCGCGTGGACGCCGCCACGGGCTTCTCTCCAGTAGGCGCGGTTTCCATGTCGGACGTGTATCAATCCTTCAACAACAGGAACTGGACGTGGTACTGGACGCCCACCGTACGCCGCAGCGTGATGGCGGATGACTATGTGTATGCCATCACTGATGCGGGCGTGCGTGTGGCCCACGTGAGCAACCTGCAGGTACCGTTGGCCACGACGTACTTCCAGCCGGACTTCTACATGCCGTAAACCGCAGCACCCCCCTCTGCAGAGGGAAGGGCGGTCGGCTCCCTCGGGGGATGCGAGCCGGCCGCCTTTTTTTTGCGGGGTCAGCGTGGACGAGCAGCGGCCGTCGGCTCTTCACCAGCGCATTCCGCGCGAGAAGACGCTATAGGCGGCCGTCCCATGCCTGCGCCCGTGAAGTCCCGCCGCGAGGAGTTCCGCGAGCTGATGAAGCTGGCCATCCCCATCGCCATCGCTCAAGGCGGTCAGGCACTCATGGGGCTGGTCGACACGCTGGTGGTGGGGCGTGCGGGCACCTCGGCGCTGGCCGCGGTGGGCATGGCCAACGCCATCTTCTTCGCCGTGAGCGGCCTGGGCATGGGGTTGATGATGGGGTTCGACCCGCTGCTGTCCCAGGCCTTCGGTGCGCGCAACGCGTCCCGGGCCCGGGCACTGCTGTGGCAGGGCGGGTGGATGGCGCTCTTCGCAGGGACGGTGATGGGCGGCCTGGTGCTCGTGGTGCCGGAGGTGCTGCCCCTCCTCGGGTACGTCCGGGAGGAGCTGAGCGAGACGCGCTCCTATCTGTACTGGCGCGCACCCAGCATGGTGCCAATGCTCGCGTTCCTCATGGTGCGCGGCTACCTGCAGTCCGCCGCGAGCACCCGGCCCCTGGTGGTGGCCACCGTGGCGGCCAACGTCTTCAACCTGGGCGCAGACATCCTCTTCGTCTTCGGTGGGAGCGTGCTCCCGGAGGGGTTCGGGCCGCTGAGGGACATCCCCGCCATGGGCGCGAGAGGCGCGGCGCTCGCCACCTTCCTGTGCACCCTCCTCCAGCTCGCCATCATCCTCTACGCAGTGCGGCGCCTGGCCATCGCGGGGGAGAGGCCGGTACGCCGCCCGGTGTGGGCGGATCTGAGGCAGGCCGCGCGGGTGGGGTTCCCCATCGGGCTCCACCTCGCGGCGGAGATTGGCGTCTTCGCGCTCGCGGGCGCCCTGGCCTTCAGGCTGGGCCCTGCGAGCATGGGCGCGCACCAGATCGCCATCTCCTTCGCGAGCGTCTCCTTCACCATCGCGGTGGGGATTGGCAACGCAGGCAGCGTGCGCGTGGGGTGGGCAGTGGGAGCGCGCAACACGCCCCAGGCCCGCATGAGCGGCTTCGTCGCTTTCGCGGGCGGAGCGGGCTTCATGGCCTTGTCGGCGCTGGTGTTCGCCCTCTTCCCGCACGCGCTGTCCCAGCTGGCCGGGGCCTCGGCGGAGGTGACGCCCCTGGTGGTGCCCCTGCTGATGGTGAGCGCTGTCTTCCAGGTCTTCGACGGGGTGCAGGGCGTAGGCGCGGGCGTGCTGCGCGGGGCCGGGGAGACGCGCTTCACCTTCCTGGCCAACATGGTCGGGCACTATGCCATTGGCCTGCCCCTCTCGCTGGTGCTGGGCTTCGGACTGAAGCTGGGCCTCCTGGGCATCTGGTGGGGCCTGTGCGCGGGCCTCATCTCCGTGGCCTTTGCCCTGCTGTGGCGCTTCCACCGGATGAGCGCTGGCACGCTGCGCCCGCTTGAGGCCTGAGCCCGCCCTACCAGGGCAGGTACTGCTGAATCATGTGCCGCCAGGTGGGCCAGTCGTGGATGCCGCCCTGCCAGATGGACAGGTGGTTGCCGATGTCCTTCCTCCACAGCACCTTGGAGAGGTGCTCGTTGGAGCCGCGGCAGAAGTCGTGCTCGCCCGCCGCCAGCACCATCTCCACCTGCTGGAGGGCGTGCAGCTGCCCCACGTCCGACACGTTCGGCAGCCACTGCAGGCACGAATTGAAGTACACGCTCTCGTCGTGGTAGCCGTCGAGGAAGGGTTCCGTCTCGAACTTGCCGCTCATGGAGAGGAGCCGCTGGAAGACGTGAGGGTGACGCAGGCCGGTGTTGAAGGCGTGGAAGCCGCCGAAGCTGCACCCCAACAGCGTCAGCCTCCCGCCGCTGCTGCGGCTCCTCAACAGCGGCACCACCTCGTGGAGCAGGTAGGACTCCCAGGCCACGTGCCGCGCCACCCGATCGTGCGGGTGGATGTGCCGGTTGAGCCAGCTCTCCTCGTCGATCCCGTCCGCACACACCACGAGGTAGCGGCCCGCCTGGATGCGATCCGCGATGGCGCCCACCAGCCCGAAGTCCTCGTTCTGGTAGAAGCGGCCTCGGCTCGTGGGCAGCATCAGGACAGGCTCGCCCGAGTGCCCGAAGAGCAGCAGGTCCATGTCCCGGCCCAGGCGGTGGCTGTACCAGCGGTGATGTTCGCGGTTCATGGCCGCGGACCATAGCGCCTGGCGCGGCGGGTCAGAAGCGGATCGTCGGCCCCACGAGAATCGTGTTGATGGGCTTGGCGCACTCCTTCACGGCCTGCTTCTCGTAGCGCACGTCGCACCACTGCCAGGAGGTGGCTCCCGTGATGCCCCAGTTCATGCCCAGCCACCAGTCCAGCCCGAAGCGCACCGCGCCGCCGAGGGCCTGGAACTCCTGGCGCACCAGCTGGCCGAACTCGTCCGGCGTCTGAGGTGTGGAGCGGCTGCGGGCCAGCCGGAGGCTCACCCAGGGCGAGATCATCCGTTCCCGGAACCCCCGGAACCGCACCTCCAGCCCATATTGCCGGTAGTCCAGCTGCACCCGACTGGAGGCGTCCTGCTGTAGGTCCTCAAACTTCTGGCCCCACGTCTCCGCGGCCTCAGCGTAGACCCCCACGGACAGCCCGATGGGGGCCTCGACGCCAAAGTAGACGTTGATGGCGGCGCCCTTCGCATCCCACTCGCTGTAACGGTCGAGCGCCATGCCCGCGCTCAGGGAGAGGTACCCGCGCCACTCGCCGGCCTGGGCCGCTCCTGCCCATAGGAGCAGTCCCAGCACCACCCCCAGCTCTGTTACACGTCGCATCACCCCTGAAGCCTAGCCCAGGGGGCCGGGGGCCGGTCCACCGCCCCCCCAGTCCGGTTCATCGTTCGGAATCGGCCGTCCAGCCTCGTACACTGCGCACCCATGTCCCAGACCTTCGAAGCCGCCGCCGCCTCTCTCCGGGATGCCCTCGCCGACGCGGGCCGGGGCCTGGTGGAGCGTGAGGCCATGGTCGAGCTGGTGGCGCTGTCCGCCGTCGCCGGTGAGCACCTGCTCGTCATCGGTCCCCCGGGCACCGCGAAGAGCGAGGCCGTGCGCCGCACCGCCCGCGCGCTGGGGGGGAGCTACTTTGAATACCTGCTCGGGCGCTTCACCGAGCCGTCCGAGATCTTCGGGCCGGTGGATCTGCGCAAGCTGCGCGAGGGCACGGTGGAGACGGAGACGACGGGCATGCTGCCCGAGGCCGAGGTGGCGTTCCTGGACGAGGTGTTCCTCGGCTCCACGGCCATCCTCAACACGCTGCTCGGTGTACTCAACGAGCGCACCTTCCGGCGCGGTCACACGCGGATGAAGGTGCCCCTGCGGGTGTGTGTGGGTGCCTCCAACGGGCTGCCCGAGGAGGAGTCGCTGGCGGCTTTCGCGGACCGCTTCCTGGCGCGCATCTTCGTGGAGCCCGTGCCGGACCCGCAGCTGGAGGAGCTGCTCGCGGGCGGAGCCTCGCTCTGGCGCGAGACGGAGGCGCGGGTGGCCTCGCTGGAGGCACTGGACGTGCTGGCGCGGGGAGCGCAAGCGGCGGACCTGGGGCCGGTGCGTCCTCACCTGGCGCATGCGCTGCGCACGCTGCGAGCGGCGGGCATCGGGCTGTCGGACCGGCGCGCGGTGAAGGTGCAGCGGCTCATGGCGGCGGCGGCAGCGCTGGCCGGGCGGCAGACGCCGGGCGTGGCGGACCTCTGGCCGCTCATCTACGCGGTGCCGACCAAGGAGGGACAGGCGCTGGCGCGCGAGGTGCTGCGCGAGCTGCTGGCCGCGACGGAGAACCCGGCGCTCGCGGCGGCGGCCTTGGAGGCGAGCGCGGGACCGATGGCACGAGCGCAGCGCATCGCCCGGGCGGGGCGCGAGGTCCTGAGCGGGAGGCCGTCGCAGGGCGCCGCCGAGGAGCTCTCCGCGTGGCGGCTCAAGCTCGAGGGGGTGGTGCGGGAGATGGATGCGGGGTTCGCCCCGGAGACGCTGCCGCCGGAGCTCCAGTCGCTGCGGGGGGAGATTCGCATCGCGCTCGAAGGCCCTGCTCCGGCCGTGGCCCAGGCGTGACGGGCTCATCGAGAGTAATGTGAAGGTCGGATCGTCTTGAGCTCTTACGCTTCGTCACAAGCCCCTTCACGACTGCCGGTGACATGGAGCCCCCGGCAGGAGCCGCTGGCCGCGCTCGCGGTCGCCGGCGTAGGGCCCGTGTCTCTCGCGCTGGCACGGAGGGCCCTCGCCGCGGATGAGAAGCAGCTCAGCGCCTGGAGCGGCGTGGCTGGCTCAGGCGTGCTCGTCCTCCTGGGAGAGACCCACTCGCTGCCCTGGGTGGATGGCGCCGTGTACCTGGGGAGGGATCCCGCCGCACCCTCGCTGCTGTTGCCGTGCGCACTCGCGCCGGAGGTGGCCCCCTCGCTGCTCGAGCGGGCCCTCGTGGCTCATGCCGCCGCTGGGACACCGCTCGCCGTGCTCCCGCGCTCGGGGCTCCTCGTCTCCGTGGGCGCCGCGCGGACCGTGGCCCGAGAGACGCTCGCCGCCTGGCTGAAGACAGCGGAGGGTGCGCCGTGAGCAACCTGCCCCCCCCGCTGCGCCCGTGGGCGATGCAGCTCGCCATCTTCCCGGAGGATCTGGCCCTCAGTCTGGGGCCGTACGTCGCTCGGCTGGCAGCGGCGATCGGCGCGCTCCGGCCTCGCGGTGAGGCGGACGGCGGCGAGCCCCAGGGCTATGACGGGCTCACCCGCCGCGGCCCCTACGAGCGGCTCCTGCTCACCGAGTGGCTCTACGCCCTGGAGTCTCCCGACGAGTTCATCCGCCGCGCCGCCTTCGGTGAGCATGCCTTCCTCAAGCCCGCCTTCAAGCAGCCCCAGGGCTCGCGGCGCACCGTGGCGCTGCTGGACGCGGGGCCTGATCAGCTCGGCACTCCCCGTATTGCCCACCTCGCGCTGCTCGTTGTGCTGCAGCGGCGCGCGGAGGCGGCCGGCACCGAGTTCTCCTGGTGCGTGCTCCAGGACTCGCCGGATCGCGTCCCCTTCAACTCCGTCACCCCCGCCAGCGTCCAGTCCTGGCTCTCCGCCCGTAGCGTGACACCCGCCACGGATCAGCACGTGGCTCGGTGGCGCGAGGCGCTTGCGCTCGGCCCGGCCCCGGAGGATGCCTGGCTCGTGGGGAGCTCGCGGCTCGCCCGCCTGCCCGAGGCCGCGAGGCTGTCCCGCGTCGAGGTGGAAGAGCTGGTGGCGCCGAGCGTCCGCCGGCTCTCGGTCGCCGTGCGGCGCCTGGCCCGCGCCCCCTCCTCCGTGGAGCTGGAGCTGCCCGCCGCGGATGAGTGCGTGCGCATGCTGCGCGACCCCTTCACCTCGCGCGCCACGACCCCGGTGCGCCTGTCCAGCGCCGCCCGCATCCAGTGGTTCTTCTTCTCCGCGGATGGCTCGCGGCTCATCCTCATCCGCGCGGATGGGAGCGTGGCCGCGCAGCCCATTCCCCACTCGCCGCGCGCCACGGTCCCCAAGCCGCGGCGCTTCCAGCCGCCGGTGGGCCATCGGCTGGTGGCCGCGGGCTGGCGCCGCAACGGCGGGCTGCTGGCGCTGACCCGCGATGACAAGGTGCTCTGGATCCACGGTGGGGTGAAGGGGGCCCAGGGCGGCAGCAGGCCTCGCGGCATCCCCTACCTGGGCTACGAGGGGCTGCTGCCGGATGCGCCCCCGCCCAACCACTCCCCGGGGCTCGCCACCTCCATCGTCGAGAGCAACCGCGAGCGGGTGCTGGTGCATGACAGCGAGGGGCGCCTCTTCATCGTCAGCCAGCAGGGGCCGGCGCTGCTGTCGAGCCGGACCAGCGCCCTGGCCGAGGTGCGGCGCAAGCCCGCCTTTGTCATGGCACCCACGGAGGGCTCCTCCATGGATGGGATGTGGCTCGGCCTCCTGGAGGACCACCACCAGCGCCACCTGCCGCTCGGCGCAGGAGAGGGCGAGGCGTACTTCGGCTACTCGCAGTCCCTGGGCCACGCGGAGGGTGGACTGCTCGCGCTGCGCCACCGGCCCGGCGCCTGGCAGGTGCTGCTCGAGAAGGGCAGTGTCCAGCTCCACCCGCCAGTGGACTCGCAGGTGGTGGGAGTGGGTGTCAGCTATAAGGATCTGCAGGAGCCAGGGTTGTTGTTGCTCGGGCCGGATCGGCGTGGGTTTACCCTGCTCGGCGCTCACGCGGCCCACCCGGTGGCGCGGGCCTCGGAAGGGGTGGTGCACGCGGCGGCGAGCCATGGCCTGCCCGTCATCGCCTGGCTGACGGTGAAGGGTGAGCTCGTGGTGTGGAGCCTCCATCAGGAGGCGGCCCTCTATCGCGCCGCGCCGGGCGAGGGCTCATGAGCGCACGCCCCGTGAGACCTCGGCTGCACCTCCACCGCGGCAAGGTGGTGGCGGTGGCCTTCTGGTTCGATCCCGTCCTCCTGGGTGAGCGGGGAGCTCGCATGCGTGTGCTCGCCGCATGGGAGCCGGGCACCAGCGTCTTCGTGCTCGCGGGGGGCTTCCTCTTGCGGCTGTCGCGGGCCCGGCCGGTGGATTGCGCCGCCGCGCCTGGCTTGTCCCTCACCTTGGAGGAAGGCGTGCTCCTCTCCGCGCCGCTCTCGGCCCCCGAGCGCGAGCGCCTGGCGCCGCCTCCAGGCTCGACCGTGCTGGTGCGCGCGGGCCGCGCGGAGGTGTTCCCGGGAGAGCCTTCGCGCCGGCTGGATGTGGCGGCGTGGCTCGAAGTGTCCGGGTGGACCTCCCTCGCCGTGAAGGGGCTCGGGGCGCCTCCTCCGCCCGTCAAGGTCCTGGAGCCGCTCCAGACGCCCCCACGCAGCCTCTTCCAAGGCATTCCTCCTCCCGATCCCGAGGCTGAGGCGATGCGAGCCCGCATGGAAGGGAGCTCGGTGCCTCGGGGCCTCCAGCGCGCGGACGCTGCCCCTGCGGGCTCCCTGTGGGCTCGGCTGCGCGCGTGGCTCCGAGGAGAGAAGGCCGCGCCCGCAGAGGCTGTGAAGGCCGCCAGCGCTACCCCGGTCTCCCCGACCCCCACCGCTCCCTCGGCGGTGGGGCGGTTCGTGTCCTGGCTCCGGCGCACGCTGCGCCCGAGCGGTGCAGCCACCCCGGCCCGGCCCGCGCTGCCTTCAGGGAAGGGCGCCACGGCTCGGTCCGGTGAAGCGCAGAGCGCTGTCTCTCTCTCCTGGCTGAGGCGGCTGCTCGGACGGCTGCGTCAGGCGCTCTCCCCACGTGCCCCCGCATCCTCCACGTCGTCCTCGGGCACGGGCCGCTCGGCACCCACCGAGCCCGCCACTCCACCCCCTCCCCAAGGACCCGGGCTCTTCTCGCGCCTCTCCGAGTGGCTGCTGCGGAACACGCCACTCGGCCCGCTGCTGGGACAGCGCAAGGCGGAGTACGTCCAGCGCCTTTTCGAGATGTTCGAGCAGGGCAACCTCACGGAGGCACTGCGCTACGCCATCCCCCTCGGGGACGAGAAGATGTCGGAGCAGGCTCGCATCGCCCTGGGGCTTCCAGGCCCCCGCGAGAGCCTCACCATCCAGCCCCAACGGGGCGGGGCCGCCTCCCTCTTCGGCGGCGGCCAGGAGGTCTACGCGGCGCTCAAGGAGCGCTACCGCGCGGCCTTCCAGCGGCTGGAGCGCGAGGGACGCATTGACGAGGCCGCCTTCGTCCTCACCGAGCTGCTCGGCGCCCACGAGGAGGCCGTGTCCTTCCTCGAGAAGCATGGGCGCCTGAAGCTCGCGGCCGAGCTGGCGGAGGGGCGCGGGCTGGCGCCGGGCCTGGTGGTGCGCCAGTGGCTGCTGGCCAAGGACATCCAACGCGCGGTGGCCATCGCCCGGCGCAGCGGAGCCTTCCCGGATGCGGTGCTGCGGCTGGAGCGCACGCACCCGGCCGAGGCGCGAACGCTGCGGCTGCTCTGGGCGGAGACGCTGGCGGAGGCAGGGGACTACATGCGCGCGGCGGTGGTGGTGTGGCCACTGGAGGATGCGCGCCCTCTGGCGCGCGCATGGCTCGAGCAAGGTGCCACGGTGGGCGGGGTGGGGGGCGCCCGGGCGCTGGCGCGGCTGATCGCGGCCTTCCCCGACTCCTTCGAGGAGAACCGGCCCCAAGCGCTCGAGCTGCTGGAGGACGACAGCCAGGCCCGCTCCGCCGAGCGCCTCGCCTTCTCGGAGGTCCTCGCCTCCGAGTCGCGCTCGGAGCCGCGGACGGCCCTGGTGGGGCCCTCGGTCCGCGCGCTCCTCAGGGACAGGGCCTCGGGCCACACGCGCATCGACTCCACCTTCCTCATGCGCCTCATGAGGGACGTGGGAGATGGAGCGCTGCGCGCGGATCTCCCGCCGATCTCGGATCCCCGCCGCCGCAACTGGGCCGAGGACACGGGAGCGGCCCTGCTGAGGGAGCGGATCGCCGCCACCGAGGCCGGCCCCTACCCCATCCATGACGCGGTGGCGCTGTCCGGCCAGCGCATGCTGCTGGCGCTGGGAGAGGCCGGAGTGCGGCTGGTGCGCGCGGATGGCACCCGAGTGGCGCACTTCGACGTGCCTGCTTTCTGGCTGGTGCCCTCGGTGCACGAGGACCGGGTGCTGGCGCTGGCGCCGCGTGGAGAGCTCAAGCGCATCTCCCGCATCGAGCCCGGCCCGCAGCGCGCCGCGCACTGGTGCGATGCGAAGGTGGATGCCTTCGCCCCGAGCTATGACGGCAACCTGTGGTTCCTGGCCGAGCAGGACACGGTGATGGCGGTGGACGCGCTGGCCACGGAGGGCCTGCGCGCGCTCTGGCGGGTGGCCCAGGTGGGCGGCAGGGTGATGGCGCTCGAGGCGGACGCGGAGTGGCTGCGGTTCGCCATCTGGAGCAGCAGCGATCCCCAGCTCTGGACCTACTCGCTGCCAGGGGGGCCCACGCTGCGCTCACGGGCCGCTCGCCGACAGGGAGACGGCCTGCCCCTGGTGACCCAGGATGAAGTCACAGGCAGGGTGGAGCGCAGGGACGACTTCCTCTCCTCGCCGCCGTGGACGTTGGTGAAGCTGCAGACTGGCGAGGGCCACGAGGTGAAGCTCGCCTCGAAGGGTGACACGCAGCGGGCGCACTTCGTCTTCGAGGGCGAGGTGCGCGTGCAGGCCCGCTTCTCGGGCGGTGAGCTGCTCCTCTTCGACACGGCGGGCCGACTGCTGCGGGTGGATCTGGCGGAGGGCACCGCGCGTCGCGTGCTCGTCCAGTAGTCCATTTTTACAGCGAGGTGGTTGTCCATGACCCACACTTCGGGTCCATGTGGCCGCTCGGTCATCAACGGTTGGGCCCTCAGGAGGCATTGAAGCGCTTGCCCCCCTCTGAGCGCATGCTCAGCTTGGGGCCCACGATGGCCTTTCGACTCCAGCTCATGCCTCAGGCAGTGCGAGTCCTCTCCACGTGCCCGGCGGCAGTGCGCGAGTGTGTCCTGCATGAGCTGGGAGCCATCTTCTCGGGCCCGCTGCTCGGCCTCGAGGGCCAGGGAGCCGGGATGGAAGGCGCAGGTGTTCGCCAGCTGCCATCGGGCTACCACGTCCGCTACTCCGTGGACTGGAAGCATGGCTTGCTCCACCTGCTCGAACTCTGGAGCCCCGAGGAGCAGCTCCCGGCACCGCCGTCTTGAACCCTGGCTGCCTGGAGCCCGTCTCTCCCTGATTCCGCGTGCACTCTCGACTGGCTGAATTCCTTCGCACCCACCGTGACGCCATTCTCGAGGAATGGGAGGCGGAGGTGCGCCGGCTGCCCGCGGCCCAGAGCCTGTCCCAGGTCGCGCTGCGCGATCACCTGCCCATGCTGCTGGACCGCATCGCGGCGGTGATAGCGGGGCCTGGGCGGGACGAGGTGGCCACCGGGCTCGGCAATGTCCCGGATGTGCACGCCCTGGAGCGGCTGGGAGAGGGGTTCGATCTGCGGCAGGTGGTGATGGAGTACCGGCTGCTGCGCCGGTGCGTGCTGCGGCTCTGGGGGGCCCAGGGCTCCACGGACTCGATGGAGGTCGTCGCCCTCTTCCACGAGGCCGTGGACGAGGCCGTGACTGTCTCCGTCACCCGCTACATGCTCGTCCGGGAGCGCACCTTCCAGGCGCTGGACCGCATCTCCGCCGCGGCCATTGGCAGTCCAGATCTCTCCACCCTCCTGCCGCGGCTGCTCCAGGTGCTGCAGGAGACCGTCCCTGTGGTGGACACGGTGGCCGTGCTGGTGCCCGAGGGGGACTTCCTCCGGGTGGAGAGCTTGGTGGGGCTCGTGCTGGAGGAGGACTTCCGCGTGCGCATCGGCGAGGGGATCTCCGGCGTGGTGGCCTCCACCCGCCAGCCCGTCCTCGTCCACGACGCGGCCACGGATCCGCGGGTGCGCAGCGAGGCGCTCCGCCAGAGTGGCCTGCGCGCCCTCTACGCCGTGCCGCTGCTGCTCGAGGACGAGCTGCTCGGCGTGGCGCACATGGGCAGCCGCTCCAGCTACGAGTTCTCGGGCGAGGATCTGGTGCTCTTCCGCACGATGGCGGCGCGCACCACCTCCATGATCGCCCGGGCGCGGGCCCACGCGCGCGAGCAGGCCTCCCGAGCGGAGGCCGAGCAGTCCCTGGCGTGGCTTCGCGCGAGCGAGGCCCAGCGCAAGCGGTGGGAGGAGATCTTCAGCAACCTGGGCGTGGGGGTGGCGCTCGTGAGCGCCGCGGACAGCGTGCTGGAGGACGTGAACCCGGCCTTCGCGCGGATGCATGGCTACACGCGCGAGGAGCTCCTCGGCCGGCCCCTGGCGGACACCTTCGCCCCGGAGTCGCGCGCAGTGCTGGCCCGGCACGAGGCCGCCGCGCACTCCAAGCTCCACCACGAGTACGAGTCCATGCACCTGCGCAAGGACGGCAGCCGCTTCCCCGTCTTCACGCACGTGACGTCCTTCCGAGACGAGTCCGGCAAGGTGGTGCAGCGCGCGGCCACGTTCCTGGACATCACCCAGCGCCGCACCGCGGAGCTCGAGCGCCAGCGGCTGCTGAGTGACATCGAGGCCGAGCGTGCCCGGCTGGCGGGGGTGCTGGATCAGCTCCCCGCGGGCGTCATCCTCGCCGAAGCGCCGAGCGGCCGGATGGTGATGGGCAACCGCCAGGTGGAGACCATCCTCGGCATGCCCTTCCTCCAGGCCGAGCACATCGGTGAGTACTCTCGTTACCCGGGCTTCCACCCGGACGGCCGGCCCTACGCGCCCGAGGAGTGGCCGCTCGCGCGCTCGCTGCGCACCGGCGAGGTGGTGCAAGGCGAGGAGACCGAGATCCGCCGGCCCGAGGGCCCGCGCATCATCCTCCTGTCCTCCAGCGCGCCCCTCCGCGACCGGGCGGGACAGATCTCCTCAGCGGTGGTGACGTTCGTGGACGTGACGGAGCTGCGCCGCGCGGAGACCGCCGCGCGTCAGGCGGCCGAGTTCGGCGAGAAGCTCATCGGCATCGTCAGCCACGATCTGCGCAACCCGCTGAATGCCATCTACCTGTCCGTCACCCAGCTGCTGCACAGCGAGACGCTGTCCGCGAGGGACCAGCGTGCCGCGGCCCGAGTCGCCAAGTCCGCGGATCGGATGAAGCGGATGATCTCCGAGCTGCTGGACTTCACCCGTGGCCGCCTGGGGGGCGGCATCCCCATCCACCGGGTATCGGGAGATCTGCGTGCGGTGGTGAGGCAGGGCGTCGAGGAGCTGGAGGCGGCCTGGCCCGAGCGCACCCTGAGCCTGCGGGTGGAGCCGGGGCGCTATGAGGGCACCTGGGACGCGGACCGGCTGGTGCAAGTGGTGAGCAACCTGGGCGGCAACGCGCTCCAGTACAGCCCGCCGGACGCGCCCGTCACCTTCCAGCTCCGGGATGAAGGGGCGAGCGGGGTGCTGGAGGTGCACAACGGGGGCAATCCCATCCCGCCCGAGGCCCTGCCGCACCTGTTCGATCCGTTCCGCCGCGCCTCCTCGGAGGGTGGGGGGCTGGGGCTGGGCCTCTACATCGTCGAGCAGGTGGTGAAGGGGCACGGCGGACGCATCGAGGTGACGTCCACCGCGGA
>NZ_DASPHO010000454.1:0-25229 GCF_035629615.1 Hyalangium sp. | reverse complement strand
GTCCGGCAGCTTGCGCTGGGCCGCCACATCCCACAGGCGAACCGTCTCGTCGCTGCTGCCCGAGGCCAGGGTACGCCCGTCCGGGCTGAAGGCCACCGACAGCACGGAGTCCGTGTGCCCCTCCAGGCGCCGCAGCTGACGCCCCGTGACGGGGTCCCAGAGCCGGATCATCGCATCCCAGCTGCCTGAGGCCAGGGTGCGTCCGTCCGGGCTGTAGGTCACCGAGGAGAGGGCGCTGGTGTGTGCTTCGAGGCTCCGCAACAGGTTCCCGGTGACGGGGTCCCAGAGCCGGATCGCAGCGTCCCAGCCACCCGAGACCAGGGTTCGCCCATCCGGACTGAAGGCCACCGAGGAGACAGGGAGCGTGTGTCCCTCGAGGCGTTGCAGCGCGCTATGGGTGGCCACGTCCCACAGCCGGATCGTGTCATCGTCACCACCCGAGACCAGGATGCGCCCGTCCGGGCTGAAGGCCACGGAGCGGACAGGTTCCGAGTGCCCCTCGAAGAGCCGCAGCTTGAGATAATTCGGAGCGGACACGTTCCACAGCTGGACCTTGTTGTCATGGTGGCCCGTGGCCAGGGTGCGTCCATCCGGGCTGAAGGCCACGGACAGGACGGAGGCTGAGAGCCCGTCGCGGGTCCGGAGCTCGTCTCCTGTGGCCACGTCCCACAGCCGGACCGTGTCATCACCGCCCGACGCCAGGGTGCGCCCGTCCGGGCTGAAGGCCACGGAGTTGATGGAGAGGGAGTGTCCCGTGATGTGCAGGAGCGTGTGCCCGGTGACGACGTCCCAGAGCCTGAGAGAGGTGTCCCTGCTGCCTGAAGCCAGGGTGTGCCCGTCCGGGCTGAAGGCCACGGAGCTGACGGACTCCGAGTGTCCCACGAGACGCTGCAGCTCGCGCCCCGTGGCCACGTCCCACAGCCGGATCGTCTTGTCGTCACTGCCCGAGGCCAGGGTGTGCCCGTTGGGGCTGAAGGCCACGGAGCGAACGGGTTCTGTGTGCTTCGCGAGACGCCGCAGCTCACGCCCCGTGGCCACGTCCCACAGCCGGACGATGTTGTCGTTCCCTCCCGAGGCGACCATGCGTCCGTCCGGGCTGAAGGCCACGGACGAGACGGACTCCATGAGAGACCAGGTGGCGCCTGCCAGGATGGACTCGGGCTCTCCTTCCGGGACGAGCACCTCGCGCTCATCCGCGCGGGCCCCCGAAGCCATGAGCACCCCGGCCAGGCAGAGCGCCCAGGCGTACCGGCTCACGGCCTCACATCCTTGCGCGCCAGGGCCTCTCGCGCGGCCAGCTCCACGGCCTTGCACCGCAGCACCGTCTTCCCCGCCGCGTCGCTCCGCACCAGCCCCGCGAAGTACAGCCGCACCTCCGGGTACTCCACCTGGTGGTCGAGCGGCTCCAGCTCCTCCACGTGCTGCCCGGCGAGCAGCTTCGTGAGCACCGCCTGGCAGCTCCGTCCTCCCGTGTACCCGTTGCGCTCGTCCTGGCGCAGACACTCCTGCACGGTGCCTCGGAGCGAAGGGCTGCGCGAGAGCCGAGTGGTGACGGAGTCGGCATCCAGCGCCCCCTCGCTGCTCAGCACCTCCTTGAGCAGCCCGATGTGGCCACCCGTCGCCTCGTGGACGCTCTGCGCCCAGCGCGAGCCGCTGTGTCCCGCCCCCTCCAGGAACTGCTGCACCTGGTCCACCGTGAGGTCTGGCAGCTCGCGGCGTGGCGCATCCTTGAAGACGGAGAAGCTCTTCATGTTGTGCAGCAGCCACGCCGAGCGCTCGCCGCCAGCGATGAGGAAGTGGAACTGCACCGCGGACGGCTCGTCCATCATCTGGCGCAGGTGGCGCCCGAGCACCGTCAGGTGATCGAACGGCCCCCACTCGTAGCGCAGGACGATGAGATGATCCCGGCCGAGGCGGGCGGCCTTCCTCCGCAGGAACTCCACCAGCGCATCGAAGCTCGTGACGCTGCTGGCCTCCGGGTCGTCTCCCGCCAGGGCGCGGCAGTACTCGGCCTCAGTGCAGTCAGGGACATTCGGGGGGGCCAGCCAGGTGACGCGGTCCCCATACTGGGCCGCCACACGGCGTGCGAGCGCCCGGGCCCCACCGTCCTCGGGGGCCAGCAGCACCAGCCGGTGCTGGCTCCGGAGGATGCGGGTGTACTCCTGCTCCAGGGCGGGCCGCGACACGGATGGCAGCTCTCCCGGCCCCGGCACGGTGGAGGAGTGCCCCGACGGCACACTCAGCTTGGTGCCACCGAACGCGGCCTGCGCCAGCCCGCGCAGGAACGCCGCCAGCGGTGGGCCATGGTCCTCGTACTCGACGAGCTGGATGTTGTACTTGGGCCACAGCGCCCCGCGATCCAGCTGTCCCTTCTTCATCAGCGCGAAGCTGGGGACGTGGCGGCCCTTGGTGATGCCGATGACGTGCTCCAGCTGCTTGAGCACGTACGGGTCGCTGAAGCTGAAGCCCATATAAAGGAAGGGCCTGGAGCGGATCCACTCGCGCAGGCGGACCAGGGCGTTCGTGTATTGCGAGTAGCTGGCGGGCTGCGCCGTGTCCCCATAGAGGCGCTTGTAGTCCGCGCCCGCGAGCACCAGCGTGGCCAGCCGGTGGATGGTGCCGTGGAGGTACCAGACGCGCGGCGTCTCCGAGGAGGCCTCGGCATCCATGAGGTTGAGCTCGTCCTCCTGATCATTGGAGACGGACTCGGCGTCCTCGCGGCCCCACAGCAGCACGTCGTCGTAGTTGGGCGTGAGCACCACCGGCGGGCGCAGCTCCCACAGGGCCCGGATGACGGAGAGGTCCGCGTCCGGCGGCTGGCGCACCCGAAGCCGCTCCCGCAGGAAGCGGTTGAAGCGGTAGGCCCCCAGCTCCTTGAAGGCCAGCTCGGCAGAGGTGAGGAAGTCACCCTGGGCGATGCGCTGCCGCACCTCGGCGATGGCGGCATCGGGGATGGACTCATCACTCATCCGCTCGGCGAGCCCCTCCAGGAGCTGGATCCACGAGGGGAACATCCCCCGCTTCACCCCCATGCTGATGCCTGCGCCTACGAATGGAATGACCTGGTACTTGCGGACTGCCTCGACCAGCTCCCTCGGGAAGTTCATCGTGCCTCGCGTGGAGGGGGATGATAACCGGCCTGGGAGGTGCCCGCCTCACTCCCGCAGCTCACCGGGCCGGGCTCATCGGGTCGGGCTCACCGGGTCGGGCGACGCACGGTGCTCTCGGAGGACCTGGCCCAGCAGCCGGAACAGCTGCTGCGCGTCGAAGGGCTTCTCCAGCCAGCCGTTGGGGACCGTCTCCAGGAACTGGCGCGCACGGGGCGTGAAGGCGCCTCCCGTCATGAAGACGAAGCGCGCGGCGAGGCCGGGCTTCAGCTCGCGCATCCGCTCGTAGAGGTCCATGCCCGAGAGATCCGGCATCATGAGATCGCAGAAGACGGCATCAAAAGGCTGGCCGGAGAGCAGCCGCTCGAGGCCCGCCTGTCCACTCTCCACCACCGTCACCGCGTGCTTTGCGCCGATCATCCGAGCCAGCGCACGTCCAACCCCCGGCTCGTCGTCGATCACCAGGACGTGGCTCTTGCCGCTCCCCACCGGCGCCTGCGCGGTCTCGTCCGAGGGAGCGAGGGAAGGGGCCGCCGGGAGCAGGACGGTGAACGTGGAGCCGCGCCCGAGCTCGCTGCGGACGGAGATCTCGCCGCCCAGGCTCTTGATGATGCCGTGGCAGATGGAGAGCCCCAGCCCCGTGCCTGTCCCCACGGGCTTGGTGGTGAAGAAGGGGTCAAAGACGCGCGACAGCACCTCGGCCTCGATGCCCGTGCCGGAATCGCTCACCTCCACGGCCACCTGCCCGGGGGCCTCGCGCCGAACGCGGACGGTGATCGTGTTCCCCTGGGGATTGCCCTCGGGGATGGCCTGTGCGGCATTCACCAGGAGGTTGAGGAAGACCTGCCCCAGCCGCGCGCCATCGGCGTACACGGCGGGCACCGCGTCATACTCCTTGAGGAGGCGCGCGCGGGAGCGCACCTCGTTGAAGGACATCTTGATGGAGAAGTCGAGCACCTCCGTCACATCCACCGCCGCCCGCCGCTCCTCGCCCTGCCGCGAGAAGCTCTTCAGATCCCGCACGATGATGCGCACCCGCTCGGCGCCGGCGTGGGCCTCCGTCAGCATCTCCCGCAGCTCCCTCAGGCGGGAGCTCCAGCCCTGCGGGTCCGTGAGGGCGGCCGTGTCCTGCTCCAGCTCCCGGCCGAGCTGCTCCAGCTCTTCGCCCGCGGTCGAGAGGTTGCTCAGCACGTAGGTGAGCGGGTTGTTGATCTCGTGCCCGACTCCGGCGGCCAGCGTGCCCATCACCACCATCCGATCAGCCTGCAGCAGCTGGGCCTGCATCTGCTTGCGCTCGGTGATGTCCCGCACCATCACCAGCACCGAGGGCAAGCCGTCGAACTCGACGGCCAGCGCCACGGTCTCGATGTCGTACACGGAGCCGTCGCTGCGCACGAAGCGCAGCTCCTGGGGCGGCACCGGCTTGCCCGTCGCGAGGATCTTCGCCACGCGATCGCGGATCATCCGATGATCGTCCGGGTGGATGACGTCGAAGACGGGCCGGCCGATCAGATCGCTCGCCCGCTCGTAGCGGAGCCCCGCGAGCATCGCGGCGTTGACGTACACGAACCGCCGATCCCGATGGACGCAGATGGCCTCGGGGGCGCTCTCGAAGAGCTTGCGGAAGCTGATCTCCGAGCGGCGCAGCGCCTCCTCGGTGCGCTTGCGATCGGTGATGTCCTTGAACACGTACAGCCAGCAGAGCTCGGTGCCCTGCGCATCTCGGATGGCCGTGGAGGAGCGCTGGAGGGTCCGCCCATCGGTCAGCACCATCTCATCCTGACACCCCTCGGGACAGGGACCCTCGCCGGGCGTGGCGTAGAGCCGCAAGAAGGCCTCGGCCTCTGCCACGGCGGGCAGGCACTGCTCGATCACCCGCTCGTGGATGGACTCTCCCTGCCGGAAGGGCTCCTCCAGCTCCGCGATGTTCCAGAGCTGGAAGAACTGGCGATTGGCATAGAGGACCCTGCCGGAGCGCGCGTCCACCAGGTAGAGCCCGAGCGCCAGGTTGTCACTCATGCGCCACGGCAAGTCCGCCTCGAGCGACAGGGCCTCCCCGCTCCTGGCGGCAGGGAGGGGAGCGCTGGAGTCAGGGACTTGGGGCGGAAGCTCCAGCGGCCGGGCCGCGCAGTACCGCGTGCCGTCACTCGGCGAGACGCTCACGCTCCAGGACAGCCACGGGGTGGTTCCGTCCTGGCACCGCCAGCGGCAGGTGAAGGAGGTCCGGTGCTCCGGGCCCGTCAGCGAACGGAGCTGGTGCTCCACGGCTGCGAGATCCTCTGGATGCACGAAGCGGGCATAGGGCTCTGCCTCCAGGGACTCCGGCGGACAGCCCAGCACCTGGCTCCAGGAGGGGCTGGCCTGCAGGATCCGCCCTTCCGAGTCGATCACCAGCAGTAGGTCGGCAGAGAGCTCGAAGAAGCGGTGGGCCCAAGGCTCCCGCTGTGAGCTCTCCTGGGAGCCAAGGTGTCGCTCAGAGGGGGGCCGGGCTGTCGGAGCGTCCGCGGGCAGAAGTGCCATCCCTGCAATGTGCCTTCAATTGTTCATTATTGCATAAATCAAGTCACTGGGAGAGCCAAGGCGGTCGCCTGCCCGGCGGGAGTGCTCAGAGGGGGGTGGTGTCCGTCTCGAGCCCCAGGAGGACGCTGCCGATGGTCTCCAGGAGGGGGGGAGCGACCATGGCGTGCTGGGTGGCGGTGTGGACGTCCCGGAAGCAGCGCTGGAGCGGGCTGGTGCGGAAGACGGCGGTGCCTCCGGCGGCCTCGTACATGAGGTCCACGACGCGCGCCGAGGAGCGGACGGCGTGGGTGAGGGCCAGCCGCAGCTCGGCACGGGTGCGAGGGGTGAGTGCCCCCAGGGCGGCGGTGTTCCAGGTGGCGTGCACCGACTCCATCAGCAGCGCCCGGGCAGAGCGCAGGAGGGCCTCGGCCTCGGCGACGGCTGTCTGGACGGCGGAGCGGGTGGCCAGCTTCTTTCGGCTCGGGAGGAGCACCTTCTGGTGGGCCAGCGCCGAGAGCTCGTCGATGGCACGGCGGGCAATTCCCAGAGTGATGGCGGGCAGGCCCACCGCCAGCAGGCCGAGGGCCGGGAAGGTATAGAGCGGCCGGTCGACGCGCGGGCGCTCGGTGAGGAGCGAGAAGCCGTACTCCGCGGAGACGAAGAGGTCCTTGACCTCCATGTCGCCGCTGCCCGTGCCGCACAGGCCCGAGGCATGCCAGGTGTCATGGAGCATGACGTCCTGGCTCGGAAACGCGAACAGCCGCATCTCGGGCACGCCGGCGGGGGAGAGGCTCAGCTTGCCGTCCTGGGTCACGAGCGTGCCGCCGATCAGCCACTGGCAGTTCTGGCTGCCGCTGGCCCAGGGCCAGCGCCCGGTGACGCGGAAGCCGCCCTCGACGCGCTCGGCCCGTCCCATGGGTGCGGCGACCCCACCGACGATGGTCTCCGGAGGCTCGAAGATGGCGCGAGCGGCCGGCTTGGGCAGCCACGCGGAGGCCATGCCGGTGGAGGCACCGATCATGAGGCACCAGCCCGTGGCGCCATCCGCGCGGGAGATCGTCTCGATGACCTCGATGAATGTCGTGGGGTGCAGCTCGAGACCGCCGTAGGCCTCGGGGATGAGCATGCGGAAGAGGCCGGCCTGGGCCAGCTCGCGGGCGAGATCTGCGGGCAGTCTGCGGGCGGCCTCGATCTCCTCGGCGCGGGAGGACACGCGGGGCGCGAACTGCCGCGCGGTGGCGAGCAGGGGATGCTCCGGGGACTGCGAGGAGGGGACGGAAGCGGGCTTCATGGAGGTGAGCGTAGGGGGAGCGGGAAAGGGTTGCCACAGTGACGCCAGGCGCGGATGGTGCGGCCCTGGAGATGCGCATGCCCGAAGGTACCGTCACGAGCCGCCAGGTGGTCCTGGCCCGTTACATCCAAGGGCTCCCCACGCCCGAGGACTTCCGCCTCGAGACGGTGGAGCTTCCGCTGCCTGGAGCCGGTGAGCTCCGCGTGCGGACACTGTACGCGACGGTGGATCCCGGGACCCTCACGAGGTTGGGCGGCCGGGCCTCGTACGCTCCGCCGCTGGCGGTGGGCGATGTCATCGCGGGCGCGGTGGTGGGCGAGGTGGTGGACTCCCGCAGCGAGCGGTTTGCTCCGGGCGAGCGCGTGGTGGGCAGCTGGGGCTGGCGGGAGGCCGCCGTCGTGGAGGCGCGTGGGCTTCGCAAGGTGGTAGCGGGCCCGGAGCCGGTGTCCGCAGAGCTGGGAGTGTTCGGCATCCCCGGGCTGACGGCGTACTTCGGCATCCTGGAGCTGGGCAGACCGCGTGCGGGGGAGACGGTGCTCGTGTCCTCGGCGGCGGGGGCTGTGGGCTCCGTTGCCGGACAGGTGGCTCTGCAGCAAGGGGCGCGTGTGGTGGGGATCGCGGGAGGCCCGGCCAAGTGCCGCTGGCTGGTGGAGGAGCTGGGCTTCGACGTGGCGCTGGACCATCGCGCGGAATCGGATCTGGCGGCAGCCATCCGGAGGGTCTGTCCCGAGGGAGTGGGCGTCTTCCTGGACAACGTGGGAGGGGCCGTGCTGGACGCGGCGATCCCGAGCATGGCGCTGCGTGGGCGTGTGGTGCTGTCCGGGGTGGTGTCGGAGTATGGGGTGCCGCCGGAGCAGCGGTCTGGGCTGAAGAACACGGGCCACTTCATCACGCACCGGCTGCGCATGGAGGGCTTCGTGGTGTTCGACTACGCCGAGCGCTTTACGGAGGCCCGCGCGGCGCTGGGCCGCTGGATCCAGGAAGGGAAGCTGCGGTACCGGGAGCACGTGGTGGAGGGGCTGGAGGCGGCCCCTGCCGCGTTCGCGGGCTTGTTCCGCGGAGAGAACTTCGGGCGCATGCTGGTGCGCGTGAGTCCACCCGAGACGCGTGGGGCCTGAGCCGCGGCCTGGGCCTCAGGTGTACGTCTCGACGATCTCCATCTGCTCGCGCACGGCCTGCTGTTCCTGCTCGGTCGCGCCGAGCCGCTGCAGCATCGCCAGATCCGAGGCGAAGCGATCTGCGGAGGCGCCTTCAGGGAAGAAGCGGCGGAGGATCTTGTCCATGGGCCCATAGGGGCCCGCTGAGTTGTGGGACAGCACTGCGATGCGCTCATACGCCTGGCGGTAGCTCTGGCGCACGGCCTCGGGAGTCTCGGGGCTGGAGAGCGCCTCTCGCAGTGCTTCGACCTCGATCATCAAGCGAAAGAGCACGGTGACGAGGGTGGCCTCGGAGTGGCCCTTTTCGTGGTGATCGGCCAGCGCCCGGTAGACTTCATACGACTTGTATGGAGGGGGGGAAGAGCTCATGGACGCAGCTTACGAGAACCCTTTCACGCAACGGGTCCACAGCGGCCATCGCCCTCAGAAGGTGTTGAACGAAGGCACTCGGGCAGTCGGTGGGGCCTCCGCGGCGCAGGCCCAGGCTGATGAACGACTTGGAGGTCTGCTGGAGGCTCCTTGGGCCAAGGCGCATCACTGTCAGACAAGCAGTCAGGTGGGTGGAGAACCTGCTGGCGGCAGGGCATGGAACGAACCTGTCAGACAAGCAGACAGGCTGGCGCAGGCTGCGCCCGGCAGGTGGCTCCCGGCAAGCTCGGGTTGCGGGTTTTGCCCAGGCTGCGGCTCCGCCGTCGCGCAAGGAGCCTAGGGAGGGCTCTCCACCAACTCCGGAAGGCCTCCCAGTGCGTTCCCGCCGCGAGCAGCCTTGGGCTTGAGAGTGCCCGATTGGGAACGCGCATGGATGTTGCTTGAAAGACTCGTGCCAGCGATGGATCGGAGTTGATACGTCTTCACCTACAATCGCATGATCTCCTGTGCGAGGCCCTCCAACTGAGCTTTGTGCAGACGCGGCAGCAACTTCACCACATCCACCAGAATGATCCTCCGGCTGAACTCGGAGGCATCTTGGATCAGGATCTTCGCTCCGCGCTTGATGGGGAACTCTACGTCCTCAAGGGTGCCATGCAGATGCCGGTAGACGATGATCAGCGAGGCATGACGGTTCGCCGGATGATCGACGTACTTCCGAAGCGAGGAGTACAGCGCTGACGGTCGCCAGGGTACGTCCTGCTTCTCGCGAAAGCTGACTCTCAGCTTGAAGTCGATCCAGCGGCCATCTGGGAGGACGAAGTCGGGTTTCACTCCTCCGTGATAGCTGTCCTCACCGGGAGCGCTAACGAAGGATTTGCGTGCGGAGCCCTGTGGATAGAGCGCGAGGAAAGTGCGTTTCAGCAGCGAGTCGAACGCAGTCGTCGGACTCTGCCTCGAGGCATGCGCTCTTCTTCCTCGCCTTGCTTTATCGAAGGGTGTCACCACGTGGTCACTGCGAACATTAGCCGGATTGTTCGAGGGCGCGGTACTGGCCGGACAGGACCCAGGAGACGAGCCGCTCGGCGGCGGACTCGAGCGCAGCGCCTACCCTGGCCGCGCGTCCCCCGAGGGGCACCTTCACGACGCGTACCTCGCTCGGACGTCCGAAGGTCCTCAGGCGCAAGGTCGTCTCTTCGGGCACAGCCCCATGAGCCGGGAGCACGAGCACCCCTCTCCGTGTGTCCAGGCAGGCCAGGTAGGTGACGAGCTGCTGGAAGTCATCCGCGGGCGGCATCCCTTCGGCCGGGAGCTTGTACTTGGCGTCGATGACGAGTCGCGCATCGCCGTGCTCGATGACGATGTCCGGAATGGCGGTGAGCCGGCCCGCCGCGTCCAACGAGAGCGGGCGCTGCGCATGACACGTCAGCCCCCGCGCACCCGCCACCTTCGCCACGGCTCGGGTGACGGCCGCCTCGAACAGAGGCGCCAGCCGGATGACGAACGAAGACAAGGGATGATGGCCTGGGATGGCCTGCATGCCAGCGCCCTCCAGGATGAGGCGCGCGAGCCCTACCGCCGGTCCATACGTGGCGAAGCGGCGATCCGAGGCCAGCACCTTCACCGCCGCGCGTACCTCCGCCAGGGGTTGCACCTCGGCCAGTGTGGAGGCCAGCGACCTCGCACGAGCCGTGGCGTGTGGGCCAAAGAGGCCAGAGCGCTCCAGGACCTGCAGCGCCGCGAGCAGCAAGCGGTTGGGCGCCACATCGGTGGTGAACTCATCGAACCGGCACGAGAGCAGGTGACGGTGCGTGGGCGGGCGGGCCATGTCCCTCCCCACGAGCCAGCGGCCCCGCAGCGCCGGGCGCTCTGCCTCCTCCTCGCGGTAGCCACGGACCCAACCCCCGCGAGCCAGTCGCTCCACGCGGCGCACGAAGAGCGCCCCGAGCAGCGCGAGCAGCTCCTCCGCCTCACCCGAGCCGACGACGTCCTCGCCCCAGGCCACCTCCCTCGCGGCATAGTCGAGCAGCGCGAGCAGGTTGAGCGCTGGTACCTTGGGCCGCACGTGCAGCGTCCCCCCCGGCAGCGCCACCATGCCCGCCACTCCCAGAGCGCGCAGCCGGAAGCCCCCCACGGAAGGCTCGACGGAGAGCGCCGAGCCCAGGTGTGACTGGGCCTCCAGCACATCGGCGGGCGAGAGCGGCAGCTCAGCCCACTCCCACTCGGTGAGAGTCCACACCGTCACTCCGTCAGGTCCACCGGCCCGGGGCGGGCCGCGTCGAAGAGGGCGTGCAGCTCCGTCACCACCTGCGGCGAGTCATAGAAACAGTCCTCCAGCATCGGGCCGATGTCATGGCGCCAGATGCGCTCGACGCGCACTGCGTCCAGATCCTTGTCCATGAAGAACGAGTGGCCAATGCAGAACTCGCGGCCCGGCGAGCGGGCAATGCGCGCGTTCACCACCTCCAGTCCACTCACGACCCAGTCACACACGTCCGGCGCCACGTCCCACTTGAGCAGGTTGCGCCGCAGCACGTCCGCGTCCGGATCCATCCGCACGAAGTGGAAGCGCCGCCGCAGCGCCACGTCGATCTGCGCGATGGACCGATCCGCGCTGTTCATCGTGCCGACGAGGTAGAGGTTGGACGGCAGCTCGAAGAGATCCCCCGAGCCCGCCAGCCGCACGCGCTCCTCGCGGTACTCCAGCAGGTAGAGCAGCTCGCCGAAGACGCGCGGCAGCGCGGCGCGGTTGATCTCGTCGATGAGCAGCACGAAGCGCTCCGTGGGAGCCGCCTGGGCCCGCTCCGCCAGGGACTTGAGGATGCCCGCGCGGTACTCGTAGCGCAGCCCTCCGGGTGCCTGGGGATCCACCTGGGGCCGTAGGCCCTCGACGAAGTCCTCGTAGGAGTAGGCGGGGTGAAACTGGACGCGCTCGCAGCGGGCCTCGGAGCCGGCCTGGTAGCGGGCCAGCTCGCGGGCGATGAACGTCTTCCCCGTGCCCGGAGGCCCATAGAGGATGAGCTGCCGCCGGTGCTCCAGCAGCGCGGACAGCTCCTCCAGCCGCTCGCGGCGCAGCGAGGTGACATGGAGGAAGCGCTCGGCCGGATCCAGCTCCTTCGGTGGCGGTTGCTGATCCAGCCGGGCCTTGAGCCAGTGGAGGAAGCGCCTCATGGCCTGCGTGGCCGGCAGCCCCGCAGCGGTGGGCATATGGGACTCGAGTGCCTCGCGGAGCGCGTCATTGGAGCGCACCGCCTGGGTGCCCGGCGAGAGCGCGCCTGGCAGCGGCGGCAGCCCGAGCATCTCCATCATCCGCGCCTTACCGTGGTCCCCCTCGAGCAGGTAGATGCCCAGGAATCGCGCGGGCTGGACGATGGCCAGGCACTTCATCAGCACCGCCTCACCCAGCCCCCTCACAGCCAGGGGGCTGCTCTTGTCGAGCGCACGATCCAGGCGCTGCTCCACGCGGCCTTCGCCATACAGCACGTCACGCAGCGTGGCGCGGAAGCGGGTGAGGTCCTCCTCGCGGGCCTCCAGGAAGAAGCGGTGGAGGCCCGGCATGGGCCCTGTCGCACCCAGCAGCCCGAGCTGGTACACGGGGCGGAAGTCCTCCAGGGTGAGCCGGTCGAGCGCCTCCTTGGCCAGCATCCGCGCCCACAGCTCCCGCTGCTGCGCGTCCCGAGCGTCCGCCTCATCCGGGTAGCCGGAGGTGTGGCGCCACTCATCCACCCACGCCGCCAGGTCCAGCACCCGCGGGGCAAGCAGGGAAGGGGGCTCGGGCGCGAGGGCCTCGGAGGGGAGGTACGGCGCGAGCGCCTCGCGGACCTCGGGGTTGCGATCCACGACGAGCCGGGCCAGGTGGGGCAGCTCGTCGGCTCGGATGGGCAGCACCACCCCGCTGCGCGGCGAGGCCATCATCATCCCCGAGAGCGTCGAGTGTGCCTGGATGGCGGCGAGGGGAATGGGGTGGGGCAGCACGTCGGTGAGGAACTCCACCTCGAAGCGGGTCTCCTCGCCCACGGGAGCGGGCGCAGCCACCATCCTGCCGAGCCCCAGCACCTCGCGCACTGGGCTGGCCTGGTAGAGGAAGACGAGATCCCCAGGCTCGGCATCTTGGAGCCACTCGCGAGAGCTGCGCTGGGTAGCCGTCCACGTACTGCGCCGGCCCCGCCGCACCTCGGCGCGCAGGTTGCGCCGGGAGAGCATGTGGCGGACGACCCAGGCGGCGGGCTCCTCATCAGGCTCGCCGCCGATGTCCTCCTCGGGAGGGCCGTCCTCCAGCTCCTCCACCTTCCTGCGGGCGAGGTAGCCGCCCAGCTTCCGGTCGCACAGCCAGTGGCAGAAGGTGTCGAAGTGAGCGGCGTCCTGAATGCCCAGGGGCTTGAGGCGCTCGAGCACGAAGCGCAGGGTGGCGCTGGCCTCCAGGTAGTGCTCGAGGGCCACGCTCACCTCGCGGGGCTCGCCCCAGAGCGCGAGGCAGAAGTTGCCCGTGCGGCGGTTCTTGGCGTTGACCACGAGGTACAGGTCTGGCCGGAGGCAGTGCAGCACCGGGCTGAGGAAGCCCGAGCGGAAGCCCTTCGAGTGCGGCGAGGCCGCGAAGGCCTCCAGCGCGGCCTGCTGGGGGCCTCGCTCCAGCGTGCGGAGCAGGCGCAGGAGGTGGCTGGCAATGTCCCGCCACGCGGCCTCGTCCGACACCCAGCCCACGTTCTGGAACCAGCGCTTGATCTCGCGGTTGATGACGGCCTGGAGGGAAGTCCACGCGCCGCGCTGGCGGTTGAACGGGGTGTCCCGGTGGGGCAGCAGCTTCACCAGCACCCGCTCCGTCACATCCTCGCCCGCATCGGCGCGGCGGCAGATGTCGTCGAAGGCGGAGCGAGCGAAGGCGGCATCCGCGGCCTGACGGCTCAGGCAGGCCTGCCCAGCGGGCTGGTGGACGAAGCGCTGGAGGAACTGGGCGATGAGCTCGGGCAGGGGGGGTAGGACGTTCACGCGGCGGGGCCTCGCCAGCGCCCTGCCGGCCGAGGGGCAGGCAGGACTGGGTGGGTAGGGTGCAAGTCACACTACCCAGCAGCGCCCCCGCGAGCCATGATTTCTCCGCAGGGCTTGCCAGAGAGGACCCGGACCGGCCGTGTGGGCCCTTCCTTGAGGGATCGGGCTCGACTACCTTGCGCCGCCCTTTCGGCCCCCTTCACGAGGAAACGATGCCCAGGATCTCTCAGGCCCAGACTCAGGAGCGCAGCGCCTTCTTGCTCGAGCTCATCCGCGACCAGCCGGACATCTCCCGCCAGGAGGCGCAGGAGCGCTTCGAGGAGAAGTTCGACGCCACACTCAACCCGAAGACCTTCCAACAGCTCCGCGAGCAGGTGCAGTCGGAGAGCACGCGCCCGCCGGCCGAGGAGCCCTCGCGCGACGAGCATGACTCCTCGGACGATGACGGCGCCGCGCAGGTGAAGCCAGCGGCCAGCACCCCCGAGTCGTTCAATGGCGCCTCCTCCCAGCCCGTCAAGGCCAAGGCCAAGGGCGCGCGGCAGAGGAACGTCTTCGTGGACGCGCCCAAGGAGCAGCTCCTCTTCCTGGAGCGCATCGTCCAGCAGCTCCAGGAGGCGGGTGCCTCCAACGTCCACATCGACCACTCCACGGACCGCTGGATGGTCCTGGTCGTGGACGCGAAGTAGCCCTCACGCTCGAGCGCTTACAAGCGGACGCCCACGGAGAGCCCTGCCGAGGGCCCGCTGAGCGACACCGAGAAACCCTCGGGGGTGTAGTCCCTGCCGCGTGTCTCGAAGTGGTTGGCCTTGCTGAGGTACTGGGTGAAGCCCGCCTGGAGGCGGACGTAGAGCGGGCTGCCCGTCAGGAAGAGGAGGGACACGTTTCCCCCCAGGCCGAAGAGCCACTGGCTGGCCCGGAGTTCCTGGACCGAATCGGGAGCCGGCCCGGTATCCGGAATCGACGGGGCATTGAAGACGGTCTCGCCGGTGCCGAAGGAGGCCTCGGCCGCCGCACCGTGGACTCCCAGCCCCAGCGCGACCCTCCGGGAGAGCGCGAGCTCCTTCTCCACGCCCACGCGGAGCGAGAAGATCCGCAGGTCGCCCGTGAGGTACCAGTCCAGGACGTTGGTCTGCCAGAGGCTGCGGACATTGAAGAACTGGCTCAGAGCGAGCCGGGCGCCCAGCGAGAGCCGGGTGGCCGAGGCCCGATCTGACGCGGTGCGCTGGAGGCCGATGGGATTCGGCGGGAGAGTCGTCGCCGGGTGTTCGAGCGCGCCCCGGGAGCCACCGAGGTCCAGGTCCACCTTGAGAGGGGAGGAGTCCTTCGGAGGGGGAGGCTCCTCCGCTCGGGCCTTGGCTGGGAGGGCCAGAAGGCCCAGGAGCAGAGGGGGGAGCGCCAGACGGTGCATGTCCAATGTGCCTCCAATCGCGCGTCAGCGACGCCGCAAGGAGCAATATCCCATGGCCGACGCGGAGCCGCAGCACACCAGCTACGAGAAGATCGTCGAGCGCCCGGAGCAGTGGGGACTGGAGGACAGGGGCTACCGCGCGCTGAAGAAGAGCCCCTGGGTGGTGACGGAGAAGATCCACGGCGCCAACTTCGCGCTCCTGAGCGATGGACAGGCGGTGCACTGCGCCAAACGCAAGGCGCTGCTGGCCGAGGGTGAAGACTTCTTCGGGCACACGGCGCTGCTGCCGCGGCTGGCTCCGGCGGTGCTTCGGCTGCATGCGCAGGTGCGAGAGCGGCACCCGGACGCGGTGCGCGTGGCGCTGTATGGCGAGCTGTTCGGTGGTGCC
The DNA here is from genome assembly GCF_035629615.1 of Hyalangium sp. Lineage (GTDB taxonomy): Bacteria > Myxococcota > Myxococcia > Myxococcales > Myxococcaceae > Hyalangium. Next base: position 10,024 of record NZ_DASPHO010000454.1, on the reverse strand, counting down.
TATCCGCACCCGGACGTGCCTGCGGTGCCGGGCGTGCAGGCGGTGCAGACGGGCGTGTACTACTCGCCGCGCATCGAGTTCTGCGCCTTCGACCTGGCGCGGGAGGACGCGCAGGGGGAGCGGCACTACCTCGACTATGACGTCCTGCTGAAGCTGTGCGAGGCGGAGGGGGTGCTCGCCGCGAGGCCGCTCTTCGTGGGCAGCTATGAGGAGGCGCTCGAGTTTCCGACAGGCTTCGAGAGCCACGTGCCTGGCTGGTTCGGGCTGCCGCCGCTGCCGGGCAACCTGGGGGAGGGCGTGGTGCTCAAACCGCAGAAGGATCTGTGGGTGCCCGCCGGGAAGGGACGGGTGCGGCCGGTCCTCAAGCACAAGATCGCCCAGTTCTCCGAGGACGAGCGCTTCCACGGCGCGACGAAGTGGAAGCCCGCGCCGGTTCAGGGGGCGTGGCTCTCCGTGGAGGATCTGCGGGGCCTGGCCACGGCGTACGCGAACGAGGCGCGGCTGGCGAGCGCGGTGTCGAAGCTGGGCCCGCCCCCGAGCGCGCGGAGCCCCGAGGCCGAGGCGCTGCTGCAGCTGCTGGTGGAGGACATCCTGGAGCAGCTCGAGACGGACGCGGGGGACAGCCTGCGAGCGCTGCCGCCAGAGTCGAGGGCGGCGCTCGAGGCGCATGTGCTCCAGGAGGCCGGGGACCTGCGCACACTCTACTTCGAGCTGGGCGGGGGAGGGGAGGGCAGCAGGTAGCCGAGCATCAACTCACTCTGGGGATGACCGTCACTCCTTGCGGCCGCGCAGCCGGGTGTACGTGTACGAGATGACCAGCAGCATCACTCCCAGGAGGATGAAGGTGATGACGCGCTGGCCGATGGGCAGCCGCGCCAGGTCCACGATGAGCAGCCGCCCGAGCGCCAGCGCCAGCACGCCGAGCCCCGCGAGCCGGTATCTGCGCTCGCGCAGGGCGAAGCCCACGGCGAACATCCCGAAGGCCGCCACCACCCACCCGAGTGTCGTGAGCCCTGGAGGCATCCACTGGCCCACGAGCCACACCAGAGCAAGCCCTGCTCCCGCGGCGCACAGCGCCTTGAGCAGGCCCTGGGTCTGGAGCGAGTCCGGGGGAGGCAGCCAGGTCGACCGGAGCTCTCCCGAGCGCTCGACGAGCAGGAAGCACGCGAAGGCCACCACGTACAGGACGGGAGGACGGGACGCGATGAACCACGTGGCCCCAAGCCCCACGAACAGGATGCCCACGCTTACCCATCGCAGGACTGGCGAGGGGGTGCCGCGCGCCGCGAGCCCCGTCACGGCACCGGTGACCAGCCACGAGGCGACCAGCGCTGTGCCGCTGTAGTGGGTTGGCAGTGCCAAGGCCAGGGTGATGGCACACAGGGAGAGATAGGTGTGAAGCAGCGCGGGAGGAGCCTGCCGCCACCGAGCCACCGCGGCCGCGACGCCGTGAGCCAGTGCGATGATGAGGAAGAAGGGGAACAGGTCCGGCTCGCTCCGGCGCTCCACCTCATATGCGCCGAGCCCCACCAGCCCCACCCAGTTGAGCATGGCAAAGGAGAGGCTGGCGCGGACGGACAGCTCGCGCGGGCGTGCGAGCAGGGCCACCGAGAAGAGCAGGAAGTAGACGGCAAGGAAGCTCAGGCTGAGCAGCAGCCGCTCGGGATCGGGCGCACCGGGCGCCACGTGGCCACTGCGCAGCGCCCAGTTGACATGCGTGCTGTAGACGGCGACGAGGCTCGACAGGGGGACGATGACCCAGCGGTTCTGCACCAGGAAGAACAGCGCGCCCGCCGCCAGCAGGGTGGTGGACAGCAGGGTGAAGGCGGTGATGTCGCTCAGCATCCCCGTGTGCAGTCCGAGGAACAGGGCAATCCCCGCCACCGTCTCCGAGTGCATCCGGTGGGCGATGACGACGATGCCCACCACGAGCCCCGCGAGCAGCACCAGCGCGAGCGCCTGGCTGTCGATGACGCGCACCGAGGGAATGAAGTGCAGCGCGTAGGTGACGAAGTAGGCCAGCGCGAGCCCGCCGCCGAAGAGGATGCGGCCGAAGAGCGAGTAGCGCCGAGACAGCCAGAGCCCAAATGCGCCCAGCCCGGCACTCAGCAGATAGCCCAGCCCCACCCGCGCGAACATCCCCAGCTCTCCGAAGCGCCAGGTGATGAGGTACGCGAGGCCCGTGATGAGGGCCACGATGCCCACGCGACTCAACCAGTAGGTGCCGAGGTGCGCCTCCAGATCCGCGCGCTCTGTCGGCGCGGGAGAGGCCGTCGCAGGCGGTAGTGGGACGGGCGGGGCTGCAGGCGCGGGAGCCTCGGCCGGACCTTTCACCTCCAACTGATGGAGCCGCTCCTCGAGCGTCGCGACGAGCGTCTCGAGCTTCCGCACCCGCTCTCGGAGTTCCTGCTCCCCGTCCTCTGCGCTCATGTGCGCATCCATCCTCGCGCCGGTGGCACGGCCTCCGGCCGACGCCTGCTCAGTCCACCATAGAGCGTTTGCCCAGAGGTGGTGCGATGTCGCCTCAACCCTCGGGAATCACTCAAGAGTCGACCGGCAAGCATGTCAGACCGTCAGGGTACACGAACCCCCCTCGACGTAGCGGGCAGGTGGGGTCATGCATCGGTTTTCGACGTCCTTCATTACGGCGATTCTCTTTACCGCGGTGTTCTCTTGCAGCTCCGGTCCCGCGCCGGAGGAGCCTGTCTCCGGACAGGTGGGACAGCCGCTGGGCACGCCCCGGCGGCTGTTGCCTTTCGTGCAGCTGGCGGATGGGCGCGTGCTCGCGGCGGGAGGCCATGACGGCACCCGCACGCTCTCCTCGTGCGAGGTGTTCGATCCGGCCACGGGCCAGTGGAGCTCCACAGGCTCGCTCAAGGGGGCGCGGCGCAACCATGCCGCGGTGACGCTGCCCGACGGGCGCGTGCTGGTGGCGGGCGGTTCTCCCCAGCAGCTCGTCGGCATGCTGGCGAGCGTCGAGCTCCTGGACCCGGCCACGGGCGAGTGGACGCTGGCGGCGCCCATGTTGGTGCCGCGCATCGATCCAACCGCAGTGCTGCTGGCGGACGGGCGCGTGCTGGTGGTGGGCGGCTCGGACCTGGATCGGCGTCAGCTCCGCTCGGCTGAGCTGTTCGATCCGGCCACGGGCATGTGGGCGCCCGCGGAGGCCCCGAGCTGGGGCCACAGCGGCGCGCAGGCGGCGGCGGTGCTGCAGGACGGGCGGGTGCTCTTCGTGAGCGGCATGCAGGCGGAGCTGTTCGATCCGTCCACGGGCCGCTGGGCGAAGGCGGGTTCCGCGGGTGGCGCGGCGGGGACGCACCGTTCGGGGCACACCGTGACGCGGCTGGCGGATGGGCGTGTGCTGGTGGTGGGGGGCAGCACCTCTCGCGCGGCGGAGACTGCGGAGCTGTTCGATCCGGCCACGGACGCGTGGACGCTCGTCGCTCCTCCGCACATGCCGCGTGAGAGCCACGGCGCGGTGGTTACCGCGGATGGAGCGGTGCTGGTGGTGGGCGGCTACCACTTCGCCTCGGGGACGCTCGCCGCTGCGGAGCGCTTCGATCCGGCCACGAGCACCTGGAGCCTGGTGACGTCGCTCAAGGTCCCGCGCCGTGGCGCGGGGGTGGTGCGGCTGCCTGGCGGCGAGGTGTTGCTGGTGGGTGGGTTCAATGATGCTGGCGGGACGCTCGCCAGCACCGAGCGATACCTGCCCGGCCACGGTTGCATCCCGGCCACGTGCGTGGGGCAGCACGATGCGTGTGGCGTGGTTCCGGACGGGTGCGGTGGGTTGCTCGACTGTGGTTCGTGCGCCGGCGGTCAGGAGTGCGCTCCGGACGGCTGTGGCACGGGTGAGGGAGTGGACGCCTCGGCGCTCATGCCGGTGCCCACCGGGCGGTAGCCGCCTCGCGGCCGTGCGATGCTGCGCGGCCATGCGTACGTCTCTCCACGTCCTCTTCCTCGCTTCGTTGTTGCTGTCCACCGCTTGCGCCACCCTGGGAGCGCAGCCCCCCCACTCCGAGCGTGCTGGGCCCCAGCGCCCCTTCGGCACGCTCCGCCAACAAGTGGATCGCCAGCAGGCCTGGCTGAAGGAGCGGCTGGAGGTGGCTCTGCCCAAGCTCATGCGCCAGCACGGCGTGGAGCTGTGGGTGGTGGCGATGCGCGAGTACAACGAGGACCCTGTCTTCAAGGCGCTCGTCTCTGGCAGGACGTTCGCGGCGCGGCGGCGCACCCTCTTCGTCTTCCACGACATGGGGCCGGACAAGGGCGTGGTGCGCCTCACCTTGGGAGGTGGAGCGCAGGGCGGGCTCTACGAGCCTCGGCGCATGGCGCGAGAGGTGGACGGGGGAGGGACGGTGCGGACCGCCGAGCCGTGGGGGCCGGAGCAGTGGCAGATGCTCAAGCAGGTGCTCGAGGAGCGCCAGCCGAAGTCCGTCGCCATCAACGTGTCGCGCACCTTCGCCTTCGCGGACGGGCTCACGCATGGCGAGTACGAGGGCATGACGGAGGCGCTGGGCCCGGAGTGGACAGCGCGTCTCAAGCCCTCCGGCGGGCTGCCGGTGGACCTGTTGGCGTGGCGCAGCGGGGACGAGGAGCGCTTCTTCGCGGAGGAGAACAAGCTCGCCTGGGACATCATCGGGACGGCGTTCTCCAACACGGTCATTACCCCAGGCGTCACCCGCGTCAATGACGTGGAGTGGTGGATGAGCCAGCGCTTGAACGACCTGGGCCTGGAGACGTGGTTCCACCCCATGGTGAGCGTGCAGCGCCAGGGGGCAACGGAGCAGCAGCTCGGGGAGGACCCGATCATCCAGCGTGGGGACGTGCTGCACTGTGACTTCGGCATCACCGCGCTGAGGCTCAACACGGACACGCAGCACATGGGCTACGTGCTGCGCGAGGGCGAGACGGATGTGCCCGCAGGGCTGAAGCAGGCGCTGGCGCGCTCTAACCGGCTGCAGGATCTGGTGGTGGAGGAGCTGCGGCCCGGCCGGACGGGCAACGAGGTGCTGCGCACGGTGCTCGGGCGGATGAAGCAGGAGGGCATCGACGGCACGGTCTACTCGCACCCCGTGGGGCTCAACGGGCACGGCGCGGGTGCCATCATCGGGCTGTGGGATCGGCAGGAGGGCGTGCCGGGCAACGGGGACCACACGATCATCCCAAGCATGTGGTACTCGGTGGAACTCCAGGCCACCTCGCCCGTGCCAGAGTGGGGCGGGCAGCGCGTGCGCTCGGCGCAGGAAGAGGACGTCATCATCGACGCGAGCGGCCGTGTGCGCTGGGCCTGGCAGCGGCAGACGGGGTTCCACCTGGTTCGCTGAGGCAGGCTCAGCACCCCTGCACTGCACCTCCAGGACGCGGTGCGGCAGATCCGCTCGGGGTGTAACTCCGAGCACTACGCTTTACGTGGCGTCGCCGTGGCACTACCCTATGGGTGGGGAGGCCTCAACGGCGAGTGCATGAGAGGCGAAGAGCGACTCGACGAGACACGACGCGAGCGTGACGGTGAGGGCCCCTCCACGGAGGCGCTCCTCCGGGCCCTGCGCCGCCACGGTGTGGCCGTGGATGCAGCGCGCCTGAGGCAAGCCTTGGGACATGCGGAAGCCCTGGCGCTCGCCGCTTCCTGGGTGCAGCGGGGGGCGGCGCCAGGTGTCTCCGCCTCCGTGCTCGTGGGAGGCGTGCTCGAAGTATGGCGGCGGTATGTCCCGCGCTGCTGGCAACCCCCCGAGGGAGAAGCCGGGGCCGGGCTCCCGCGCAGCTTCCATGAGTGCTTCGTGTCCGCGCCGCTGGAGCTGAGGCTCGTGCTGGCCCGTGAGGTGGCCGCCGATCCGCGCTTCGATGCGGAGGACGCGCTGGAGCTGGGCCGCAAGCTCCGGAGCCTGCTGCGCGAGGCCGGCCGGACCACCGAGCTCGAGGCCGTCCTCGCCACCTGGGAGGCCCATGCTCCGCATGCCTACCGGGCCGAACCCGCGGTGCTGGGCTGGCGCGTGGAGTGTGCCCTGGGGCGCCCCGGCGCGGACGTTCAGGGGGCTCTGCTCGGGCTGGCTGCCTGGAGGGGACACACCGTCCCTCTGCTGAAGCTCGCCGAGTGGTGCCTCTATCGCGGCCAGGTGGATGCGGCGCTCGCGGGCCTCACGGCCGCCTGGCCGGGCGTGCGCGACAGTCCTCGGCTCTTCGGGTGGGACGTGGAGGACTTCGCCCAGCGCGCCGTGTACACCGTGCTGGACGCGGCACTCCTGAGGGGGCTGCCCGCTGGCGAGGGCTGGTGCCGTGAGCAGCTCGAGCCCCTCGGTCCCCTGGCCTCTGGGTGGCTCAAGCGTGCCTGCTCCTACCGTACGGGGACGTGGACGTGGAACGGCGATCCCGAGAGCTGGGCTCGGCTCTCCGCGGAGCAGCTCCACCTCGAGCAACAGGGGCTGGTCCTGGCCTTTGAGCAGGAGCTGCGCACGCGTCACGGCTGGCCCCTGGGGCGCACCCAGCTCCTGCACCCCTGGCTGTTGCTGCTGCTGCCCGAGGTGCCGCGGGGAGTGCGTGCGCCGCGCGAGCCAGCGCGCAAGCCTGCGGCCCTGCTGCTCCCAGCGGAGTGGGTGCTGCGAGAGTGGGCACGCCCTGGCTCCGACAGCCGCTACCGCCACCCGCATGCCGAGGCCGCCGTCACCGCGGCCCTGCTGCCCTGGGGGCACTTCCTGCATCGGCTCGGCCTCATCAGCCTGCAGGCGCATGCCTCCTGGCGCGTCCGGGTGACGCGGGCCCTGGCCCGGCTCCCCGAGCAGTTCTCGCTTGCGGATGATCCCGCGCTCGGGCACGAGGTGCGCACCGCCCTCCGAGGCGGGTGAGGCGGCTCCGCACGCTCCCGAGCTCATCGAGGCGCTGACAGTCTCCCCTCAGCGCCCCGCCTCGAGCGCGGCGATCAGGGCTCGCCCGTCATCAACTCGAGCAGCTTGACGAGCGCTTCCTTCTCCGCAGGCTCGAGCTCCAGCTTCTTGATGGTCTCCGTCCTCGTGCCCGTGAACGACCCATTCTCGTCGCCACCCTTGTCGTAGAACTCGACGACATCCGCCAGCGTCGCCACCTCGCCCGTGTGCATGTAGGGAGCCGTCAGGGCGATGTTGCGCAGCGTGGGCGTCTTGTAGGCGCCCACCATCTCCGCGCGCTTCTCCACCAGCGTCGCGCGCACCGAGGCCAGCCGCTGCGCGTCCGTCCCGTTTGGCGCGTCGCTGAAGGGGCCCGCCGCGTTGAACTTCCAGTCCAGCATCGCCTCGACTGCCGCCGTCTGCCCCTCGGCTCCCGCACTGCCGTCCTTCACGCCGATGTTATGGAAGAGGTGGTCGGTCATCGCCACGCCCTTGTGACAGACGATGCACTGGCCCTTGCGGAAGTACGTCTTCAGCCCCAGGTACGCCGGGTCCTTCGTCGCCTCCACCACGCTCACCTCGGCCACCGAGATGAAGCGCTTCACGTCCTCGTCGAACGGCGAGCGCCGGCGGTTCACCGTGCGCTCGTAGGCCTGCATCAGCTTGCCCACGTTGGCCAGCAGCTCGTCATCCCCCGTCTCGTCCGGCGTCTTGGTGAAGACCTCCGCGTACGAGCTGTGGTACTCCGCGTTGAGCTGCGCCCGGATGATGGTGGCGTTCGAGTCCATCTCGACGGGGCTCGTCATCGGCAGGATGGCCTGGTTCCACAGCCGGTCCGCGCGCCCGTCCGACATGAACCAGCGATTGTAGTCCGCGTTGAGGATGGTGGGCGGGTTGCGGCCCGTGACGTTGCCGTTGCAGCCGTCCGCCAGGGCCGTCGCCACCGTGCGCCCATCGCCGTCATGGCAGCTCTTGCACGACACCGTGCCGCAGCTCGACAGCTTCGGATCATGGAACAGCCTGTTGCCCAGCGCCGCCGCTTGGGTGTTGTCCGCGAAGCGGTTCGTGGGATCCGCCGGAGGCCGCTGCGGCATGCTGTGCAGCAGCTTCAGCTCGTCGAGCTCGTCGAAGGAGGGAAAGGGCTCCTCGTTCTCGCACGCACCAGCCATCAGTCCCACCACGAGCAGTGCTGCCAGGCGGGCACTCAGACGGTTCGCGTTCATAGCGCTATAAGCTCCTGCGACAAGGGCGGGACGGAAGCAACAGGGGGAAGAGGCCTTGTCGTCTGGCAGCAGATTGCCGTGCCTGGGGGCAGGGAATCAATCCACCCTCCGTGCGGGCTCCCCTTCAGGCAGGCGTCGCCTCACGGTTGCCAGAGCAGGGCTGGAGTAGCCTGAGGGGTTTCCCGTAGGGAAGAGGGGCAAGCAGCCGAGCAAGCCAGCAGCGCGCTCGGGCTAGTCACACAGGGCGCGGAAGTCCCGCGTGGCCGTCTCGTAGTCGCGCAGCTTGAAGGCCCCAGGCTTGGGCTTGAGTGTCGGGGCCTGTCCCTCTTCGCAGCGCCAGCTCGACGCCAGGCTCACCTCCAGCAGCAGCTCGGCATCGCTGGGCAGATTGGAGACCACGTACAGGCAGCGCCCCCGGCTCTGCTTCACCATGGGCGTGCCCAGCGGACGCGTGGGCTCGCTGATGTGGGCCACATGAACCCTCACCCCGGCGCAGGAGGTGCTCCCTTGCCTCACCGCGCTGGGGGGAGCCACGACGACGCCCGTGAGGCTGGCATTGCCCTCACGCTCCAGGCGCTGCGTCCCCGCTCCCGAGGCGCAGCCCGTGGCGAGGAGGAAGGCAGCCGCGATGGGGAGGCCTGGCTTGAGCATGCCTTCTTCTACCCGTGTTACTGGAGCCGTTCGAGCGCTTCGATCGCCGCCTGGGCCTGCACCAGCCCGTGGCCGGAGTCCCGGTCCTTGCCGGGCGCTCCCAGGTCCTTCGCGCTGGCCTCCAGCAGCTCACGCACCTGGGCCGCGGTGAGCGTGGGGCGCGCGCTCCAGACGATGGCCGCCACGCCCGTCACGTGGGGTGCCGCCATGGAGGTGCCCGAGGCAAACGCATAGTCCGTCGGGTGCAGCGTCACGTGCGCGGTGAAGCCCATCATCCGGCGCATCGCCTCCCCTGTCTCGTGGCTCACCACGGCCGCTGGCACCCAGTGCCCCCGCCGGCCCACGGAGAGGTCCGACAGCCCACCCTCCCGAGGAAGGTCCCCGATGATGACGGCCCGTGCCCCCTGCTTCATCACGTGGGTGATCTGGAGGTGCAGGGGCACCGTGAGGCTGCGATTCACGTACGCGACGAAGCCATCACACGAGGACTGGGGACACGAGCTCGTCGAGTCCCCCACGCCGCAGTCCACGAGCCGACCCACGAGCTTGCCCGGGGGCGTCAGGTAGACGGGGCGCGAGGCATAGGGGATGTCTCCCAGCTCCACCTGGGAGATGGTGCCCTGATCGTGGAGGAAGGTGGAGAGCACGTCCACGCCCGGCGCCATCAGCGACAGGTTGTTGCCGCGGGCGGAGAATGACGCCCGGCGCATGGACTGATCCAGCGCGCCCACCGCGAGCACCGTGGGGTACGCGGCCGGGTAGTCCATGGCGCCGCCACCGTTGCCCGCGGCGGCGACGACGAGCAGGCCCTGGGCCGCGGCGGCCTGGAACGCCTCGCGCTCCACGCGGCCATCCTGGGTGCCCCCCAGCGACAGCGAGGCAACCTGAGCCCCCCTGTCCTGGCACCACTCGAGGCCGGCGATGATGGCGCTGGACCAGGCAACGCCCTGCGTGTTCAGCACGCGGGCAATGAGCAGCCGGGCGCCAGGGGCCACACCCGCCACACCCTGGGCATCCATGCCCGGGCTCACGTTGCTGCCGCCCGAGCCGAGCTGCGCGGCGATGATGCCCGCCACGTGCGTGCCATGGCCCTCGCCCCAGCTGTCCCCACTCCGGTCCCAGGCCTCGGTGTCGCCATCCACGAAGTCCTTGCCCTCCACGACGATGCCCGCGAACTCCGGGTGGGCCAGGTCGAGGCCGCTGTCGAGGATGCACACCGTGATGCCCTCACCCAGGGGCTCCCTCTCATCCAGCACGCCGTCCCGGTTCGGATCCCAGACCCAGGGAGCCTCCACC